>NZ_JBDMHB010000006.1:0-49384 GCF_039752955.1 Collinsella aerofaciens
CAACCGTATTCCAGATTCCAGGACGCCGGGCCGACTCACTTCGGATCGGGCGCTACACCAACTTTCTCGACATTACCGGTACGCACCGCTTCCGCCCGTCGCAGTCACATGGAACGTGGTCTCCTGGCCGAGCCTCGGGTCGTTCCATTGGACGGTGAGCGTGATGTCGCCGCTTTGCGCGGTGGTGCTGTGCTGGTAGTTCGCGGCCGCGTTCGCCGGTTTGATTTCAAATGGGATCGCGCAGGTGCCGCTGTAGTTCTGGTCGTCGGCGGTCACAACGGCGGTCGCCTGACCGATGGCTACGTTGTTCTCGTAGGCGACAGTGTACTGGTCGCTCGGCACGGTCGACGACGTGACGGTGGGCATCACGGGATTGCCCGTGTAGCGAATGTCGGTGTCCTCGATACTGAACATGCTGGCGTCGATCGGCTGCGTTGCGTTGGCCGTTACATTGGTGCCGGAGGCGGCGCTGATTTGATCGTTTGCCCGGGCTTGGCCCGACGTGGTTTCGGCTGGGCTCTCGTTAGGTTTGCCGGCGCTTTGCGCGGCGGGTTCTGGCGCACTGGCGATTTCGGCAAGCGCGGGTGACGGGATAAAACCAACCGTCATTACGAGCGAGAGCGCGATGGAAAGGACGCAGGAGGCAGGCTTACGCATGACGGCCCCTTTTCTGTAATCGGAACAGGTACGATTCTGCAAGCGTACCGGCATTTCAACGATTGCAGTATAAACGAAAAACCGCAGGTTGTAGACGAGTTTGGCGTGTTTCAAGGGCGCGGTAAGCATTTGCCGTTCCAAGCGATGTTGCGAACGCAGACTGGTGATTGCTTGCTGGCTTGTGGTGGTGTTTGGGTTGCTAAGCGAGGGCTGCTTGTTGAGTGGGTTGGTTTTATTGGTGTGGGTTTGGACACTGTATGGAGATGACGATGGCTGGAGCGGGGTAGGGAGTTGTGGTGCGGATTGGGGATGCTGGGTGGCTGGCCGATTGCGTGCAACGGCCTAACGCGTTGTTTGCGGTGCACGGCCAATAGATCTCTGTAGGGGGCCTACCCAACGTAAGGCGTCTGAAGGCATTTCCCTGGAAGCTCGGGCTTCCTGGATATCTTGGCGATTAAGATTCGCCCCATGCTCAGCCGGCATATAGAATGGACTGTGGACGTGACGATTGCCTGCTGCTGACATGTTGGTTAATCGACGATGATGGCAGCGACGGAGATTGATTGGGGCAGTCGGCATGTTCGCGAGCGAAAAGGCGGCCCTGCTCGGCGATGTGCCGACTTTTATTGTAGCGAAGGCGTTGGTGACGCCGAGAGGCGGCAAGGCCGACAAAACTATTGCGAAGGCAAGGGATCAACATGGCATTTGAAGCACGTCAGAGTACGGTTGGAAAGCTGCTTAATGACTCAATCTATAGAATCCCTCGCAATCAGCGCGCTTACGTGTGGGATGAGCATAACTGGAAAGATCTATTCGAAGACATCAAGCTTGTGACAGAGGAAGTTGCTACGTCGCATTTCATCGGTTCGATAGTGCTGATGGAGGAAGAAGAAGAAGACAGCCTCGGGGTTTTTACAATAATTGATGGTCAACAAAGAGTTATTACCCTAACGCTCTTGCTGTCTAGCCTCATGTTCGCTTTCAAGAAAAGGAATATGATTAACCACGCTAATGGCACAAAAAAATATCTAGTGGCGATAGATACTAAGGATGTTGAGCACGCGATCGTCGCTCCGGAGAATCACTTATCATTAACGAGGATCGTCGAAGGAGTAATTGCTATCTCTCCTGAAGATGCGGCTGCCATGTCTGCTGTGGCTTTCTCGAAGAGCAAACGCGCGTCCGGATCAAAAGACGAACTGATCGTTAAAGCCTTCCAATATTTCAGTGCAAGTTTCGCCAAGATGAAGGATGAGGAGTTGCTGGCCTTCAGGGATGCGGTCATTTCTGTCGCATATGTAAACATCAAATCATCGTCTGAGGAAGATTCGTACACAATATTCGAAATATTGAATGCGCGAGGTATCGAGCTTGAGGACCATGAGCTTCTGAAGAACTATATTATGCGCTATATCCATCCTATAGAAAAGCGCGATGATGCAAAACAGGTATGGTCGGAAATTGAAGCAACAGTCGGCTCGAACATGAAAGCTTTTTTGCGTCACTACGCAATTCAAAAATATCGCCTAGGTCAAGGCGACAAGGATGGAGCATATAAGAAAATAAGGGATTTTACGGATCCAAAGAAGGCTGCTGATCTTCTCTATGATTTAAGGCTAAAAGCCGGATATTATGCAGAGATTGTCGAGCCAACCAGCGATGACAGAAATGCGGAAATCTTGAGTTTCTTAAGAACACACAATGTCCGCGTCTTCAGGCCGCTTCTTATGAGTTTAATGCACGCTCGCGAAATAGAGCAGCTAACGAGCGAGCAGTATGATGATGCGATTGGATTTATTTACCGGTTCTATATTTGCTATAAGATAATCGGGGGAATGGAGTCGAACCACCTATCGGATTCGATCGTGAAACACTCATACGCAATCGAGTTGAACTGCACCCAGCAAGTGTTAGATGAGTGGAAAAATAGTTTTAACGAAAAACTGCCTTCAGAAGAAACATTTCGAATTAATCTCCTTTCGCTTGGATGGTCTCATTCGTGGCCGTTGTATAGCGAAACAAAGTTGAAGGATCGCTGCAAGTTGGTCCTTGCCTTGCTCGAGGAGCTTAAGTCTGGTGTTAGGGTTTCTGAGGCATTCACAATAGAGCACATTCTTCCGGATTCGCAGGCTCAGGAAAACTCGATTATTGGGAACTTGCTCATGCTAGAAGAGCGACTTAACGCGAAATGTAAAGACAAATCGCTTAAGGAAAAGCTGCCCATATACGCTGAATCGCGTTATGCCACTACAAGAGCTTTTGCTAAACGCTATGCGAATGGTTGTTTTGACGTTAAGAAGCGCGTTGATTTTATCGCGAAAGATTTGTTTGAAATGGTCATCCACTAGCTTGCACCGCGCGGCCGCGGCGCTTGAGCTCGTCAAGAAGTGCATCGACCCGGCGATAAGGCGGCAGGCCGAAGGGTTCGAATGGGATCCGAAAGCGCTGGAGTAGGCTCTCGCGTGGCCATAGGAAAGGTAAGGGTGGAAACCGATGGCGGACAAGGAGCGACCAAGGTGAACGAGGATGACATCATCGGCGTCGTGAGGGAGTACCTCGAGGACAAGGAGAACTCGTACGCCCTCATGCTTACCGGGGAATGGGGATGCGGGAAAACCTACTTTGTCGAGCACGCACTGACCGAGAAGCTGGAGGAGGATGAGAGCCGGCATCCCGTCGTGGTGGCGTCCGCCTACGGCGCCAAGGACTTAGCGGAGCTCTGCGGGGCGATTGAGTCTGGTTTCATCTCGAAATACGCCATAGGGTGCGCGGCCGGCGGGGAGAGGGGCAGGTGGGATTCACTCGTCGGGTTCGCCAAGGACACGGGAATATCGTTCCTCGGGAAAAAGATCAGGGAGCTGGAGAAGAAGGCGGGCGTCGATCTCAAGATGGCGCCGCTGAATGCCGTGAACCTCATCATCGGCCCCGAGACCCTCCTCGTCATAGACGACGTGGAGAGGTGCGACATGGGCATTCGCGAGCTGCTCGGGGCGGTCGACCACCTCGTCGTCGGCTGCAGGAAGAAGGTCCTCCTCGTCTGCAACGAGGATGAGTGGAGGAAAGGGCTAGGACCGAAGGGGGAGAAGGGGACGACCAGGGAGTACGAGAGCCTCATCGAGAAGACCGTCTGGCGGAAGTGCCGGTTCAGGCCCTCGGTCGGCTCGGTTGTGGAACGCGTTCTGGGAGGCGTGCTGGGCGGCATCTACCCAGGCGCGCTCGAGGACGCCGTTTCGGCGATTGAAGGAAGCGAATCGCCGAACTTGCGATCCCTCAGCAAGATGCGCCCCGTGCTGGTCGGGATGAAGGAATCCGGGTTCTTCGCTGAACCCACCGACCCGGAGTCTGCCAGGGCAGTTTTCAAAGAGGCTTTCGGCTTTGCAGCGGGGGCGGCGAAGGGGATGCGCATCGGGCCTCCGTCAAGCCGGGAGGATTCCATCCTTAGGGGTGGCATTTTCGAGTCGCGCCGGCTCAAATACGCCGCTCTGGACTTCATCCCCCGCTTTTTCGAGAGGTGTGAGGGGGTCGATTCCAAGCATGTTCGTTCCTGCCTGGAAGATTACCTTGCGACCTTTCATCCCGACGGGCCGGCCGCGCGGAAAGCTATTGAATGTATCGACGGCATCAGACACGCCACTTTCCGCGATGCCGATGTCCCTGGCATGGTGGAGACTATAGTCGCCGGGATTGTCCCCGGGGACGGGAGCCGCGGCTTGTCGTTCGACGTCTATCCCGACGTCCTGCGTGCCGTCAAAGGCATTGCGGGGGAATTTGCTGACGCCTTTCCCGAAGGGGTCGCGCCGCTCGTCAAGGCGATGGAATCCTCCATTGGACGGGATCCCGAGTCTGCAGTGAGGTCAATCGGAAAGAATCGAGTCGAATGGCAGGAGATCCCTTTCGACTCGAGCGAAGCGCATGAGATTCCGGCTTTGGAGGAGGTCGACAGGCTGAGGGAGCTCGCCTTGACGACGCTACGCGAACGGGAGTCGGAGTCTCTTGGCAACGTCCTGAAAAACGCCCCCGACCAATTCGCGACGAAGCTCTATCTGGCTTTCTCGAAATCAGATGACTGGTCGGAACCCATCCTGTCGCTCATTTCCCTCGACACTTCCCTCCTCGCGAGGGCGATGGAGAAGATGCCTCCCGAAGATATTCGGCTTGTGCACAGTGTCCTTTTTCCGGGCGACCACATGAGGTCGTGCACGGCCTCGCTCGAGGGCGAGGACAGGAAGGCCCTCGTAGCTTGGGCCAAGAGGCTCGGATCGGAGATCGGCAAGGTCGAGACCATGGAGTATTACCAAAGGATCTATTTCGACGCCATATCCAAGAGTCTCGAATGTCTTGCCGATATCTAGGATCCGCAGCTTTTGCCAAGTTGAAACGTGGCTTAGGATTTGCAGAAGATCTTCTAATGGCAGTCTTACGACAAGGACGAGGATGCCCTAATGCCTTGCCCAGGCTCCATCCAGCTCCGCCGCGCAGCTCTCGAACACGCACCTAACGGCGGCCATTTCCGACGGGGTCACGCGCCCTCCGCTCGCCTTATCCGAGGGCCTATGCGGCGGGGCTTGACTTCGAGGACGTCGTCGACTCGTCCCTCGAGCTTGTAAGGCTTGCTGAGGTAGGCGGACTAGAGTAAGAAAAGAGAAATCAAAAGGCGAATTTATCGCGAGGAGCAAAATGTCCCAAATAAATCAGATCCAAGAAGAGCTAAGGCAGATCGAAGGCGGGCGTTTTCAAACACTAGCAAATCAGTATCTATATAGGAGATATTCGCTTAACAACATCATTGAATTAGGATCCCAATGCGGCACGGATAAAACCACGACCGGAGTGCCAGACATGTACTCCGTAGGAGAGAATGGACACTACCTCTTCGCGGCATACACAACCTCTAATTCCGACATCCGCAATAAGCTGCTAAATGATGCTAAAGACTGCCTCGACAGGAGCAAAACCGGAATCAATCCGCAACTCATAGATCGAATCATCCTGTGCCACACATACTTTCGCCTTTCACCTCTGGTACTCGAGGAGGTCCGTGCCATCGATCCACGGATAGAAATAATCGGGCCAGAGACAATTGCGAGCGACCTTGATGGAAAATACCCTGCGCTAGCGCATACGGTATTGGGCGTTCCACTCGGAAAGGGATCATTCATCGCCCCAGACCGCTTCATCGAGCGAAGCCTGAACGACCGTTTCTCAACCGACCTGTCGAAGCTCCTCATGCACAGGGATTCCGAGTTTTCAGTCATCGTCGAATCGATAGAGCAAAACAAGGCAGTGGTGATTCAGGGGCAGTCTGGATCGGGGAAAACCAAGATCGCCCTCGACGCATGCCTCTCATTCAGCAAACGGCATCACTGGGATCTTCTTATCTTGGACTCTAGGTATTCATCGCATCTCGACGATGATATCGAGCTGATTTTGTCGGAGTCGGAAAACATTATCCTTCTAGTCGATGATGCAAACGGCAACCTGTCACTTGAGCACTTGCTGGGAATCTGTTTGGAAAACAAAAAGCTAAAGATTGTCCTCACCTGCAGGAAGATGCACCGAAGCGAGTTGACCGCAAAAATCGGCAGTTATCTAAATTTCAGAGAAATAGAGCTGGAGCCTCTAACCGCGGAAAATATAGAAGCGATACTCGAGACCGAATACAACATAAAAAACATAGCACTGAGGGAGAGAGTATCGGCAATCGCAAACGGAAACCTGCGCTTGGCTATCATGGCAGCAAGCCCCATAGCAGACGGCAATTTCGAAGCCATCCAAGAGCCATACGATCTTCTGAACATCTATATGAATTCCGCCTTAGCTGGGTACTCCAGCAGAGAGCAACGTCTCGCAGAGATCCTTGCAATCTACGACTGCTGCGATCTTATTGAAGGAGACCCTTGTTATGAGGATCTCTTGGGCTTGGGGTACGACGACGCCGAGATTCGGGATTTTGCATCCAGATTGAACGACCAGGAAATCGTTACGATCCTTACCTCAGCCGGTGGCGTGCTAGCCATAAGGATGGAAGAGCAGAATCTTCGCGACTTCTTGATATGCCGCCACTTCGCAAAAGAAGGGAACGGCAGTTTTGCAGATTTCATTCTGCATACCGCAGAAATGCCGAACGCGCCGTATCTCAAAGCCGCCAAGTCAATGGCTGAAGTATGCGGAAGTGCGAGCGTGTACGACTATCTTCGAAGGGAATGCGAGAAAGCTTGGGATGAAATAAAGAATCGGGATGAGCGAATTGCCGATCAGTTCATAATCACATTCAATCAACTCCTCCCCGTACAGGCGCTCGCCTTTGCCTCAAACCGCATCGAAAGTGCTGCTTGCGCTGACGTATCGGAAGAAATTCTCGGCATGAATTTGACATCGGACGGATCTATGCCCCTGCATATTTCCGTATCCCTGATGAACTCGAGCGAGTATTCGCAAACAGCCTCCGAGTTGTTCGTGAAGTGTGTAGAAAGAGGCACAGAGCGGGCGGCCGAGTACAACTGGGCATGCGGGCAAGACGGCGCTTTCGCTTACGATTTCGATCGTACGGGATTCGATTTGGAAAACAGCAAACTCGATGCCCTCGCTCAAAAATATCAACAATCGCATTCCCGCAATGTTGCAGCATGTCTGATCGTCTTGACGAGTTCATACCTCTCTTCAAGGGTCCAGCGCGTTCGGCAAAACGGCATAACGTACACATACAACACCCTGATCTTTAATTTCACATCAGAGCTGGCCGAGCTCCACGCCCATTGCTTCCGGGCGCTCTCCGTTCTAGTCGAAACCGAATTCAGCAGGCAAGTTAGATCCACCTTTCGGCAGCACTTCTCGTTCTATGGCAAAGAACCTGAAGCGGAGCATGCAGAAAACATGCATTCGGTGCTCTCGATGATCGAAGATCTATTCCCCAAATATATAAGCGAAGACTCGACAATCGATCTCTCATGCAGCTTAAGCATCAACCAGATTTACGAAACATGCGCGCAGAATCCCCCTCTGAGCCTCGATGGGTTCCGCCAGAGCACATTCGACGCACTTGGCCTGGAGAACTCCGAGTCTCTCGTAGAGAAAGAACCGAGGATATCCGCGGAAGAGTTACCGCTAGAACGACTGACCGAAGCCCTGGGAAAGCTAGCCGAAGATTATGAGATTTCCGATAAAGAGTGGGAGTCGGGCAGGGCTATCGGAAAAGTCCTTCTGGAAATCGCCAAAAGGACCCCAGATACTGCCTCAAGCATAATCGCACGCAATATCGCTTCGTCGCCCTCGACGATCCCCGTCCCGTACGAAGCACTTGACCATCTTGCTGAAACCATCGGCAGGAAGGTCCTTAGAAACGAGCTGGGCGCGGTGATCGACGTGAGTGACCATCCGGCCCTGTTTGACTATCTTGATTTGCTAGCAATAAAGAACGGGCCCGACAAGGAGGAGCTCGACGAGATCCTCGCAAGACTCGATGACGGCAGAACGCATCTCTGCTTGGAAGATTTGGAGATAGTCGAGCCAAAGCATCCTGGCTATATCCTCAAATATGCTTCTAGGTTTTCCGAACGCACTCACAATGATGGGGTTTGGCGGTTTTTCGGCAACTGCGGAGACGAAAAGCGCGTCTCCGCTCTAGATTCGTACTTCGGATCCAATCCCTTACCGGCTATCAACCTGTATTTTCTCGCACTTGAAGGACGCCCTTCTTTCGACTATAACCTCGCTTTCCTACGCTGCCTTTTACGCCTTGACAGTTCAATGATTGACCGTTTTTTGGAATACGCTGCCAGCCTCGACTACCGACAAAGGCACGATCTCCTGCGAAGAATCAGCTCGTTTTGGACCGTCCAGGACAATCGTGCTTGGAATCTGCTGAAAGCATTGATCGATGAAGTGCTGAGCGAACCACTCGGTAGGTTTGAAATAGCCGCTTTGTTTCCCGTTCGTGACGCAAATGCGCTCTCGAGCGATATTTTTTGGGAGCGCCTGGAATATATCATCCGCGAAAGGATCGCCGACGCAAATAGTCTCGATAGAATTAGCTGGGCCTTGTCCGATTGCAATGACGAGGCGAGGGTCAGGGCTATCACCCTCATTCTGTCGCTCGATAAAGACGGGATATCGATCAACGATTTGGATCTCCGTCGATCTTCAATGAGCGGGTCTCCAGAAAAAGGCTTTATTCCAGCAAAGCTCAAGGAGATTGAGGCGATTGAATCGATTGCTGCTCAGCTGCCCGCAGGTGTTGAATATTTAAAACACAGAGAATGGCTGTTAAAAGTGAGGTCTTCAATTGAAAGAGACATCGAAGACGAAAAGTGGAGGCTATTCCACGGCAGGCAGTAATCGACTTTAACACCTAGAATTAGGAAAAGCCTCGGGGGCTCCTGCCTAGCCCTTCGACCTGCACTGCGTGCAGAAGACAGTCGAGGACGAACCGTGGTGCAGCTCCATGAGCTCGAGCTGCATCGCCCTGATCAGGTCGTCGAGCTTGTTCAGCAGCCACTCGTCGATGTTTGTGTCAACGGCCAGCTGAATACTGTTCAGTTTTACGCTACCACTGACAGCGAGGCCGAAGTGGCTCGTTGCCATTTCGAAGCCGCGCGCGCGGCGCGGAAGGGCGGCGTGGACCCCGAGTCCACTGCCTGCAAGCTCGACAAGATGATTTGGTTGCTCTGCACAGGCGACTTCTACCGCGAAGGGGGTCTAAAGCTCTTTTCAACCAATGCACTTGTTGAATCGAACCTGAGCGCCTATTCGGGGGATGGCATTTAAATTGGAGCCACTTTCAGAAAAGCGGCGCTGCAAACGCATGCCAAAACTGGCAAATTATTATGAAAGGTAATCTTATGGTAAACGCAGAGGAATCAACTAAGGCCGGTCTATCGCGCTTGCAAGACGACGCAAGGCCGACTATTTGCAGCGACTCTCTCGAACTTATTTCGAATATCGCAGAGGTTGGCCTGGACGAAATTCTCCAAAACGAGTTCTTGAAGGACATCCCCGTCATCTCAAGCCTAGTGAGCATCTACAAAATCGGAAACAATATCCACAATGCGTATCTGCTGAAGAAGTATGCGTGTTTCCTCGATGAGTTCAACCGCGACTCTTTTGAAAATGGCTCATGGAACAAGTACAAGCAATACTTTGAAGAGTCAAATAGGAAGCGCGATATTGAGTACCTGCTTATCCTGCTCGAAAGATACATTGAGGAGGACAAAGCGCGACGACTAGCAAAGATTTATGAGGCCTACCTAGATAAAGAAATTAGCTGGGACGATCTTCGTTTGTTTGCAGAGACTTTGGACAGATTTCTACCTGGAGACTACGAAATGCTTCGAGAAAAGGAAACTTTTCAGACGCTCAGAGGCAGAGATGCAGAAGTTCTTCTTCGATTAACCGGGCTGGGATTGCTGATTGAGGATATCCATCGGCAGCAGTGGGACGTAGTAGATACGACGCTCATCTTCGACGATCCCGACGAAATTGAGAAAGAAGAAAGGGTTTATCGTAGGACCGAATTTGGAAACAGGATGGTATCTATACTTGGCTAGCTACTGCAGACAACAATCTGAGCGCGCTCTTGTCGTCTTGGTTAAACTGCTCGGATCTACCAGTGATTTTTACTGCATTAGGCATTCGGAAAGGGAATCGGTTCTTCACGATTCGCATCCTTTCTAGTGCTGCCTTTATTTAATGATCGAGATATGCTCGGCGACTGCGGTGTTCTGCCCCTTAGGTTACAGACGGTTGTTTCTATTGAGCTTCCAAAGGAAATACATGGGGTTCTCTTTTGCCTTGGCTTCTCGCAAGAAATCTGCGGATTGAGATGCAACGGCCCCTATGCCGGCAGCCCCGAGGAAGGCCATGGCATCAGAAGGTGATGCGATTCCGTATTGCCCCAATGTAAAGCTCGCAATTCCGATAGCGGCTTCAATGCCTGCGGAGGTGACTAATCGGGATCGCTCGTTTTTCATCACTAAAGATATCTTGTGAAGCTCGGGCTCTATTAGGTCGTTCTTCAGGTCAGCTAATGTCGAGGTGTCGATGGGCCTTTCGCTCAGGCCTTTGGACAAGGTATCCCTAAACACAAGAAACGACTCTTCGTTTCTAATGCGGCAATCAAGGATGCTACGCAACGTTGCATTTTCAGCAATGGGGAGGGGGCAAGATAACCGGCGAATGGGTATGGTCTGATCTTTTCGAGGATAAAGGGTGGAAGTTGCGGACTCGAGGAACTCAATCTGAGCTGGACGAGTGGTTAAATACGAGCTATTCGAAAAATAGGGATTGACGAGGGCTTGAAAGCAATCGTCCAACAAAGGCAGTAGGATAGTCGAGATGCCGCCTTTCTCCAGCATGTCTCTATCCAATCGCGTTTCGCCTTGGCTTGCATAGAGCGATTCGTATTCAGACGGGATTACCAGGAAATCGACATCCATCTCATCATGGGACCCATATGCATCCATTCCCTCAATCGCTACACACAGATTCCCATCTGGTGCTTGTTTTAAAGTGCACGAGGTAGAGGAACAGAATTGTCGTACGAGTTCATCCCAATAACTCGATATCAATCCTTTTGCTTTTGATTCTCTTTCGATTTGTCGCGCTAGGCAATCTTTGCAAAGAGGAATGTAATTGCTCGAAAATCCGAGTATTCCAGCTTTGACTATGTCTTCGACTCGCATGGTCAAATAGATCCCGAATGCAAGTTCATCGACTGAGGCATAATCATCGTGCCCCATTTCGAATGCCGATTCTATAGGGCAATGAATCAGTGTTTTATCTGCATACAATGCTGAGAACTTTGCCAAATGGTAAATGTTTTGCTCTCGACAGGCATAGTCAGTGCAGGGGAATTTGCCTCCTTCAAGGGTGGAGTCAACAGAAAAATTGAACAGGGATTGATTTTCGATTTTTTCGATTGGGATAAGGGGTGCAAGGCCCCTAATAAAGGCGTCGAACCTCCTTTGCCCCAGTTCTTCTAGGTACGCAATTATTTCGGCAAGAGAGCTGTTCTTGAATGCGGCTAGATAAGAATAAAGGTCATCGTATGCATGAGTCGCCATTTCGCTCACCTACACTTTCGGAAAGAGTTTTGCGTCGTTATTTCCGAGGCGTCGTTGGGCTCGCAATCGACTCTAGTGTGCAGCTGCTTCTCGACGTACTCCCTCATGTTCTGCCTCCACATGTAACTAATTGATTTGCTATGTGCCATTATGAATGGTATATAGCAAATCAATTAGTTACATTTAATGGAGCATTGCGAGCGTGGCGCGCGCAAAGAAGAGTCGTTGTATGGAGGCTTCCGGCAACGGCCTTTTGTACGTCCGTGACTGTTGGGTGCTATCGCGGATGACGTCATTGTTGCCTGTACTCTCGATCCAAGGATGTAATTACGGAAGTGCGGGGAAAATCGAGAACCTTCGAGCACAACGCGATTTTTAGCACCAAAACCGCAGTTCGCGGAAGCGAAAACTGGGGCCTGGTTAGCATTTCTTCGATTTTCCCCGCACCTCCGAATTTGACCCCTTGCCGCACCTTGATCACGTCTTCAAGTGGCTGGTTCATCGCTAATGGAGTTTTCTGCGGTGCTTGAATTGCGGTGTTGTGATTAGGGCAAAAGGCTCTTGGCTCCGGGGAGGCTCATCGCACGAAAATTCAAGTTGCTGCTGAAGTAGGGCTTGCTTCGGCAGCGCTAACAATAAGGGCGGCTCTGCTAGTCTCGGGAGACCGCGGCATTCGGCGGGCCTGCCGAATGCCGCGGTCAGTAGCGGTCAGTAGCGGTCAGTAGCGGTCAGTAGCGGTCAGTAGCGGTCAGTAGCGGTCAGTAGCGGTCAGTATATTCTTCGGAGCCGTTTCTCTGGGCTTCGGCGGACTTGCCAACTCGCGCTTGGGCACTACTCAGTAGATTACTCAGCAGTGCCCAGTAGATTACTCAGTAGTGCCCAGCAGGGGGAGGGCAGCAAACGCAATGGGCCTGTTTCCCGGCTAGGACCTGCAGCCTCAAACTTCGCTTGGCATCCTGTAGAACTGGTGCGGGTCTTTCGGGCTTTTCCCTACCCATTCCAACAGGCCTCGACCGGCAAGGTCTTTCAGAGTCTTCGAGGCCGTTTTCCTACCGACATTGGACTCCCGCGCGAGGTCGGAGGTCGTGATTTTCCCCTGAGCGGCGGCAATTGCCATCGCTGCTCGTTCGCGCTCGCTGAGGAGCGGTCGGTTGTCGGCCGCGGTTCTCCTGAAGGCCGCTTTCTGCAACCCAGGACGCTCGAAGACGACGACGGTGCTGTTGACGGTCTGCTCGAAGCGGAACCTCACGCCGGCTGCCTCGCAGGCCTCCTTGATGCGCGGTATGCCCGTGCCGTACTGCTCGATGACGCCGGCGCGGAACAGGGTGCGCGCGATCGCGGGGTTTCGGAGGCCGAACTCGCTCGCGGTACCGTCTAGGTGCTCTTGCGGCGAGTCGCCCTCGGGGAACAGGCCCGGGCTCACGATCTGGACGGTGTCCATGAACACGTTGACCTCGACGGCGGTGCCGGTGGTGTAGTCGCGGTGGCACAGCGCGTTGGCAACCGCCTCGCGGATGGCCTCGGCCGGGATCTCGGGGATCTCCTTGCGGTACATGCCCGTCTCGCCGATGACGAACTCGCGCCTGATGTTCGACGTCACGAAGTACTCGGCGAAGTCGAGCAGCTTGAGCATGGTGCCGCTCTCGCGGCGCAGGTCGAGGATCTTGGCCTTGGTGTTGCCGCCCAGAAGCCCCAGCTTCATCCTGGGGTAGGTGTCGGATCCCTCGCAGAACAGCTCCACCGCGGCGTTTCTTAGGCTGCCGTCGGGCGCGACGAGGTCGAGCCTTGCCAAGGTGTCCTCCACGCCGGCGAACCCGCCGCCCACGCGTCCGGCCCTGCCGCCGCGCGCGACGAAGTCACGCACCGCCTGCTCGTCGGCGTCGGAGACGGGCCTGCCGGACGGCAGCGAGTCCCACGGGCTACGGGCGCGCTCACGCTTGACGACCATGGCGCTCAGCTCCGAGGCCGACAGCGCTTTGTTCGAAGTCCCCACGCGGGTGAAGTAGCGTCCGTCGGCGGAGTAGGGGGCGTCGGCACCTGAGAAGGCAATTTTGATGTATCGCAGCCCATCATCGGCGTCGAGGCACTCGACCGTCGGGAACACCGCGGGCTCGATCTTGTCGGACACCCACGACGTCACCTGGCGCAGCGTTGCGTCGCTGACATCCTGGCCGATGACATCGCCGTTGTCCTTCACGCCGAAGTAGAGCTCGCCGCGGCCGTGCTTGTTCAGCATGGCGCTGATGGCTTGCAGTGCTTCTTTATGCTCGCCAGTGGACTTCTTGAACTCGACGGTCTCGCTCTCGCTGCCCAGGTTCATCCGCGCTGCCTTTCCCGTTCGTTGCTTGTCTCGTTGGATTATACCGTGGTCACCATGGGCGAAAACGTGGAAGCGCGCTTGCTTGCCTCTACCATGTTCTCATGCGCCTTAATGCCCTTTGTGAAGAATCATCCCATTGGGAAACGGGTCCCTATGGAACGATTTTGGTATCAGGCATAGGGGGGCGCTATCGTGGATGTCGTCACCATTGCCTGCGCCCTCGATCCAGAGATGTAATTACAGAAGTGCGGGGAAAAATCGAAAACCTTCGAGCACAACGCGGTTTTTTTGTATCAAAACCGCAGGTCGCGGAAGCCTAAAACGGGGGTCTGGTCAGCATTCCTTTGGTTTTCCCCGCACTTCCGAATTTGGCCTCTCGCCACATCCCGATTACGTCTTAAAGTGGCGCAAAAAGCCGTGTGCTCTGCTTGATTTTGCTCAGGAATTATGCCTGAGGGGTAGTGGATTCGCCTTTCTCCGCCGTGCAGCGGCACGTGTAGGGCTCTCTGGCTCAGGCGCGAGTCGCTTCCCGTCTGAAAAAGTTCTTAAAACAGCTTTAAAGTTGCCTTTGGCCTACATTGACAGCGTACAATATGCATGTTTACCATGGCAAAAGCTAAATTTGGGGAGGGGGAGCGCACGGTGGAAGTGCTGGTTGTTGGCAATACCGTGTATGTCGATGACGACTTTTGTGCCAAGGCGTTTCCCGGTGACCATGTTCAGGTCGTGGCGGCCAACGAGGCGCGCCGCGACGGGTCGTCGCTCCATGCGTCTTGGAAAGAGCTGCTGCAGCACCTGGACCAGGCTTACGAATTCGACCGTGTGGTCTACCTCTCTACCTATCTCACGCCGCATACCGAGGCCGTTGGCGACATCGAGCTGCTGCGCTCCGTCTTTCGAGCTTGCATGGGTCGCCAGATTCAGCTGCTGTTTGTGACTGGTCCCATGGGAGCGGACGGTGCGGTGGACGCTGCGGGGCAAAACGGCAAGGGCATCATTGCCCGTGCGGCCAACGACCTGTGCCGCTACTATGCGGTCCGCGACGGCATTCAGGCCAAGATCTTGCGCGTGCCGTATCTGTACACCGCCTCGCCCACGCTGGAAGACCCGATTTTGACCCCGCTGTTCGAGGCGTGCTCGCAAGGCTCTGCTGTCATGAGGGCTGGGGCGGACTCACCGCTCGGTGCCCTCTGCGCCGAGGAGCTGGCCGTTCTGGTGCGTCGCATCTTCGACAGCTGGGATGCCACATTCGAGGAACTCGAGGTTCCGGATAGCTTTGCCCACACCGTGGGAGACCTGGGCGAGGCGCTCAAGGGCTTGTTCCCGGGGCTCGACATTACCTACGACGGGGACGCCGTCGTCTCCATTGCTCCGAGCGATACCGTCCGCACGCGCTACGGGTGGTTCCAGCGCTATGACGTGCTGCGCGATCTTTCGACCATACACGCCCGCTGGGAGCAGACCCTCGCGGGCAAGCGCCATCCGCTGCGTGCCGCCATCGACCGCATGCGCGGGCGGACACTGCCCATCAAATGCCTGGAGACCGCGCTGGCCTGGGTGCTCTTTGAGGGCCTGGAGCTGGTGTTTTCGCAGTCTGCTCAGCTTAACGTGCTCGACTACCGCCTGCTGTACGTGGTACTGATCGGCACGCTGTATGGCCTGGACTTTGGCTTGGTCGCGGCGCTGCTGGCATCGGTGGGCTTGGCCGCGAGCTACTTTACCCAGTACGGCTATACCTTCCAGGGCCTGTTCTACGAGCCGTCCAACTGGCTGCCGTTTATTGCGTACTTTGTGGTGGGTGCCGTTTGCGGCTATGTGCAGCTGCGCAACAGCGAAGCCATTAGGGCGAAGCGCGATCAAAACGAGCTCGTGCGCAACCGCAATACGTTCCTTACGCAGCTCTACCACGACGCGATCGAGGACAAGCGCGCGTACAGGCGCCAGATCGTGGGTCGCCACGACAGCTTTGGCAAGATCTTTGCCGTGACGCAGGAGCTCGACGTGCTCAACCCACGCGACATCTATCGCAAGTGCTGTGAGCTTCTGGGCGAGATCCTCGAGAACGATTCGGTGGCGATCTATCATGTTTCGGGCGGGGCATTTGCACGCCTGGTGGCAGCAAGTCCCGCGATTGCCGAAGATGCCGCACGCTCGCTCACGCTTGAGCAGCTTGCACCTCTTTTGGGCGACGGGGGTCGTTCGAACCTGTGGGTGAACCGCGAGCTGACGCCGGGGCTTCCCATGTTTGGATACACGATCGAGCGCGACGGGGCACCCGCCGTGTTGATCTTTGTGCGTAGTGCGGCCGAAAACCAAATGACCCTCTATTATCAAAACCTGTTCCGCATCTTGTGCGGGCTGGTCGAAAGCGCGCTGAGCCGTGCCTTTGACTATGAGGCGGTGGCGCAGGATAAACGCTGCGTTGACGGAACTTGCGTGCTCAAGCAGGCTGCCTTTGGCCAAGAGCTCGCGGCGGAGCAGGCTCTGGCAGATAGCAAGATGGGGAGTTTTTTGCTCCTTCGCGTGGTACCGGGCATGGAGCCTGTCGACGAGCTGGTGGGCTCAATTGGGTCAGCAATCCGCGAGAGCGACGCGGCGGGCTTGGTCGACGGCAACGTGCTCTACCTGCTTATGCGCCAGGCAAAGGCGTGCGATCTTCCCATTATCCGCGAGCGCCTGAGCGTAAAGCAGATTACGGTGGAGCCCGTCGATGGCGAGGACATCGTGGCGTTGCTGCAGCACATCTCTTACACCGTTGACGGTGAGGGGGGTGCCGCTTGATCTCGCTTGTCGCTGCTGCCGTCTTGCTGCTGATTCATGCGCTGGTTTGCCTGATGCTGTGGACGCTCATGAAGTTGGGCCTGCTGCCGGTGCGCGGGCACATGCTGGCTGTGATAGTGCTGGTGCCGCTGTGGGGCCCGTTGCTGGTGGTTCTGCTGTCGGTCCGCAGCGCGGTGTTTGGCGAGGGGCTGAAAGAGTCTGCGCTGGAGTTGCTACGCTTCAACGACGACCTGCATCGTAGTATGTCGGTACCGAGTGGTGAGGACGATGCAGGCGTAGTGCCGCTCGAGGAGGCGCTCATCGTCAACGACCCGGCATACCGGCGCCGCCTAATGCTATCCATGCTCACCGAGGAGCCCGACGCGTACCTGGCGCAGCTGCAGGCGGCTAAGCTTAACGACGACGTTGAGGTGGCGCACTATGCCGCGACGGCGGTGGCGCAGATTTCCAAGGAGTCTGACCTTAAACTGCAGCAGCTGGAGCGTGCCTTCAAGACGGACCCGAGCGCGCAAAACCTCAACGAATACTGTGATTTTCTTGGTGAATACTTGGGCTCGGGCTTGGCTGAGGGGCGCGTTGCACAGATTCAGCGCCAACAGTACGCGCTCCTGCTTGCGCGTCGCTGCGAGCGCGAGGATACCCTTGAGCTGCGCATTCGATACGCGACGGCGCTGGCCGATGTCGGACAGATCGACGAGGCGCAGGCCGTGACTGACCAGCTGGTGCTCGACGTGCCCGAGGAGCAGGAGGTTTGGATGCTTTGCCTGCGCCTGGCCGTGATGCGCCGCGACGGTGACGAGGTCCACCGTGTAATCGATGCGATCGACAATCAGCATGTGTATTTGAGTGCCGCCAACCGCGAGCAGCTGGCGTTTTGGCGCGACGGGGAGGAGGCCCGATGAACGTGGCGCAACATATCCGCGACCGTGCAGGCCGCTTTCGTTGGATGGGGCTCCTCGTGGTGTGGGCGGTCTTTATTGCCATGGCCGCCGTGCTGCTGGTGGAGCGTGCCGGCGTGCAGTACAGCGCTGGACAGCACAAGCTGGGCATGCTCGCCGCCAACGACGCTACGCCTGCAAGCTCGGCAATCTTTGGCCAAAAGCCCACGTGCCTGGTCATTACCGACTCGGACCAAGATGGCGTCGACGACGTTAAAGACCAGTTCGACCAGATTTTGCTGGACATGAAGATCGCGCACCGCGACGTTGACCTTGCCCTGGATGGCGCGGATGCCATTCCCTCGCTGACCTCCTTCGATCGCGTGATTTTGCTCATGCCGTCGCTCGATGGGCTCAGTACGCATCTGACCGACATTATGAGTTGGGTGAGTGCCGGCGGTTCGCTTATGCTCGCCATGCCGCCGGATAACTCGAGCTATCTGCAAGTGATTGCCTCCAAGCTTGGCATTGAATCGGCCGGATATGACTATGTAAAAGCCGAAAGCATTGTGCCGAGCGAGGACTTTATGCTGGGCGGGGGAGAGCGCTACGAGCTCTCGGACCCCTTTGATTCGTCGCTTTCGGTATCGCTGCGCGAGACGGCTCGTGTGTGGGCTATGACCGGCGATGCGGGCGCCCCGCTCATTTGGTCCAATGACTGCGGTAGCGGGCGCACCGTGGTGTGCAATATCGGTATCTATGACAAGGTCATGCGCGGTTTTTACGCCGCGGCGATCAGCCTGCTGGGTGATGCCACGGCCTATCCGGTCATCAACAGCGCCGTGTTCTATTTGGACGACTTTCCTAGCCCCGTGCCCTCGGGCGATGGTACTTATATCAAGCGTGACTACGGCCTTTCCATTGCGGATTTTTACACTAAGGTCTGGTGGCCCGATCTGCAAAAGCTCGCGCAAAAATACGGCATTCGCTATACCGGCGTGATGATCGAAAACTACGAGGACGCGGTCAACCAGACCGAGCCCGCGCGCCAACCCGATACCACGCAGTTCCGCTATTTTGGCGGCATGCTGCTGCAGATGGGCGGAGAGCTGGGCTTTCACGGCTACAACCATCAGCCTCTGGCACTCTGGGACACCGACTACGGCACGCTGTACGTCTACAAGACCTGGAAGAACAAAGAGACGCTCGTCGCTTCGCTCAACGAACTTATCGCGTTTCAGGACGAGGTCCTGCCCAACGCTCATGGCTCGGTTTACGTGCCGCCGTCGAATATCCTTTCGGCCCGAGCGCGCAAGCTCATCGGCACCGACGTTCCGCGCATTAAGACCATCGCCAGCACGTATTTTGAGGACGGCACCGACCTGCCGTACGTACAGGAGTTTGGCGTGGCGAGCGATGGCATTGTGGAGCAGCCACGTATTGTCTCGGGCGGCATGGTCGACGATTCCTATATGCGCCTGGCAGCCGTGTCCGAGCTCAACATGCACTACGTGAGCACGCACTTTATGCACCCAGACGACCTTTTGGACCCCGATCGCGGAGCCAAGGAGGGCTGGGAGGTCTACAAGGGCGGCCTGGTCGACTACCTGGAGTGGCTTACCAAATCCGCGCTCGACCTGCGGCACCAGACGGCGTCGGAGTGCTCCAGTGCCATCCAGCGCTTTTCGTCCGTGACGGTGAGCGTGGATACCAGCGCGGATGCCTGGACGCTCAGCCTGGGCAATTTCCACGACGAGGCGTGGCTCATGTTCCGCGCCAATAATGGCGAGCCGGGTGCGGTGACGGGTGGCGAACTGACGCACCTTACGGGCAATCTGTATCTGCTCAAGGCAAATGATAAGACCGTGACGATCGAGCGCAAGGAGGGCGGCGATAAATGAGAATCTGCTTGGTACTCGAGGGTTGCTACCCCTATGTGCACGGCGGCGTATCTACCTGGATGCATGGGTATATCCAGGCCATGCCCGAGCACGAGTTTGTGCTGTGGGTGATCGGCGCGCATGCTGCCGACCGTGGCAAGTTTGTCTACGAGCTGCCCGGCAACGTGGTCGAGGTGCACGAGGTGTTCCTGGACGATGCCCTGCGGCTTTCGGGCGAGCAACATGAAGCCAGTTTTAACGACCGTGAGCGCGAGGCGCTACGCCGTCTGGTGGCGCTCTCCAATCCGGACTGGGACGTGTTATTCGATATCTTCCACCGCCGTCGCGTGCATCCGCTCTCGTTTTTGCAGAGCCGCACGTTTATGGATATCTTTCGCGACGTGTGCCTGGCCGAGTATCCCTACACGCCCTTTGCCGATGCATTCCACACCATGCGCTCCATGCTGCTGCCCGTGCTCTACCTGTTGGGCAGCGAGGTGCCGGTGGCCGATGTGTACCATGCCATCTCGACCGGCTACGGTGGCCTGCTCGCCTGCCTGGGCTCAAGCGTTCACCATGCGCCGGTGCTGCTGACCGAGCATGGCATCTATACCCGCGAGCGCGAGGAAGAGATCATTCGCGCCGACTGGGTGGTGCCGTCGTTTAAGGACCGCTGGATTCGCTTTTTCTACCTGCTTTCGGAGGAGATCTACCGCCGTGCCTTCCGCGTGACCAGTTTGTTCCATAACGCCCGCAAGACGCAGGTCGATATGGGCTGCGATGCGGACAAATGCCTGGTCATCCCCAACGGCATCCAGTTCGACCGCTTTAAGGATATTCCCTTAAAGACCGAGGACGGCTGGGTGGACATTGGCGCGGTGGTGCGCCTGGCGCCCATCAAGGATGTCAAGACCATGATTTATGCCTTCTTTGAGCTGCACGAGCGCCTGCCCAAGGTGCGCCTGCACATCATGGGCGGCGTGGACGACGAGGAGTACGGCGCCGAGTGCCACGCGCTGGTCGAAACCCTGGGCGTGCGCGACCTGATCTTTACCGGCCGCGTCAACGTGGTCGAGTACATGGAAAAGCTCGACTTTACCATTTTGACGAGCATCTCCGAGGGCCAGCCGCTCAGCGTGCTGGAGTCGCTTGCAGCGCGCCGTCCCTGCGTGACGACTGAGGTGGGCTGCTGTCGCGAGCTTCTCGAAGGCGCCCCGGGCGACGACTTTGGCGTGGCGGGTTTTGTGACGCCGCCTATGTATCGCAAGGGCTTGGCCGATGCCATGGAACGCATGTGCACAAGCCGCGCTCGTCGCATTGAGATGGGGGAGCGCGGCCAGCGTCGCGTTGCCACGTACTTCTTGCACGAGCAGATGCTCGCCAACTATCGCGCGCTGTACGACGAGACGGCGTGTGCGTTTAACCTGCCCAGAGAGGGGGAGTAGCCGGTGGCCGGAATTGGTTTTGAGCTCAAGCGCCTGTTTAGGCGCAAGGGCCTGTTTGCCACGATGCGCGCTTACGGCTACGCCGGCATTGTGTGCACGGGTCCCATGCTGTTGGGCGTGCTGCTCCAGGTGGGTGTCTTGATGCTGTGCGGTCTGTGGGGTGTGGGCCGTGCCAACCAGGATCTGCTGGTGTGCATGGTGACCTACACACTGCTGGCCTCACTTTTGCTCACGAGCTTTTTCTCCATGCCGGTCACGCGCTTTTTGGCTGATATGTTGTTTGCCGAGCGCGAGGATGAGATACTGCCTTCGTTTTGGGGCTCCAACGCCATCATGCTCGTTGCGGGCACGGTGCTCTACGGCGTCTTTTTGCTGTTCTCGGGCGCCACGCTGCTGCAGGGGCTGCTGTGCCTGTGGCTGTTCAACATTATGATCGTCAACTGGAACGGCATGAGCTACCTCACGGCCATCAAGGATTACCGCGGCATCCTGTGCAGCTTTGCGGCTGCCATTGGCGTGGCGTGCCTGTGCGCCCTGGCCGCGCTGGCGCTGGGACTGCCGCCGGTCGAGGGCTTGTTGGCGTCAATTGCTCTGGGCTACGGCGTCATGCTCGCCTGGGACGTGGTACTGCTGTACCGGTATTTTCCTCAGAGCGACCGCAGCCCCTGGCCCTTTTTGCAGTGGCTCGATCAGTTTATGCCGCTGGCGCTCACGGGCCTGTTAACCAATCTGGGACTCTTTGCACACCTGGTGATTATTTGGGCCGGTCCTATTGGCGTGCAGGTCAAGGGCTTGTTTTATGGTGCGCCCTACTACGATGTGCCGGCGCTCATTGCGTTTTTGACGATCCTGGTCACGACCGTTAACTTTGTGGTCTCGGTCGAGGTCAACTTCTATCCGCGCTACCGCGACTACTACAGCCTGTTCAATGACGGCGGCGTAGTTGGCGACATTGTGGTGGCCGAGGAGGAGATGCTCTCCACGCTTAACAGCGAACTGCGCTTTTGTGCGCTCAAGCAGCTGTTTGTGACCGCGGCGGTCATTTCGCTCGAGACCACGGTGCTCTCGGCTCTGCCGCTGGGCTTTAACAACCTGATGCACGGGTATTTTCGCACGCTGTGCGTGGGCTATGGCCTGTATGCCGTGGGTAATACGGTGATGCTTATCTTGCTGTACTTTACCGACTACAAGGGAGCCGTGCTGGCCTCGGGCCTGTTTGCCGGTGTGGCCGGGCTGGCGACTGCCGTGTCGTTGCTTTTGCCGCAGCAATTTTACGGCTTTGGCTTTTTGTTGGGCGCGGCGGTGTTTTTTATCGTGGCGCTGCTGCGGCTCGATACCTATACCGCCAACTTGCCGTATCGTATCCTGAGCCAGCAGCCCATTGTGGCGACCGACAAAACGGGCTGGTTTACCGAACTTGGCCGGGTGCTCGACCGTGCCGAACAGCGCTATGAGGAACGTCGCCATAAGGGCGTGCCGCACGGCGCGTTTGAGCGCGCAGTAGTTCGCGTGTATCGCAACCATTGGGGAGGTTCTGATGATCGATAAGTTGATGTCTCGCCGCTGCCTGATCGAGGCGGCTGCCGGCGCGCTGTTGCTTTCGGGCTGCTCGTCTCAGGACGAATCCTCGACTAAAAAGGTCAAAAAGCAGGACAAGATTAAAAAGGCCGAGGCCTCCGACCAGTCCAAGCACCTTCGCGATAAGGACGAGCTGTACGAGGTCTACGACGACTCGGGTATTGTGACCATGTACCTGACGGTCTCGCGCGGTAACAGCTCCGAGAACACCGACCACAGCTGGGCCGAGATCAATACGTACTCGGTGTATGACTATGCCGACATGGCCGTGACGCGCTATCAGGTTATGGGCCTGCTGCAGCCGGGCGACGAAGACGGCCCGGTGGCCGGCGAGGTTGGCTATGGCGATGAAGCGCCCAATGCCACTGTGCAGGTGCGCGGTCAGACTTCGAGCATGAACTCGCAAAAGAATTACAAGGTGGAGCTCAAAAAAGGAAAAGGTACCTGGCGCCAGCAGCGTGCGATTGCGCTCAACAAGCACATGGGCGAGGGTATGCGTTTTCGCAACAAGATGGCCTATGACCTTATCCGCGGGATTCCCCAGATGATGGGCCTGCGCACGCAGTTTGTGCATCTGTGGGTGTGCGACCAGACCGAAAAGTCCAACGATACCTTTGAGGACTACGGCCTGTTTACGCAGGTGGAGCAGCTCAACAAGACGGCGCTTAAGGCACATGGCCTGGATAAGAGCGGGCACCTGTACAAGGTGAACAGCTTTGATTTCCATCGCTACGAGGACACCATTAAGCTTGCCGATGATCCCGACTACAACCAGGCAAGCTTTGAAGGCATGCTTGAGATTAAGGGCGATACGGACCACACCAAGCTCATCGAGATGCTCGATGCGCTCAACGACGAATCGCAAAAGATCGATGACGTGCTCGACACCTACTTTGATATCGAGAACCTGGTCTATTGGTTGGCGTTTCAGATCCTGACGGGCAACTGCGATACGCAGAACCGTAACTGCTATCTGTACAGCCCGCTCAACTCAAATACCTGGTACTTTTTAGATTGGGATAACGACGGCATGCTGCGTAAGCTGGAGCTTTCTCTTACCGGGTTTTCGGACTACGCGAGCTGGGAGCGCGGCGCAAGCAACTACTGGGGCAACGTACTGTTCAATCGTGCGCTGCGCAGCAAATCGTTCCGCAGCGAGCTCGACCGCGCCGTCAAGGACCTGCGTTCGTATATGACCGAGGCACGCCTGAGCAAGATGATCAAGCACTACCGCGAGGTTACTGAATCGCTGGTCTTTGCTTCGCCCGATATCGACCATCTGCCTGTCACCAAGGACCAATACGAGCAGATCGCCGCGGCGATTCCCTCCGAGATCGAGGAGAACTACAAGAGCTTTCGCGAGAGTTTTAATAAGCCCATGCCGTTCTACATCGGCGTGCCGCAGATCGATAACGGTAAGCTGCGTATTAACTGGGATGCGTCCTACGACTTTGAGGCGCGCGACATTCGCTACACCGTGGAGCTTGCGCGTGACTATGCCATAAGCGACGTGGTCTTTAAGGCCGAGGACGTGCTGCTTCCCGAGGTGACCTGTGATGCGCCCGATACCGGCCAGTATTTTGTGCGCGTGCGTGCCACCAACTCCGACGGCTATACGCAAGATGCGTTTGACTACTATGTGACCGACGACGGCAAGCACTACGGCATGAAGTGTTTTTACGTGCAAGACGGCGGTAAGGTCGTGGAGGACACGTATGAGGAGGGCTAGCGCGCTGCTTGAGCGCTTGGCGGCCCCGCCTGTGCGTGCCACGCAGGAGCGTTACCGCCACGAGCTCAAATATCTCATTAACGAGGGCGAGCACGCTGCGCTTGCCTGTCGCATGGCGCCGGTTTTTAAGCTGGACAAGCATGCGCGGGCAGGCGGTTACACCATTCGCAGCCTGTACTTTGACGACTACTGCAACTCGGCCTACGAGGAAAAAGACGCCGGCATTCTCATGCGCAAAAAGTATCGCGTGCGCATCTATAACGGCAGCGACAAGGTGATTAAGCTCGAGCGCAAAAAGAAGTACGGCAGCTGGATTTACAAGGAGGACGCGCCGCTCACGCGTGGCGAGTTTGAGCAGATTCTGGCTGGCGACTACGACTTTTTGCTGAGGAGTCCTTATCCGCTCTGTCGCGAGTTCTACATCGAGTGCATCTGCAATATGATGCGCCCGCGGACCATCGTGGACTACGAGCGCGAGCCGTGGGTGATGGATGAGGGCACCGTGCGCATCACGTTTGACATGAACGTGCGTGCCGCGGTGGGAAGCTTCGATATCTTTGACGCGACGCTGCCCGCGCTGCCGGTCCTGGAGCCCGGCAAGCAGGTGATGGAGGTCAAGTTTACGGAGTTTTGCCCGCAGCTGGTGCGCGATATGGTGCCGCCGGGAGCGGCCGAGCTTACGGCGGTCTCCAAGTACTGCCTGTGTTACGAAAAGACCGCCTACCTTCGCGGATTTAATTACTGGGAATCGGATTTTGAGAACCGAGGGGATATTTAGACCATGAGCGCCAGGGACTTTTTTAAGAACTCCGTCTTGGAGGCGTTTGGCCAGGTCGACCCCGCCAAGATTGGCCTTTCGCTGCTCGTGGCGCTCGCCATGGGCATCCTGATCTACTACGTGTACAAGCGCTTTTTTACCGGCGTGGTGTATTCGCGCAGCTTTGCCGTGACGCTCGTGGGCATGTGTGTGCTCACCTGCATGGTCACGCTCGCGATCTCGACGAACGTGGTCATCTCGCTCGGTATGGTCGGTGCTCTGTCCATCGTCCGCTATCGTACAGCGGTCAAGGACCCTCTCGACTTGCTGTACCTGTTTTGGGCCATTACCACGGGCATTACGGCGGGTGCCGGCATGTATGCGCTCGTGGGGCTCACGGCAGTGGTGATCGTGGCCATGATCGCCGGCTTTGCGAGCCACCAGGACAAGGCGCGCGTGTACATGATGGTCATCCACTACACGGGTCAGACCACCGGCGACGATATCGTGCGTGCATTTGGGCGCACCAAGTTTACGGTGAAGTCCAAGACCATGCGTGGTGACAAGGTCGAGATGGCCGTGGAGGTGTTCTCGGACGGCGTTGACATGCCCTATGCGGACGCCATTCGCGCGCTCGATGGCGTGGAGGACCTGACGCTCATCCAGTACAACGGCGAGTACCACGGCTAACTATGTTCCGGCGTTCTAACGAACGCCGGACCGGTCGACGCTGCGCGGGCATCTGCCGGGCGATCTGCCGCTCAAACCGTCGCTCGCGTACATATAGTACGCTTCGCTCCTCTTTCGCGGCACCTCGCCACGACAGCTGCCCGCTCGCTGACGCTTGCTCGACCTGGGCGGTTGAAATGATCCGCTGAGACCTTTTCAGTCGAATATTTTTCGGGCGAGGGTTGGGTATCATGGTGAAAGCGATTTCAACGACAGGGGTGCTCGTGGTAAAGATGAAAGATGTGGCCGAGCTGGCGGGCGTTTCGAGCGCCGCCGTCTCGCGCTACCTCAACGGTGGATATATCTCGGCGGACAAGGCCGAGCGCATTAAGCAGGCGATTGAGCTGACCGGATACGTGCGATCCAGCCAGGCTCGCGCGCTGCGCACCGGCTCCACCAAGCTCATCGGCGTTATCGTGCCTAAGATCAACTCGGAATCTGTGAGCCGCATTACCGCCGGTATTGGCCAGGTGCTCGGTCGTCGTGGCTACCAGATGCTGCTTGCCAATACCGATAACGCGGCCGATCGCGAGCTCGAATACCTTGATTTATTCCAAAATCACCCGGTCGATGGCATTGTGCTGGTGGCAACCATGATCACCGACGAGCACCGTCGCGCGATTGAGTCGTGCCGCGTGCCCATTGTGTTGATCGGCCAACATGTCGAGGGCGCGGCATGTGTCTATCACGACGATTACGAGGCTGCCTTTGAGCTCGGCCGTGCGCTTGCGGGTCGGGTGGATGGCAAGATCGCCTACATCGGAGTTACCGAAGAGGACCGCGCGGCTGGTTTCGACCGTCGTCGCGGCTTTGAGGCGGGGCTTCTTGCTGCGGGCGTGGTGCTTGATTCGAGCCTGATTCGCCAGGGATCCTTTACGCTTGACTCGGGCTATCGCGCTGCGCGCGAGCTGCTTGCCGATGCCCCCGATGTTTCGTTTATTGCGTGCGCGACCGACACTATGGCGGCCGGCGCCCTGCGCGCTCTTGACGAGGTGCGCGGCATGGGCGAGGGCGTGCGTCGCGTGAGCGGTTTTGGCGACAACGCATTTTTGCGCGCGCTGACGGGCGGTATTCCCACCGTGCATTATGGCTACCTGACCAGTGGCGTCGAGGCGACCAATATGTTGCTCAACACGCTCGATGGCGTGGAGGGGGAGAGCGGTCTAAAGACGCTCAAACTCGGCCATCAGCTTATGAATGTCTAGATTTTGGGCACGTCTGCCTGCCTCTGAGCCCTTATGTTTGTCTCAAAACTACCATTCGCCGGCTATTTCCTACCGTTCACCCTACTATGAAAACGATTACAGACATATGAAACTGAAATCGATTACAGTGTAAGTGTCAAAGACGGCCGGGTGCACGTGCGCCCGTTTGAGGAAAGGGAAGTCATGGACTACCGCAAATCAGCCCAAGAGGTGCTCGACAACATCGGTGGCGCCGGCAACGTTGTTTCGGCCGCACACTGCGCCACGCGTCTGCGCCTGGTGATTGCCGATAACGCCAAGGTCGACAAGGATGCCCTCGAGAATATCGACGGCGCCAAGGGCGTCTTTGAGGCCCAGGGCCAGCTCCAGATTATTTTTGGCACCGGCACCGTCAACAAGGTCTACGAAGAGTTCATCGCGCTCAGCGGCGTCGAGGCTGCCACCAAGGCCGAGGTCAAGGAGGCCGCGGCACAGCAGCAGAACATCTTTATGCGTGCCATTAAGGTGCTCGGCGACGTCTTTGTTCCCATCATCCCCGCCATCGTGGCTTCGGGTCTGCTGCTGGGCATTATGAGCGCCCTCAACTTTATGGCCTCCAACGGCTTTGTCGCGCTCGACACCAATAACTTTATTTACAAGATTGCCGACCTGGTCTCGGGCACGTCCTTTGGCATTCTGCAGATTCTGATCGGCTACTCCGCGGCTAAGGCCTTTGGCGCCAACCCGTATCTGGGCGCTGTCGTCGGCGGTGCGTTCATCAACTCCTCGCTGCAGAGCGCCTACACGGTTGCCTCCGAGGGCGTGCAGACTATGGTCACCGTCATTCCCGGCGTGTACAGCTTTGAGTGGGTCGGCTATCAGGGCCACGTGATCCCCATCGTTATCGCCTGCGCCATTCTGGCCTTCCTCGAGAAGCGCCTGCACAAGATCGTTCCCGAGATGTTCGACCTCTTTGTGACCCCGCTCGTCTCGGTGTTCGTGACCGTGCTCGTGACGCTCGTTGCCGTCGGCCCCATCTTTGTCTGGGCCGAGAACGCCGTCCTCGGTCTGATCCAGGCCCTGCTCACCCTGCCCTTCGGCATCGGTTCCTTTATCGTCGGCCTGTTCTATGCGCCTACGGTCGTCACCGGTATCCATCAGATGTACACCGCCATCGACCTGGGCCAGCTCGCCCAGTACGGCGTGACCTATTGGCTGCCCATCGCCAGTGCCGCCAACATCGCCCAGGGTGGTGCCGCACTCGCCGTTGCCTTTAAGACCCGCGATGCCAAGATCAAGGGCCTGGCGCTTCCTTCGGCTCTGTCCGCCTTCATGGGCATTACCGAGCCTGCCATCTTTGGTGTGAACCTGCGCTTCTTTAAGCCCTTCATCGCCGGTTGCATCGGCGGTGGCTGCGGCGCCCTGGTCTGCGCGCTCACTTCGCTGGCTGCCTCCGGCACGGGCGTTACGGGTATCTTCGGTATCCTGCTGTGCCTGGCCCAGCCCGTGCAGTACGCGATCATGTTTGCGGTCGCCGCGCTGGTTTCCTTTGCCGTCTCGTTTGTCCTGTACAAGGACGAGTCCATGACTTCCGAGCAGGCCTAAGAGCTTTTGATTGAGGGGATGCCCGCGGGTCGTATGCTCGCGGGCGTTTTCCGTATCTGGTGCCGATCTCTGGTGTCTTGTTACTTTCGATCCGTTAGGACTTTGATATGTCTAATGCACTTGGTCGCGACCTTGCAAAGCTGGTCGCCGCTGTTGACGCCGCCGCCTCTGAGTGCGGTCATGGCGCGTATGGCCAGCGCTTCCATATTATGCCGCCGGCGGGCTGGCTCAACGACCCCAACGGTCTTTGCCAAGCGGGCGGCGTGTTTCACGCGTACTTCCAGTATGCCCCGTTTGATGTGAACGGCGGCGTAAAGATGTGGGGCCATGCCACAAGCCGCGACCTTATGAACTGGGAATATGTTGGCGCCCCGCTGCTGCCCGACGAGCCGTTCGATTGCCATGGCGTGTATTCAGGCTCCGCGCTTGCCGAGGACGGCCGCATTCGCGTGCTCTATACGGGCAACGTTAAGCTTTCCGATGCGGACGGCACGTACGACTACGTCAATACCGGCCGTCGCGCCGATACTGTTTATGTCGAGAGCGTTGATGGCCTTGCCGGTCGGGAGTTCAGCCAAAAGCGCGTGGTGCTGGCGTCCGATGATTATCCCGACGATCTGACCTGCCACGTGCGTGATCCCAAGGTGTGGCGCGATGATGATGGGCGTTACCACATGGTGCTGGGCGCGCGTCGTCGCGTGGACGGGCCGCATGTCGAAAGCCGTTTTTGTGCGATGCACGGCGAAGGTGCCGGGCGCGATGTGGGCGAGATCTTGGTGTATGGCTCGGCCGATATGCTGAGCTGGGAGCTCGAAAGCCGCGTTTCCACGCCCGAGCGCTTTGGCTTTATGTGGGAGTGCCCGGGATACTTTGAGCTTGAGTCGGATGGCGGTGTACCGGCGAAGTGGCTGTCCTTCTCGCCCCAGGGTCTTGAGGGCGGTCGTTGGGACCGCGGCAATGTGTATGCCGCTGGCTACATGCCTGTATCGGGCGACATCACTGGTGGCAAGGACGCTTATGAGCTGGGCGAGTTCCGCCTGTGGGATGCCGGTTTTGACTTCTATGCGCCGCAGGAGTTTACGTCCGAGGATGGTCGCCACATTCTGATCGGCTGGATGGGCATGCCCGATGAGCCGACCTATGGCAACGCGCCCACCGTGGCGTGTGGCTGGCAGCACTGCATGACGGTGCCGCGTGAGCTTACAGCCGGCGCCGGCGGCGTGGTGCTGCAGCAGCCGGCTCGCGAGATCGAGCGCCATTATGCCTCGGTGCGTGTGGGGCAGGGCTCGTTGGAGGTTGCCGACGATACCTGCTTTGACGTTGTTGTTGACGGTGTCGATGGCGCGTTTACCGCGACCGTTGATGACGAGCTGAAGCTGGAGTTTGTGCCCGCCGAGGGCGAACTGCCCTCGCGCTTTGAGATGCGATTTACCGATGAGGGTCGCGCTTCTGCCGGCTGCGGTCGTACCGTGCGTTGGGAGCCCGTCGACGAGGTTCGTAACGTGCGCATTGTTGGCGATGTCTCGTCGGTCGAGGTGTTCGTGAATGATGGCGCGCTCGTGTTTTCGACGCGCATCTATCCCGAGGCCTATGGCGTGACCGTTGACGCTCCGGGCACGAGCGTGAACTATCACACGCTCAACATCTAAGCGATTCGTCGCATATCGGCGCTATACTGCAGCCGTTGCCCACGATGCGGGGAACACCCGCATCGTGGGTTTTTGTTTTGAAGGGACGGTGCCGTATGGGCGTACAGCAGCTAGAAGAGGCCTGGGCTTTGAGGGCCGGCGCGCGTGAGGCGCGGTTGCTTGCGGCCCCGCATGTGCCGGCAGCGCTGTCGCAGCTGGGGATTGTGCGTCCCGGTGACCGCCTAGTGGCCTTTGCGGATGACTTTGCCGATGCGTTTGCGCGCGGCTTTGATGGCTGCGACGTGGCTATGGTGGAGGAGTCGTCGGTTGCGGCGTTTGCTGCTGCGTCCGATGGCTTTGATGCTTCGTTTGATGCCGAGGGGCCGCACCTGTGGTGGTTCGTCAACTCCATTGGCGGGTTTGGACTGCGCGTGCCCGATCTTCGTGCGCTGGGTCGGGCGGCGCGTGAGGCCCATGCGCTGCTGGTTGTGGACAACACCGTGGCGTCAGCTTTTGGCTGCAATTCGCTGCGGCTGGGTTCTGCGCTGTCGCTCGAGGCGCTCGATCGCGTATGCGCCGGTGATGCTCCGCGCAAGTTGGTTGCCGTATCGGTCGCGCGCTCGCAGCTCAAGCGCCATCGTGTGGATGCCGCGGCCGAGTGCGCGCATACCCTGCTTGAGGGCTGTGGCTTGGCCAAGTTTGAATTGACTGCTGACGAGGCCGGTGTGCTGGAGCGGGGACTGGACTCGCTCGACGTCCGTATGCAGGCGCATTTCGACCGCGCCCGTGCGCTGGCCGAGTATCTGGCCGCCAACGAGATGGTGTGCAACGTGCGCTATCCCGGACTGAGCTCGCATCCCGACCATGCGGTTGCGACAGGAATCCTCGAGCACGGCTTTGGCCCGGCAGTTGAGTTTGACCTTATCGAGCGCAGTGCGGGTGATTTCTTCGATGCTTTGCCGGGGGAGTTTCGTACATCGCCCGCCGGCGGCGCAACGACGCGCCTCTCGGCCACGCGCGGCAAGCAGGGGAGCACCATCCGCCTCTTCGCCGGCACCGACAACCCCCTGGTCGTAGCGTCCGCCCTAGATAACGCCCTCCGCAACTAGCTAAATCATCCTCGACTCCATAAGTTGCGGTGAAATATGGATTGATTTACGGCTTTATCGGCATAAACAGTCCCTATTTCACCGCAACTTAGAGAGGGGGTTGCGTAGCTAAAAAGCCCCGTCCCAAATTGGCTATTCTTTGATGCTGGCGATGAGGGCGTCGGCTTTGGTGGCAATGACCTTGTTTATGTCGGCCTGCAGCTTCTCGTAGACCGCTATGGCGCGCTCTCCGGCGGGGGTGAGGGTGGATCCGCGGGCGCCGTCGCGCTCTATGAGCTTGCAGCCCAGCTGGCCTTCGGCTTCGTTCACAATGCGCCACGCTTTGGAATACGCCATGCCCATGCTCTTGGCGGCGCGGTTCAGCGAGTGCTCGCGGGCAATACCCTGCAGCAGCAAGACGCAGCCGTGACCAAACACGCCCGGCAGATCCTTGTCGCACGCTTGAATGACCAGCTTTGCCGTCGTCTTGTACTTCATACGCTCCACGTCTCCCCGCTAAAGTGTTTGCTGGGCAAACGCAAAGCCTGCGTCAAGCCCTCGTGTGCTCTTCTTAAATCATGCATTGTAGCAGTCAAAGTGCGTTAAGATACTTCCCCAGTATTGGGCGCCCAAGGTTGGGCTGGGTCCTACGAGGCCTGCAGCCGACCGGTCGCATGGAAAAAGGAGAAACATGGCTACGTTCTTTCCCGGTGAGTCCCACACGTTTTCGGAGTATCTGCTGGTTCCTGGTTACTCGTCCTCGCAGTGCATCCCCAACAACGTCTCTCTCAAGACGCCGCTAACCCGCTTCAAGCGCGGTGAGAAGCCGGCAATCACCCTGAACATCCCCATGGTTTCCGCCATCATGCAGTCCGTCTCGGGCGTCGACATGGGTGTCGCGCTCGCTACCGAGGGCGGCCTGTCCTTCATCTACGGTTCCCAGAGCGCCGAGTCCGAGGCCGCCATGGTCAAGGCCGTCAAGGATCACAAGGCCGGCTTCGTTCAGTCCGATTCCACGCTGACCCCCGACATGACTATGGAGCAGGTCATCGCCCTCAAGGAGAAGACCGGTCACTCCACCATGCCGGTCACCGACGACGGCACTCCCAAGGGTAAGCTCCTGGGCATCGTCACCAGCCGTGACTATCGCCCCAGTCGCGATGACCACCAGACGAAGGTCTCTGAGTTCATGACCCCGCGTGAGCAGCTCATCGTGGGCGACAAGAACATCAGCCTCAAGGTTGCCAACGACGTCATCTGGGACAACAAGCTCAACGCCCTGCCCATCGTCGACGATAACGATCACCTGATGGGCATCGTTTTCCGTAAGGACTACGACAGCCACAAGACCAACCCCAACGAGCTGCTCGACGGCGACAAGCGCTACATGGTCGGCGCCGGTATCAACACCCGCGACTATGCCGAGCGCGTGCCGTTGCTTATCGAGGCCGGTGCCGACGTCCTGTGCATCGACTCTTCCGAGGGCTTCAGCGAGTGGCAGAAGCGCACCATCGAGTGGATCCGCGCCAACTACGGCGAGGACGTCAAGGTCGGTGCCGGTAACGTCGTCGACGCCGAGGGCTTCCGCTTCCTGGCCGACTGCGGTGCCGACTTCATCAAGGTCGGTATCGGCGGCGGCTCCATCTGCATCACCCGTGAGACCAAGGGCATCGGCCGTGGCCAGGCTACCGCGCTGATCGACGTCTGCCGCGCTCGCGACGAGTACTACGAGGAGACCGGTGTCTACGTGCCCGTGTGCTCCGACGGCGGTATCGTCTACGACTACCACATGACGCTCGCCCTGGCCATGGGTGCCGACTTTATGATGCTGGGCCGCTACTTCGCTCGCTTTGACGAGAGCCCGACCGAGCGCGTCAACGTCAACGGCCAGTACATGAAGGAGTACTGGGGCGAGGGTTCCGCGCGTGCCCGCAACTGGCAGCGCTACGACCTGGGCGGCGCTGCGAAGCTCAGCTTCGTCGAGGGCGTCGACTCCTACGTTCCCTACGCCGGTTCCCTCAAGGACGGCGTGGGCGGCACGCTCTACAAGGTCAAGTCAACGATGTGCAACTGCGGCGCCCTCTCGATCCCCGAGCTCCAGGAAAAGGCACGCCTAACGCTGGTCAGCTCGACCTCGATCGTCGAAGGTGGCGCCCACGACGTAGTCGTCAAGGATTCCCAGCAGAGCGTTTCCTATCGATAAGCGGCTTTCCCAAGCACCGCACCTTGCCGTTCAAACCGTCGCTCGCGTACCAAAGTACGCGTCGCTCCTCTTTCACGGCAATCTGCGGCACCTGGAAAACCCGTTCGTGCTAGAACGAGTTTCAGACAAAGGTTGATTCACAACCACGTTATTTAGATAAAGCGAGATGCCTGTAAGTTGCAGGCATCTCGCTTGTCGTATTTGCTATCATCAGTCAAGTTAACCTTAGGGTCGGTCGGCTTAGCTTTGTTCGCTACAAGTTCCGCACGCAAAGAAGAGCACTTAATGTGCTCTTCGTCTTGCGCAGGACTGTCCGCAGTAGCGAACAAAGCTAAGCCGACCGACCCCAGCTAAGATTAAAGGAGCTGATATGTGCGATTGCACAGATCATAAGGATGAGATCCCTGCCTACGACGCGCAGGCCATTGAGTCCAAGTGGATGAAGGCCTGGGAGGACTCCAACCTCTTTGCCGTCGACACCGACGACAGCAAGCCCAAGAAGTACGTGCTCGAGATGTTCCCGTATCCGTCGGGCGACCTGCATATGGGCCACGCACGCAACTATACCATCGGCGATGCCATGGCCCGTCAGGCCCGCATGCGCGGCTACGACGTGCTGCACCCCATCGGCTTTGACGCCTTTGGCCTGCCTGCCGAGAACGCCGCCATCAAGCACAACACGCAGGCTGCCGCCTGGACGTATAAGAACATGGACCAGGCGCTCGCCACGATGAAGCGCATGGGCTTCTCCTACGATCTGGATCGCATGGTCAAGACCTGCAGCCCCGACTACTACCGCTGGGGTCAGTGGATCTTTGAGAAGCTGTGGGAAAAGGGCCTGGTCTATCGCAAGAAGAACCCGGTCAACTGGTGCCCCACCTGCAAGACCGTTCTGGCCAACGAGCAGGTCACCGAGGGCAAGTGCTGGCGCTGCGGCACCGAGCCCGAGAAGCGCGACCTTGAGCAGTGGTACTACAAGATTACCGAGTACTCTCAGGAGCTGCTCGACGACTTGGAGAAGCTCCCCGGCTGGCCTGAGCGCGTCAAGCAGATGCAGGCCAACTGGATCGGTCGCTCCGAGGGCGCCGAGGTCGACTTTACCCTGTGCGACAAGGACGGCGAGCCTATCGAGGGCGACGAGGGCAAGATCACCGTCTTTACCACGCGTGCCGATACCCTTTTTGGCGTTTCCTTCTTTGTCCTGGCTCCCGAGTACGCCGGCCTGCACGAGCTCGTCGAGGGCACGGAGTACGAGGAGGCCGTCACCAAGATCGTCGAGGACTCCAAGCACATCTCTGCCGTCGAGCGTGCCCAGGGCACCCTCGAGAAGCACGGTGCCTTCACGGGCCGCTATGTGGTAAACCCCGTCAACGGCGAGAAGGTCCCCGTGTGGGTTGCCGATTATGTCGTTGCCGACTACGGCACCGGCGCCGTTATGGCCGTTCCCTGTGGCGACCAGCGCGACTTTGAGTTTGCCCGTAAGTACGACCTGCCGATCGTGCCGATCATCCTGGACGATGACGATCGCGCTGCCGTCGAGGCCAGCGGCGAGACCATCGATACCTTCCATGCCGAGACTGTCGACTGGGATTGCGCCCACGCTGCCGAGGGCACGCTCGTCCAGTCCGGCAAGTACACCGGTATGCGCGGCGGCAAGCACTCCGAGGGCGAGGCTGCCATCGTGGCCGACCTCGAGGCCATGGGCTGCGGTCGTCGTAAGGTCGAGTTCCGCCTGCGCGACTGGCTCATCAGCCGCCAGCGCTATTGGGGCAACCCCATCCCGGCCATCCACTGCGAGCATTGCGGCATTGTGCCCGTGCCTGAGGATCAGCTGCCGGTGACGCTGCCCGAGAACCTGGACCTGGGCGCTGGCGAGACCCTTGCCGAGTGCAAGGAGTTCTACGAGACCACCTGCCCGGTCTGCGGCCGCCCGGCCAAGCGCGAGACCGATACCATGGACACCTTTACCTGCTCCAGCTGGTATTACCTGCGCTATACCGATCCGCACAACACCGAGCTGCCCTTCTCCCGCGAGGCCGCCGACCGTTGGATGCCCGTCGATAACTACATCGGCGGCATCGAGCACGCCATTCTGCACCTGCTCTACAGCCGCTTCTTTACCAAGGCACTGCGCGACCTGGGCCTGCTGAGTGTGGACGAGCCCTTCACCAACCTGCTGTGCCAGGGCATGGTCAAGGACGAGAACGGTGACACCATGTCCAAGTCCAAGGGCAATGTCGTGCCCCCGAGCTCGGTCATCGAGCCCTACGGCGCCGACACCATGCGTTTGGCGATCCTGTTTATCGCTCCGCCCGAGAAGGACTTCGACTGGGATCCCAAGGCCGTTGAGGGCGCCAATCGCTTCATCAAGCGCGCCTGGCGTATCGTTTGGCAGCTCGTCCAGTCCGGCGACGCCAACGTGGCCTTCGACAAGTCCGCGCTCGATGAGGTTGCTATGAAGCTCTATCGCGAGCGTCACCGCACCATCGCCAAGTGCACCGAGGACTTCGACCGCGGCCAGTTCAACACCGCGATCTCGGCCGTCATGGAGCTCGTCAACGCGGCGAGCGCCTACCTCAATGCCACTGAGGGTGCCGCCCGCGACAAGGCGCTGTGCTACGGCGTGGCCAAGGATATCGTGAGCGTGCTGGCCCCCATCTGCCCGTTCTGGGCCGACGAGCTGTGGCACGAGGCCCTCGGCTGCGAGGGCAACGCCTACACCGCCGCCTGGCCCGAGTTCGACCTGGCCGAGTCCGTTGAGGACACGGTGCAGATCGTGGTCCAGGTGCTCGGTAAGGTCCGCGGCCGCGTCGACGTTGCCCGCGATGCCTCCAATGAGGATATGCAGGCTGCCGCCGAGGCCGCCGTCGCCAAGTGGCTCGAGGGCAAGACGGTCGTCAAGGCCATCTGCGTTCCCGGCAAGCTGGTCAACCTGGTGGTCAAGTAAGCACTGCGCGCAAAGCTGACATGCAATAAACGAGGGACGGCCCGGTTGGGTCGTCCCTCGTTTTGTGTTGTATGCCCTGCTTAATCATTGCGTCGCACCGTCTTCTACGGGATGTGTACCAGGTCCCTAAAGTAAACGTTGCCCGTTGCCTCTTCGAACATCCAGATGTTGAGGTAGATGTCGTTGAGGTCTTTGTTCACATCAAAGTCCGGATCGTCAAAGGTGCCCACAAAGGTGAGCATGGCGCGCGTTTCCTCGCCCGCTGCGACCTGCTGGCGCATGCGCACATCGCGGACCACGCCGTTGACGTAGGCATAGGAGTCCACATCGCCAAACATCATGTCGGCACCGGTGTTGTTGGTCACCGTAAAGACGAGCGCGGCGTCGCCGTAGCCGTCGGTGTCCTTACCCACGCAGGTTACATGGACGTTATCGTCTACCTCAAGGTCGATGGGGAGCTGTTCTTGGGAATCGGGACCCAGGCCCTGGGGATCGATTTCGTCTTCGTTGATTTTATCGAAGCTACCCTGTGGCGTCGTTTCCTCGGCAGCTTCGGTGCTTCCGGGAGTCGGCTCAGATGGCCCGGTTTTGCCATCGATATTGCTGCATCCCATCAGGGCGAACGAGCAGACTGCGATGGCGAGCGCGGTCGTGCAGAGGGTGCCGAGACGTTTCATGGGTGCCTCCTTGCCGTAGGGTTTTGGAAGGTTGTGCGGCCAATGCGCGCGGCCGGCCTTTTGCTGCAGAATGTCCCTAGCTGTAGTCTGGCCGATGTGCACCCAAGAGCGGAATGCCCATAGGGCCCGATTCGCTTGGCGGGTTGGGACGTTTGGCCCGTTTTGGCCCTTTTGGGGAGCGCCATATGGGGGTTCTCGCCCAATTATCCGTTTCTTGTGGAGAACCTGTGCTTGCACTCATCTGCAAGTTTGCGTTGTGCTTGCACGTTTCCGCAGCTATTGGTATAGTTTGCTTGCAAATGAAGTTGTAATTGAAAGAAGTGGGGTTTCGGCCCCGCTTCTTTTTTGTATGGATGGAGGTGCCGCAATGATCAAGACCAAGACCGAGCAGGCGATTATCGACGCGCTCGAGGCCGTTGCTCCCCAGCACGATGTCGACATCGTCGACGTTGCGCTCGTGGGTGCCACCAAGGCCCCCTGCGTGCGTGTGCGTATCGAGGGTGCCGAGGGTCAGAGCCTGTCGCTCAATGACGTCACGGCCAACACCAAATGGGTCGGCGATGTGATTGAGGAGCTCGACCCCATCTCTTCGAGCTATACGCTCGAGGTGTCGAGCCCGGGTATGGCGCGCCCGCTGCGCCGCCCGAGTGACTTTGCCCGCTTTGTGGGCGAGAACTGCGAGCTCACCTCCACCGCCACCGAGGGCCGTCGCAAGTATACCGGCAAGATTGCCGCCGCCGCCGAGACGAACGTGACCCTCGAGCTCGAGGACGGCGAGTCCGTTACCCTCGATTTCTCTGATGTTAAAAAGTGCAAGTTGAAGCCCACCTATGACTTCAAGCCCGCGAAGGAAGGAAAGTAAGATGGCAGCATCCGACATGATGTCCGCCCTGATGGAGCTTTGCCAGGAGAAGCACATCGACCAGCTCTACCTGATCGACCGCCTGGAGCAGTCGCTCGCCAAGAGCTATGCCGAGATCCTGCATCTTGAGTGGGGCGCCAAGGTGACCATCGACCGCACCACCGGCAAGATCTACGTCTACCGTCTGGAGCCGATCGACGATTCCATGGACGAGGAGGGCAACTTCACCGAGTTCGAGGAGATCGACGTCACTCCCAAGAACACGAGCCGCATCGCCGCCCAGCACGCCAAGGCCGAGATCAACGCCATCGTGCGCAACTCCGCCCGCGAGCAGATTTACGAGGAGTTCTCCGGCCGCATCGGTGACCTAATCAGCGGTACCGTGCTGCAGTCCACGCCCGACTTCACGATCGTCAAGATTCGCGAGGGCGTCGAGGCCGAGCTTCCGCACTTTGACCAGCGCCGTTACGAGAACGAGCGCAACGAGCGTCCGATGGGCGAGCGCTACCTGCACAACCAGCACATCAAGGCCGTGATCATCGACGTTCGCGACCCCAACTCCAACCTGCAGCCGGTTCGTGGCGAGCACAGCCGTCCGCCGATTGTCATCTCCCGTACCCACCCCGAGCTTATGCGTCGTCTGTTTGAGCAGGAGGTGCCCGAGATCTATGAGGGCACCGTCCAGATCAAGTCGATCGCCCGCGAGCCCGGGCAGCGCTCCAAGGTCGCCGTCCACTCGCTCGACGATCGTCTGGATCCTGTCGGCGCCTGCGTCGGCCCCAAGGGCAGCCGTGTTCGCGCCGTCGTGGGCGAGCTCCGTGGCGAGCGCGTCGACGTCATCCTGTGGGATGCCGATCCGGCCGTCTACGTCGCCAACGCCCTGTCGCCCGCCAAGGTCACCCGCGTCCTTATCGACGAGGAGAAGGCCTACGCCGGCGTTATCGTGCCCGACGACCAGCTGTCCCTCGCCATCGGCAAGGAGGGCCAGAACGCCCGCCTCGCCGCGCGCCTGACCGGCTGGCATATCGATATTAAGTCCGAGACCCTTGCCGCCGACATCCTCAAGAACGTTCCCGTTCACGAGGAGCCCGCCGCCGACCTGATCGGTGACGAGGAGGACGAGGACGTCCGTCGCTGCGAGTTCGTGTCCGAGGACGGCATCCAGTGTCGCAACCAGGCCCGTCCCGGCTCCCGTTTCTGCGGTGTCCACGACACCGACGCCTTCGATGATGCGGAGGACCTGATCTAGCGCGCGGTCGCGCCGGGCGGGTCCCGGCGCATACCCCACGCTCGTTCAGTCTCTAGGCACCCAAGGTGCCAGAAAGGGTAGGTGAAGTCATATGGCAAAAGTCCGTGTGTCCACCCTGGCCAAAGAGTTCGGCATGACCTCCAAGGAACTGATGGGTCATCTCGCCGAAATGAAGATTCCCGCCAAGTCCGCTTCCTCCGCCCTGGAGGACGCCTACGTCGCTATGGTCCGCAAGCAGCTCGCCTCGGTGATCGAGGCCCGCGCCCAGGAAGTCGAGGCCGCCAAGCAGGCCGAGGAGCAGGCCGCTGCTGCCGAGGAGGCAGCGCGCGCTGCCGAGGCAGAGCGCGAGCGCATCGCCGCCGAGAAGGCACGCGAGGAGGAGCGCCGCCAGTTCGCCGCGGCCCAGGCTGCCGAGGAGGCCGCCCGCGCCGAGGCCGAGGCTAAGAAGAAGGCCGAGCAGGAGCGCCTTGCCCGCGAGAAGGAGGAGGCTGCCCGCGAGGCCCAGCGCCGCGCCGTCCCCGCTTCCGACTCCGGTTCGCGTTTCCGTTCGCTGCTCGACCAGATCGCCGCACAGGAGACCGTGCTCAAGGAGAAGAAGGACGCCGAGGAGAAGGCCAAGGCCGAGCGCGCTGCCGAGCGCGGCAACCGTCGTGGCGGCAACAACGACCGTCGCGGTGGCCGTCGTAACGATCGCAATGCCTCCGACAACAACTCCGAGCGTAACGCCTCCGAGAACCGCCCCCACAGCCATCGCACCAACGCCAGCAACAACGTCGCTGCCGGCATGGACTTCCCCAACCCCGACAAGCAGGGCAAGGGCAAGAAGCGCAAGGGCGGTCACAACAACGAAGAGGACCACTACAGCCGCATGGCTCGCGAGGCCGAGGAGTACAGCCGCGAGAAGGTGCTCGAGGAGGCTCGTGCCGCCGTCGAGGAGGCCTCTCGCGAGTCCACTGGTCGCCGCAAAAAGCGCAAGGAGAAGCGCGAGCGCGAGGCCGCAAAGGCTCAGGAAGAGCGCAAGATTGAGGAGGCGCTGGCCCAGGGCGTGAACCCCGAGGAGCTCGACGCCATCAAGGTTTCCCAGGGCGTTACCGTCCAGGAGCTCGCTGAGGCGCTCGACGTTCCGGCCAACGACATCATCAAGCGCCTGTTCCTGCTGGGCACGCCGCTCACCATGACGCAGTCCATGTCCGACGACCTCGTCGAGCTCGTTGCCGACGACCTGGGCCGCCAGATCAAGATCATTACCCCCGAGGAGGAGAACACCTTCTCGTTCTACGACGATCCCGCCGACCTTAAGCCGCGTGCCCCGGTCGTCACCGTCATGGGCCACGTCGACCACGGCAAGACGAGCCTCCTCGATGCCATCCGTCACACCGGCGTCGCTGCCGGCGAGGCGGGCGGCATTACCCAGGCCATCGGCGCTTCGCAGGTCATGATCAACGACCGCAAGATCACCTTCATCGATACCCCTGGTCACGCCACCTTTACGGCCATGCGTGCCCGCGGCGCCAAGGTGACCGATATCGTCATTCTGATCGTGGCTGCCGACGACGGCGTCATGCCCCAGACCATCGAGTCGATCAACCACGCCAAGGCCGCCGGCGTTCCCATCGTCGTCGCCGTCAACAAGATCGATAAGCCGGGCGCCAACCCCGACCGCGTGCGCCAGGAGCTCACCGAGTACGGCATCATCCCCGAGGAGTGGGGCGGACAGAACATGTTCGTCAACATCTCGGCCAAGCAGAAGATCGGTATCGACGACCTGCTCGAGACCGTGCTGCTCCAGGCCGACGTGCTCGAGCTCAAGGCCAACCCCGATACGTTCGCTTCGGGCAACGTCCTCGAGGCTAAGCTCGATAAGGGCCGCGGCTCGGTTGCCACCGTGCTCGTGACCCGCGGCACCCTGCGCGTGGGCGACACACTGGTCGCCGGCCTCACCTATGGCCGCGTCCGTGCCATGCTCGACCCCAAGGGCAACGCCGTCACCGAGGCCGGTCCCTCCGACGCCGTCGAGATCCTGGGCCTGCAGTCCGTCCCCAACGCCGGCGATGAGTTCCGCGTGTTCGAGGACGAGCGCGAGGCACGTGCGCTGGCCGACGAGCGTTCGCTCAAGGCCCGTATCGAGGAGCAGAGCCGCGTGAAGCACGTGACGCTCGAGAACCTCTTCGAGACCATCGCCGACGCCGAGGTCAAGGAGCTCAACCTGATCATCAAGGCCGACGTCCAGGGCTCCATCGAGGCCCTTCAGGACTCCCTCGATAAGATGGATCAGTCCGAGGTGCGCATCAACACGATCCACTCCGCCGTTGGTGCCATCAACGAGACCGACGTCGTCCTGGCCGACGCCTCCAACGCTATCATCATCGGCTTTGGCGTCCGTCCCGACGGCAAGGCCCGCTCCGCCGCCGAGCGCGAGGGCGTGGAGATCCGTTGCTACGACGTCATCTACAAGTGCCTCGAGGACCTCGACGCTGCCCGTATCGGCATGCTCAAGCCCACCGAGGTTGAGGTCTCCACGGGCACTGCGACCGTCCTGGACACCTTCAAGGTGCCCAAGGTCGGTATCGCCGCCGGTGTCCGCGTCGAAGAGGGCGAGATCGCCGCGACCGATTCCGTGCGCCTGGTGCGCGATGGCATCGTGGTCTTCAACGGTAAAATCGCCTCGATGCGCCACTACAAGGACGAGGCCAAGAGCCTCAAGAGCGGTTCCGAGGGCGGCATTGGCCTGGAGAACTTCCAGGACATCAAGCCTGGCGACACCATTGAGGGCTACCGCATCGACCAGGTTGCCCGTACCGAGTAGGGGGTAGCGCTATGAAGCAAACGCAGGCAACCCGCCGTCTGGGCGAGCAGCTTCGCGAGAAGCTTGGTTATATCCTGCTCTTTGAGGTTTCCGATCCGCGTCTCGACCTGGTCACCCTGACCGCGGTCGAGGTCGCGGTGGACCGTTCGTTCGCGCGTGTGTACGTGTCGTGTGATGCGAGCCGCTACGACGAGGTCATGGAGGCGCTCGCCAGCGCCAAGGGCCGCATCCGTAGTCTGTTGGCCCGCTCGCTCGATTGGCGCGTCACGCCCGAGCTCGATTTTCGCATCGATCGCTCGACCGATGAGGCCGAGCGCATCACGCGTGCGCTGGAAAACGTTCCCGCCACGCTTGCGATCGAAAAGGACGAGGACGGCTATCCAATTGCGGATGTCGCCCAGGAGGCAGCTTTAGATGAGTAATTCCGCCGACCTCGCATCGTGCGAGTCTGCAGATATTCAGCGACGCATCCTCGAGCTCATCGAGGGTGCGTCCTCCATTGCGATTTCGGGACATACGTCTCCCGATGGCGACGCCCTGGGCTCCGTGCTGGGTCTGGGCCTCTCGCTTATGAAGTTCTTTCCCAACAAGGACATTGCCCTGCTGCTGGCAGACGATGACCCGGTTCCGCGCATCTACCGCTTTATGGAGGGCGCTGACCGCCTGGTGCCCGCATCTGCGTATGTCGGCAATCCTGACCTGTTCATCTCGGTGGACGTGCCAGTCGTCGAGCGTCTGAACAACTCTGCCGAGGTGCTCCGCCGCTCGTCGCACGTGGTGTGCTTCGATCACCATCCGGCGCGCGAGGAATTTGCCGAGCTGAGCCTGAGATGCGTCGACGCCGCGGCCTGCGCCATGATCATCGACCGCTTTTTGGACAATTGCGGCATTGTGGCTCGTAATGGTGTCGCGACCTGCCTGCTGTGCGGTCTGGTGACCGATACCGGTCGTTTTCAGTACCAAAACGCCGATGCCACTGCGTTCCATGCCGCCTCGCGCCTGGTCGCGCACGGTGCCGATCCCGCGCGCGTTGCGCTCGAGGTCTACCAGAGCATGCGCGTAGAGTTCTTGCATCTCAAGTCCATCGTTATGGGCCGCATCAAGACGGTGGCGCACGGTCGCGTGGCGTATAGCTATGCGTACCAGAGCGACCTCGAGGCCTGCGGCGTCACTTCGGACGAGTGCGACGGCCTGGTCGATGTGGTGCGTTCGGTGATGGGCGTTGAGGTCTGTCTGTTCCTAAAGGGCATCGACGGCGATACCAAGGTGCGCGGCAACCTGCGCTCCAAAGGTGACCTCGATGTGTCCGAGATCGCTGCCAACTTTGGCGGTGGCGGGCATCATGCCGCCGCCGGCTTTTCCAACAACGGAACGATTCGCGAGACGCTCGCCGTGGCACTTCCCATGCTGGCCGAGCTGGTAGGGGAGGATCCCGCTTCGGTGACCGTCGAGCTCTAACATTTTGGATGGTACATGGCTCGTCGTACGCCTTCTCAATTGAATATGCTGCTCGCCGTCGATAAGCCGGTGGGCTGTACGTCCCACGACGTGGTATCGCAGTGCCGACGCGCCCTCCATGAGCGACGCGTCGGCCATGCCGGTACGCTCGACCCCATGGCCTCGGGTGTCATGGTGGTGGGCGTGGGCCAGGCGACCCGTCTGCTGGGCATGCTAACCCTCGATACCAAAAGTTATGTCGCCGACATTTCGTTTGGCGTCGAGACCAATACCGATGACGCGGAGGGCGAGGCCGTCCGCACGGTGCCCGTTGCCCCCGAGCTGCGCGATCTCGCTTACGCCCGTGAGCAGCTCGCCGCTATGCTTGGCCCGCAGATGCAGGTGCCGCCGGCGTTTTCGGCCATCTCGGTCAATGGCGTTCGCGCCTATAAGAGTGCTCGCGAGGGCAATGCGGTAGACTTGCCCCCGCGCCCCGTCGAGGTCTATGCCGCCGACCTGATCGCCGTGAGCGGCGAGGGCGATACGTGCGTCTGGACCGTGGCGTTTTCGGTAAGCAAAGGCACCTACATTCGCGCGCTCGCTCGCGATCTGGGTCGTGCCTGCGATAGTGCTGCACATATTTCCGCGCTGCGCCGTACGGCCTCCGGCGTGGTTTCCATTGGCGCTTGTCATGCGGTAGAGGAGCTCTCTGCCGAGACCGCTGCCGGTTTCGCTCTGGATCCCATCGCCGCTCTTGGTGCCACGCGAGTCGATTTGCCGGGTAATCTTGCAGACGACCTGCTTTGTGGCCGCCGCATTCCCGTTGAACGCGCGCTTGCGGACTTCGATACGGCGAAGGCGCCGTTCGCGCTCGTACTCGATGGGGGATTGAAGGCGCTTGCCCGAATCGAAGGCGGCCGCTTTGTGATGGAGCACGTCTTTCCGCAGGCGATCGGCGGTGTTCGATGATGCTGGCGCCCCACGAGCTCGCGCGTGTCTTTTTCGCGGGTGAGTTGGATGAGGCCCGTATCGTTTCTGCCGATGCATTTGATGGGTGCGAGTTCCTCGGTGCCGCGTCGATCGCCATTGGCGTGTTTGATGGCGTGCATCGTGGGCACCAAGAGCTGATCGACGCGGTTATTCGCGATGCACATGATCACGGTAGCAAAGCGGTCGTCGTCACCTTCGATCCCGATCCGGACGTCGTGGTGAGTCCGTCGCCCGCTCAAAAATTGATGACGACGGCCGACCGCCTGCATGCCCTGGCTCAAACCGGGGTCGATGCGGTGGTGGCCGTTCCCTTTACGCCCGCCGTGGCGGCACTCGACCATGTCGGGTTTCTGGCGCTGTTGTCGCGCGTTGTCGATATTCGCTCCATTCGCGTAGGCGGCGACTTTAGGCTCGGCTGCGGCGGCGCTTCGGGCGTTGCCGAGATGCGCGCCTGGGGCGCTGAGCGTGGGGTTGACGTTTACGGTCACGACCTGCTCTGCGTTAACGGGCAGACCGTCTGCGCCACGCGCATCCGCCATGAGCTGGGTCAGGGTCATGTGGAGCTGGCTGCCGAGCTTCTCGGCCGTCCCTATATGCTGCGCGGCGTTGTGGCGGCTGGCCGTCACGAGGGCTCCGACATGGGCTTTCCCACGGCAAACATCCAGGTGCCCGACGGCATCCAAGTGCCTGCCGATGGCGTCTATGAGGGTCTGGTGCTGGTCGACGATACCGTATGGCCTGCTGCCGTTAACGTCGGCCTGCCGCCGACCTATGCCGATGATGCCGCCTCGGCGCATCTCGAGGCCAACTTGATCGGCTATGCGGGCGACCTGTATGGCGCTTCCGTGTCGCTGGCGTTTACGCGCTGGCTGCGTCCGTCTCGCGTGTTCGATTCCCTGGACGAGTTGATCGCGACCGTCGAGGGTAATATCGACGATATCCGTCATAACTTGGGTGAGCAGGGGGTGAGTATCCGTGATTAGCGATGAGGAAAAAGATCAGGTACGCGCGGCGTCAGACTTGGTTGCCATCGTGCAGGAAACGGTTGAGCTCAAGCCCCGCGGCCATGAGTTTTGGGGCTGCTGTCCGTTTCATGGCGAAAAGACCCCATCGTTTCACATTATCCCTGCTACGCAGGTGTGGCACTGCTTTGGCTGCGGCGAGGGCGGCGACGTCTTCACCTATATCATGAAGCGCGAGAACCTGAGTTTTCCCGAGTCGATCCGCTATTTGGCTGATCGTGCGGGCATTGAACTGCACGATACCGGTGCGCAGCGCGATCGCGGCACCAAGCGTGCCCGCATCTATGACCTGTGCGCCGAGACGGCCCAGTTCTACCACACCATGCTTATGCGCGGTAAGGACAGCCGTCCACGCGAGTACTTTGCCAGCCGCGGTATGGGTGGCGATGTCTGTCGACGCTACTGCCTGGGTTTTGCGCCGGGTCGCAACGCGCTGGTTTCTCATCTGTCTCAAGCGGGCTTTACCCCGCAGGAGATGATCGACGCCAACGTGGCCGTGAGCCGTGGGCGCGGACAGCTCGCCGACCGTTTTTACGACCGTGTGATGTTTCCCATTTTTGACGAGCAGGGTCATAACATCGCTTTTGGCGGGCGCATCATGGGCGATGGTCAGCCTAAGTACCTCAACACCGCCGAGACGAGCGTGTTTCATAAAAAGCGAAACCTCTACGGCTTTAACTGGGCCAAGGAGTTTATCGTCGCGCAGGATACCGCCATCGTGGTGGAGGGCTATACCGATTGCATCGCCTGCTGGGAGGCGGGGATCAAAAACGTCGTCGCCACGCTGGGCACGGCGCTCACGGAGCATCACGTAAAGACGCTAACCCGCTTTGCCAAGCGCATTGTGTATATGTTCGATGGCGACGCCGCCGGTCAAAAGGCCGCTCGCCGCGCGATTCAGTTTATTGAACAGGATTCGATGGACCTGCGCTGCGTGGTGCTGCCCGACGGCAACGACCCCATGGAGTTCATCACGGCACATGGCGGCGAGGCACTTCAGGCGCGCATCGATGCCGCCGAGCCCCTCATGGACTTTGTGTACCGTTCGCTGCAGGAGTCGAGCGACATTACCACACCGGGCGGTCGCGCTAAAGCGCTCGAGGATGCGCTGACGCTCATCTATCCGCTGCGCAACAGCTATATGATCGACACGTACTTTATCCAGATTGCCGATCTGCTGGGTTTGGACCTGGAGACCGTGCGCGCGAGTTCGGGCCGTGTGTTTCGCGATGTCGCCAAGCGTGAGGATGCGGAGCGACGTCGTGAGCAGAGCTACGAGCGTCAACGCGCGCAAGCTGAGCGCGCGGGCGGTTCGCAGGGACGAAGCTCGGGCGGCGGTGCGGCTGGTGCGCGCAGTGCCGGTCGCGGTGCCTGGGCCGCGGGTGCGACGCCGCCGGTGTCCGCACCGGTCGAGGAGGACCCGTACGACTACGTTCCGCTTGATGCCTATGGGGCCGCGCCGGTGGAGGCCGACGAGGATCTGCCGCCAATCGATGTGCCAGCGGGGGTGGAAAGCGCTGCGTCCGTTGCCGATAGTTCAAGCGCGGCGGCAGCTCCGTCGATGCCGGTTGTTTTGACCGATTTGGAGCGGAAATCCCTGGCGGGGGAGCGCGAGCTGCTGACGATGCTCACGAGCTACCCCGATCTGTTCCGCACGTATGCCGATCGCATTTGTTCTATCGAGTGGGTCGACCCGCGTCACGAGTCCATTGCGTGGGCCGTGCTGGCAACGCCGCCGGGAACCGATCCTGCGGCATGCATGGATGCGGCGCGGGCGGTGTGTCCCGAGGCGGCGTCGCTTGTCAGCGCCGGGCGCATCTCGGCGACGAGCAAGCACCCGACCGAGACGAACATCGTCTTTATGCTCGATACGCTCGAGCTCTACACCATCAAACGTCGCATGCGAGCCGCGCAGGCCAAGTTGCGTCAGGACCGTTCACTCGACGATGAGGCTCGTCGCGTGCTGACGATGCAGGCGGTGCAAGATTCACAGCGCCAGCGCGAGCTCCAAAAGTCGATCGGTGGCGTGGCCGACCCGTTCCGTTTGATCGGTTTGGAGACCGCAGGTGCCGATCAGGCCTAGATGTTGTGGTCAACCAGCGTATTCTCGCCTATATCCTGTCTTTATTTTGGGTATAGAGGTCTACGTGTGTGCTAAAGTATTGAGTCCTGTGGACTACGAAGGGAGAATCTGTGCCAAAAAAGACTGAGAGCACGGGTACTGGGCTGGAATCCTACGTTGCAAAGCTCATGGGCAACGGCTCAAACAGGACTTCGGTAACCGAGGACGAGATTCAGGTCGCCCTGAAGGATATCGATGTTTCTGATGAGCAGCTCAACGCGGTGTATTCCGCGCTGCGCAACAGCGGCATCCAGATTATCTCCGCGAGCGGAAACGACGACGCCCCGATGGCCGTCGACGATGACGATAACGATACCGACGATTTCGACGATGACGAGCACGATTCCGGCTCGCTCGACGATCACGAGCTTAAGATGGCCCGCCAGGCCGACGCCGAGATGGGCTCTTCCAAGAGCAAGAAGAAGCGCACCGTGCGCACGTCTCGTTCGCGTTCGCGCGTGCGCGGCATCGATGCCTCCACGGTGATGCTGACCGGCGACCCGGTTCGTATGTACCTCAAGGAGATCGGTAAGGTCGACCTGCTGACCGCATCTGAAGAGGTCGATTTGGCCATGAAGATCGAGGCCGGTCTCGAGGCTACCGAGAAGCTCGAGGCTGCTGATGCGGGCGAGATTGAACTCACACGCTCCGAGATGCGTCGTCTTACGCGTATCGAGAACGTTGGTCTTGAGGCCAAGCAGGCGCTCATTAGCGCAAACCTGCGTCTGGTCGTCTCCATCGCCAAGCGCTATGTCGGCCGTGGCATGCTGTTCCTGGATCTGATCCAGGAGGGTAACCTCGGTCTGATCCGTGCCGTCGAGAAGTTCGACTACCAGAAGGGCTTTAAGTTCTCCACGTACGCCACGTGGTGGATCCGTCAGGCCATTACGCGCGCTATTGCCGACCAGGCCCGTACCATCCGTATTCCCGTGCACATGGTCGAGACCATCAACAAGCTCGTCCGCGTGCAACGCCAGCTCCTCCAGGATCTGGGTCGCGACCCGACCCCTGAGGAGATCGGTGCTGAGATGGACATGAGCGCCGACCGCGTCCGCGAGATCCAGAAGATTTCGCAGGAGCCCGTGTCGCTCGAGACCCCGATCGGTGAGGAAGAGGATTCCCAGCTGGGCGACTTCATCGAGGACTCCCAGGCTATCGTTCCGCCCGATGCCGCCAGCTTCTCCATGCTGCAGGAGCAGCTCACCCAGGTGCTCGATTCGCTTGCCGATCGCGAGCGCAAGGTTATCGAGCTGCGCTTTGGTCTCGTCGACGGACATCCCCGCACGCTCGAGGAAGTCGGTCGCGAGTTTGGCGTCACGCGTGAGCGTATCCGCCAGATCGAGTCCAAGACCCTGGCCAAGCTCCGCCACCCGAGCCGCTCGAGCAAGCTGAAGGACTACATCGAAAGCTAGTCAAGCAAGAGGCGCCCTCAAGCACATCTGCCTGGGGGCGCTTTCATGTAACAAGGGCCGGCAGTTGGGACATGGGTAGTCTTTTTGGGACGGGGCTTTTTTAGCTACCCTATCTCAATGAGCGGCTCAAGCTTTAAAGGTTTCAGATTGGGTAGCTAAAAAAGCCCCGTCCCAAAAAGACTACCCTGGGCATCTGGTTGATTAGTCGTTGGGACGTTCTTGAATGACTAGTCGTTTAAGAACGTCCCCAATGACTAGGTCGGAAAATTTCTTAAAAAAGTTCTTGCCCTTCGCTCAATCGTCCGTATAATAAACTTCGTTGCTTGAGAGCACGCACCTAT
>NZ_JBDMHB010000006.1:49482-52206 GCF_039752955.1 Collinsella aerofaciens
GTTCCTCGGTAGCTCAATGGTAGAGCACGCGGCTGTTAACCGCGCTGTTGTAGGTTCGAGTCCTACCCGGGGAGCCAGAATTTCTCAGCCCATTTCGCTGGGCTTTTAAATTCCTCGGTAGCTCAATGGTAGAGCACGCGGCTGTTAACCGCGCTGTTGTAGGTTCGAGTCCTACCCGGGGAGCCAGGTTGTAAAACCCGTCGCTTATGCGGCGGGTTTTTTCATGCCGCGATCGCCTGGCGCGAACGTTACCGTATCAACATTTCGTGTCGAGGATGTAATCCCGTGACCCACCACCTCAACATGGCGCGCTCGTTGTAGAATAATGCAATGATTGCTCCCACGAGATGGTGCCGTGAGCACCAGATAAGGAGATTCTTGTGTCTGAGACCATTAACGGCAGCCTGAGCGTCTCGAACGACGTTATTGCCGATATTGCCGGTTATGCCGCGATGACGTGCTATGGCGTCGTCGGTATGGCCGAACAGCTCCAGGGCGCCGAGAGCGTGCGCCTGCTTGCCGGTCAGCGCCTCCGCAAGGGCGTGCTTGTCTCCGCCGACGAGAACGGCCTTACGGTCGATCTTCACGTCGTGCTCGAGAACGGCGTCAACATGAAGTCCGTCTGCCACAATCTTTCGAGCTCCGTTGCCTTCACCCTGCAGGAAATCGCCCAGATCGATCCCGCCAGCCTTAAGATCGGCATCCACATCGACGCGCTCAAGAGCCGTCTGAACTAGCATCCGAAAACGGAGATTCAAATACCCATGATTGCAAAGACCATTCGCACCTGTTTTCCGATCGCTGCGGCTGCCGTTTCCGACAAGGCCGAGGAGATCAACAAGCTCAACGTCTTCCCCGTACCCGACGGCGACACCGGCACCAACATGTCGCTCACGCTCGCCTCGGTGACCAAGGAGCTTTCCGCCCTTCCCGCCGATGCCGATATGGAGGCCATTGCCGGCGCCATCACCCACGGCTCCCTGATGGGTGCCCGCGGCAACTCCGGCGTCATCACCTCGCAGATCCTGCGTGGCGTGGCCGAGGGTCTCGTTTCTGCCGATGAGCCTATCACGTCCGCCAACATCGCCTTCGCCTTCCGTCGCGCCGTCAAGGTCGCCTTCCAGGCCGTCCGCAAGCCCATCGAGGGCACGATCCTCACGGTGCTGCGCGATGTCTCGACCAAGGCCGACGAGTGCGAAAAGAAGAAGTTCTCGGCCGAGGACGCGCTCGACGCCATCGTCGTCGAGGCCTACCAGTCCGTCGCTCGCACGCCCGACCTGCTGCCCGTTCTGAAGGAGAACGGCGTGGTCGACTCCGGCGCCTTTGGCTTTGCCATCTTCCTGGAGAACTTTGTTGCCGCCGCGCTTGGCCGCAGCACCGTTGTCGAGGATTTCTCCGCCACGTTTGATTCTGCCGGCTCTGCCCGCGACGCGGCCCTTGGTCGCGTTGAGATCGAGGCCAACGACGACTGGGAGGGCTCGGAGTTCCGCTACTGCAACGAGTTTCTCTTTAAGGCCGACGCCCCGTTTGACGAGGACGAGTGCCTTAAGTTCCTGGGCTCCATGGGCGACTGCGAGCTGCTCGTGGGTGCCTACCCCGACTACAAGATCCACGTGCACTCCAACACCCCCAACCTGGTGCTCGAGCACATGCTGCAGCTCGGTCAGATCTACGAGGTCTTTATTCACAACATGGAGATGGAGGCCCACGACCGTACCGCCAAGATTCATGAGGACCAGGAGAAGGCCGCCGAGCCCGCCAAGGCGTTGGGCTTTGTCGCCGTTGCCGCTGGTTCGGGCGAGGCCGACATCCTCAAGTCCCTCGGCGTTGACGTGATCGTCTCGGGTGGCCAGACCATGAACCCCTCGACCGCCGACCTGCTGGGCGCGGTGGACCAGGTCAACGCGACCTCGGTCATTATCCTGCCCAATAACGGCAACATCCGCATGGCTGCCGAGGCCGCCGCTTCTGCCTGCACCGACAAGAAGGTCGCCGTCGTTCCCACCAAGACTGTCCCGCAGGCCTTCTCCGCGCTGTTCGCGGCCCTGCCCGATTCCGAGCTCGAGGACGCCGTCGCCGCCATGGTCGACGCCATCAGCGAGGTCCGCGATGGCGAGGTCACCCGCGCCGTGCGCGATTCCAGCGCCTCCGACGGCTCTCCGATTCACTCTGGTGACGTTATGGGTATCATCGCCGGCTCCATCGACGTGGTCGGCTCCGACGTGAAGCAGGTCACGCTCGATTGCATCAACCGCATGCAGGAGGAAGAGGAGGGCGACGCGCTGACGATTCTGGCCGGCGAGGAGCTGTCCGATGAGGCCTTCCAGGAGATCGTCGACGCTATCGAGGAGGCTCAGCCCGATCTGGAGATTGACGCCCATCGTGGCGAGCAGCCGCTCTATCCCGTGATCTTCTCGATCGAGTAGGCAACTGCCTATGTCCGAGCTGTGCTCCGTGCCGCGCGTCTCGGAGCGCTTTGCCCAGAGCAATGCGCTCGACGAGGATATCGCGCGACTCAAATATGTTTCGGGTAAACGTGAGGAGGCCCTTCGCCGTCTGGGAATTCGGACGGTGGGGGACCTCCTTCTCCATATTCCTCATCGATACCTCGACTTTACCCGTTCGTGGTCTATCGAGATGGCGCCCATCGGTACCGTGTGCACCATCATCGCCACGGTCGACCGTATCGTCCAAAAGCAGCCTCGCCCGCGTATGCAGGTGACC
>NZ_JBDMHB010000006.1:52357-70588 GCF_039752955.1 Collinsella aerofaciens
ACTTTGAAAAGCTCGAGGACGGGCGCGCCGCAGGCACCATCCTGCCGGTCCATTACGTGAGTGATGGCGTGAGCCAGGCGTGGATGCGCCGCATCGTAAGCGGCGCGCTCGAGGTCGTCGGCAATCCGTTCGATCCGATTCTCGCGCCGCTGCGCGCAAAGCGGAAGCTCATGAGCAATGCCCGCGCGTTGCGTTCGATCCACTTTCCCTCGAGCATGGCTGAGCGCGACATCGCACGCCGGCGTCTTGCCTACGAGGAGTGCCTCTACCTGCAGCTGGCGCTGCGTCTGCGCAACGACGGTGGCCTGGTCGATGTGGTGCCCTATGCCCACACCGCGGGCGAGCATCTGGGCGCGCTTAAACAGGCCCTTCCGTTTTCGCTGAGCGACGAGCAGGAGGCCGCATTCCAAGACATCCTGCATGACATGTGCGATGGCGGGCGCGTGATGAACCGTCTGCTGCTGGGCGATGTCGGTACCGGTAAGACCGCCGTTGCCGCCTGTGCGCTGGCTGTGGCTGCCGATAGCGGCACGCAGGCCTGCGCTATGGCGCCCACGGGCGTGCTGGCGCGCCAATATGCTGATAAGACCGGCCCCTTGCTCTCTCAGGCCGGTATAACGTGGGCGCTGCTGACGGGTGCCACTCCGGCGGCCGAGCGCGAGCGGATCCATGAGCAGCTGCAGTCCGGCGAGCTCGATGTCCTCTTTGGCACCCATGCGGTCCTTTCGGATGACGTTACGTTCAAGCATCTGTCGCTTGTTGTCATCGACGAGCAACACCGCTTTGGCGTAGGCCAGCGCAACGCCCTGCGCGCGAAGGGCCCCGGTGCCGATCTGCTCGTTATGACGGCAACGCCCATCCCGCGTACGCTGGCGCTTTCGGTCTACGGCGATCTGGACACGAGTATCATCCGCCATCGGCCCGTCCCTGGCGCTGGCGTGACGACACGCGTGCTCACCGAGTCGAGTCGTGACCTCGCCTATGGCGCCATTCGCGAGGCGCACGAGAAGGGGCAGCAGGCCTACGTGATTTGCCCGCTCGTAGAGCCGAGTGACTCGGCCGATGAGCTGGAAGACGTGCCCGGTATCGCCCGCGACGACGAGGGCCGCGTGACGGTCCCCGTGCCGCTGCACGATACGGCGACCGAGCTCGATCGCTTGCGTCTGGCGTTGCCGGGTCTTGCCATCGAGCGCCTTCACGGCCGTATGCCAGCGGGGGAGAAGGACCAGGTTATCGATGCCTTCAAGCGTGGCGAGATTGACGTGCTCGTCTCGACTACGGTGGTCGAGGTGGGCGTCGACGTGCCCAACGCCACCGTCATGGTCATCGAAAACGGCGAGCGCTTTGGTTTGGCTGCCCTGCACCAGCTGCGCGGTCGCGTGGGCCGTGGCAGCGTGTCGGGCACGTGCCTGGTCATGACGCACTCCAAGGGCAACGGCGGCGCATCGGCGGCACAAGACCGTCTCCAGTCGCTCGAAAAGACCTCGGACGGCTTTACGCTCGCCCAGATGGACCTGCGCCTGCGCCATGAAGGCGAGATCCTGGGTTATCGCCAGCATGGTGGTGTGACCCTGCGCTTTGTCGACCTGGATGCCGACGAGGAGCTGATCGAGTGGGCCCATTTGGACGCGGTCGAGCTCTTGCGGTATGCTTGCAACCTTGACTCTGTGGCGACGCGTCCCTTGCGCGACGCGGTCGCCATGCGTTATCGACATATCTTTAAGGAGGTCAGCGGAGGATGAGAATCATCGGCGGCGAATGGCGCGGTCGTAAAATCGAGGAGCCCCGTGGTCGCGATGTCACCCGCCCCACGACTGATCGCGTGCGCGAGGCGTGCGCATCTATGATCATGTCGGCATTCGATTTCGATTTGGACGAGGTTCGTGTGCTGGACGCCTTTGGCGGCTCCGGTGCCTTAGGGTTAGAGATGCTCTCTCGTGGGGCCCGCTCGCTCACGACGTTTGAGATCGATCGCAACGCCGCGCGGCTCATTACCAAGAATATCGAGTCGCTCTGCCGTGACCGTGCGCGTTGGCGCGTGGTCACGGGCGACATGCTGACGAGTGCCTCACGCGGTCGTGTACCGGGCGGCCCCTTTGATCTGGTCCTGCTCGACCCGCCCTATGCTTTTGGTGCCGAGCCGGTCGAGGAGCTGCTGCAGGACCTGGCCCAGCAGGGTCTGCTTGCGTCTGGCGCTTATGCCCTGTTTGAGCATGCCGCCGCCGATGCGGGCGCGCATCCGGCAGGCTTTGAGACTGTACGTGAGAAGCGCTACGGCATTACCTCGGTCGACCTGCTTCGTTGGGTCGGCGATGACGACGGTGAGGGCGATAGCGCCGGCACCGATGCTGACAACAACGATGCCACGACGTTTCAGGAGGACGCCCATGAATGACACCATCAACCGCGTGATCGTCCCGGGCACCTTCGATCCCATCACGTTTGGCCATATCGATGTGATCCGCCGCGCCCGCCGCATCTTTCCCAGCGTGATCGTCGCTGTTGCCGAGTCACAGGGTAAAAACGGTGTGGGCACCACGTTTATGCTCGATGAGCGCGTGGCGCTGGCCCGCGAGGCGCTCGGTGATATCGACGGCGTCGAGGTCCTGCCCTTTACCGGCCTCTTGGTCGACTTCGCTCGTGAGCAGGGGGCGGGGGCCGTGGTCAAGGGTTTGCGCGCCATGACCGACTTTGAGTATGAGCTGCAGCAGGCCGACCTTAACTATCGCCTGGATAGCGAGCTGGAGTCCATCTTTGTCATGAGTGCGCCGCAGTACGGCTATATCTCGAGCTCGGTCGTTCGCCAGATCGCCTCGCTCGGCAGTGACGTATCGACGTTTGTCCCGTCCAACGTGGTCGAAGCGCTCAAACATCGCTTTTCGTGACGTTTCTTATTGCCTGGTGGCATGTGGTAAACTAGCACGATGATATGTTACCTATGAAAGGAGACCGGATGCCGGGCGAGAATTTTCCTGGCGATAGGATCGTCAGCTTGGTCGATGAGCTCGAAGGGCTGATCGAGGAAGCCAAGCCGCCTTTCGGCAAGAACGCTCAGTTCAAGGTCATCGACGCCGACGTGTTCTTCAACATCCTCGACGAGATCCGCATGAGCTATCCCGAGGAGTGGCAGAAGTCGCGCCGTATCCTTAAGGAGCGCGAGGAGCTTATGGCTTCCGCCGCCGCTCAGGCCGATTCCATCATCGCCGATGCTCAGCAGCAGGCCCTCACCATTGCCGGTGAGCAGGAGATCGTCCGCCTTGCGCAGCAGCAGGCCGACGACATCCGCGATCGTGCCCAGCAGTACGAGCGCGAGACGCGTTATGCTGCCGAGGACTACGCAGAGCAGGTCTTTACGCACCTGGAGGAGAACCTCAAGAGCCTGACCGGCACCGTTACCCGTTGCCGTCAGCAGCTCAACGAGGGTGCCGCCCAGCAGAATGGTCAGTGGTAATGGCTGAGTTCCCGAGCGTTACCGTCGATCTTTCCGAGCAGCTCGAGTTTCCTGGAGATTCGTATCCGCTGACCGGTAAGGTCGATGTCGCCACCTACACGGTGGGCGAGAAGGAGTACCAGCTACAGGACGGCATCGACTACGACGTTGTCTTTACCAATGCCGGTACCGGTGTCTTGCTCACGGGCATGGTCCGCGCGCACGCCACTGGCGAGTGCGACCGTTGCCTGGAGCCTGCCTCGTTTGATATCGCCGGAGAGATCGAGGAGTTCTACCTCTTTGAGGAGCCCGAGGATCCCGAGGCCTACGAGGACGGCTACGAGCTTCTGGGTGAGGACCGCATCGTCGATCTGGGTGAGCCCATCAATGACGCGGTCGTTATGGACACGCCGTTTGTGGTGCTCTGCAAGCCCGATTGCCGTGGTCTGTGCCCCACCTGCGGTTGCAATCTCAACGTCGAGCAATGCGATTGCGCCGCCCAGGCAGAGGCAGAATGGGCCGCTGCCACGGAAAATCCATTTGCAGCATTGAAGAATCTCAAGCTCGATGAGTAAAACTGTGGTAGTATCGCTACTTGCGCGTAATCGCCACACTGGATAGTTCATAAGGAAGGTCACTATGCCCGTACCTAAACAAAAGCAGGGTCGTATCCGCACTCACACCCGTCGTTCCGCCAACATGAAGATCTCGGCTGCGGCTCAGTCCACGTGCCCCCGTTGCGGCGCTGTCAAGCTTCCGCACCACGTGTGCCCCAGCTGCGGTTTCTACAAGGACCGCGAGGTTATCGTTACCGAGTAACGGTATACTCTGGATGCGATGCCGTTCCAAATGGAACCACAATGGCCGGCTCAATGAGTCGGCCATTTTTGTATAAGGAGCATGTATATGAGTAACGTTCGCGTTTGTGTAGACGTTGTGGGCGGAGACGAGAAACCTCAGGTTGTTCTCGATGGTATCGAGGCTGCGCTTGCCGCCGATCCCGATATCGAGGTCTTGGCAGCTGGCCCCGCCGAAATCGTCAATCCCTTTGCCGCCTCCCATGCGCGCGTCGAGGCCCTGGAGGCACCCGACGTTATCGCCATGGATGACGATCCCATTCGCGCCGTGATGACCAAACGCAAGTCTTCGATCGTGCTGTCGTGCCGCGCCATCAAGAAGGGAAATGCGGACGCGTTCTTCTCTGCCGGTTCGACCGGTGCCATGACCGCCGCTGCCACCGCCTACGTGACGCCGTTTAGGTATCAGGCCGAAGGCAAAAAGCAGCCGGTGCGCCCCTGTCTGACCAATGCGCTGCCCAATCGCGCCGGCGGTCTGACGGTGCTGTGCGATATGGGCGCCAACCCCGATGTCGAGGTCGATGACATGGTGCGTTTTGCCCAGATGGGCAGCGCCTATGCCCGCGTCGTCCTGGGCATCGAGCATCCTCGCGTGGGCCTGCTCGCCAACGGCACCGAGGACGAGAAGGGCTCCAACTTTACCAAGGCCTGTTTCCCTGCTATGAAGGCCGCCGTTCCCGGCTTTGTTGGTAACTGCGAGGGCACCGACCTCACCTCAGGTAACTTCGATGTCATCGTTGCCGATGGCATGTCGGGCAATATTGCGCTCAAGGCCACTGAGGGCGCTGCCAAGTTTTTGCTGCAGGAGCTCAAGGGCGCCTTTATGGCCTCGCTCGGCACCAAGATCGCCGCGCTGCTCATTAAAAAGCAGATGCGCGAGATTAAGGCCAAGCTCTCTGGCGACGCCAAGGGCGGCGCGATTCTTCTGGGCCTGCGCGGCGTGGTCCTGATCGGCCATGGTGCCACCTCAGTCGAGGCTGTCAAAAACGGTACGCTCGCGGCGGCCGAAGCCGTGCGCGCCGGGCTGGTCGAGAATGTCGCCAACTCTATGGATGGTATCGTTTTATAAGAGCGAGTTAGAGCGCTGTTATGTGCTTCGCGGTGCACGCCGTGGGGTAGAATCAGAACCGTGTCTTGGTACCGCCCGGGCGGTACCATTCTTTTGGTATTCATGCACTATGAGAGGAAGCGCTATGGACCGCTCCGAAATCTTCGACAAGATCGCCGAGGTCGCTGCTGACGTTCTGGGCGTCGATGTTGCCGAAATTAGCGAGGAGACCACCTTTGACGACCTCGATGCCAACTCGCTCGAGCGCCTGCAGCTGGTTACGGCTATCGAGGACGAGTTCAACCTCGAGATCGATGACGAGACCCTGCTCTCGCTCAACTCTGTCGCCGACGCCGTCGACGCTATCGAAGCTGCCAAGGAGGCCTAAGTCTTGGCTTTATCCGACCGACTTACGCGCGCCCAGGAAATCCTGGGCCACGAGTTCAACAATAAGGTGCTGCTGCGCGCGGCCCTTACGCATCCCTCGGCAGTCGAGGGACAGCCGGTTTCTGCCAGCTATGAGCGCCTTGAGTTCTTGGGCGATTCCATTTTGGGCGCTGTGGTCGCACGCTCCCTGTTTGAGTCCTATCCGGAGTTTGACGAGGGCAAGCTCACGCGCCTGAAGGTGTCGCTTGTCTCGGGCGCTACGCTGTCCGAGGTTTCTCACGAGCTGGGCATCGACGACATCATCATCTTTGGTGCCTCTGAGACCGGTACTGGTGCGCGCGGCCTGCATTCGGCCCTCGAGAACGTCTATGAGTCGCTCGTGGGTGCGCTGTACCTGGATGCCGGCTGGGATGCGGCGGCGGAGTTCATTCACCGTACGCTTAAGCCGCATTTGGCTTCCGAGCGTGCCGAGCATCCTGCGAACCCCAAGTCGTTTTTGCAGGAGTGCGTGCAGGCCGACGGTCACGAGCCCCCAGCGTATAAGCTCGTTGGCTCCGAGGGCCCGGCGCATGCGCCCACCTTTACCGCCGTGGTGTTGATCGATGGTATTCGTCAGGGTCGCGGCTCCGGCTCCTCAAAGAAGGAAGCCGAGGGAGCCGCCGCGCTCGAAGCGCTCGACCGCATGGGTTACACCACCAACGGCGTGATTCTGAATAAGAAGCACGTGTAAGCGAGGAACCGTGTATCTCAAGTCCCTCACGCTCAAAGGGTTCAAGTCGTTTGCCGACCGCGCCCATATGACGTTTGAGCCGGGCCTGACCGTCATCGTCGGTCCCAACGGCTCGGGAAAATCGAACATCTCCGACTCCATCCTGTGGGTCCTGGGCGAGCAGAGCGCCAAGCAGTTGCGCGGCCAGGCCATGGAGGATGTCATCTTCTCGGGCTCGTCAGCGCGCAAGCCGGTGGGTGTCGCCGAGGTCACACTGGTGCTCGATAACTCGGACCATATGTTGCCCGTCGATTTTGACGAGGTCGCTATCACTCGTCGCATGTATCGCTCGGGCGAAAGCGAGTACCTCATCAACTCGAGTCCGTGCCGCCTGATGGACATTCAGGACATCCTGCACGATTCGGGCCTGGGTAAGGATACGCATTCCATTATTAGCCAGGGCAAGCTCGACGCCATTTTGCAGAGCCGCCCCGAGGAGCGCCGCGCCCTCATCGAGGAGGCCGCCGGCATCTCCAAGCACAAGCGCCGCAAAGAGCGTGCGCTCAAAAAGATTAAGTCGATGGACGAGCACCTGACGCGTGCCCGCGACATCAATAAGGAAATCGCCCGTCAGCTGCGACCGCTGGAGCGTCAGGTCGATCGTGCGCGCAAGTACAAAGAGCTGTCCTCGCGCGCGAATGAGCTTACGCAGATGCTGGCCGTTGACGAGCTGCGTTCGCTGCAGTCGCAGTGGAACGACCTGGAGAGCCGCTCCAAAGAGGGCGCGGCCGAGCTTGAGCTTGCGCAGTACCGCTTGGGCGAAAAGGAGCGCGAGCTCGAGAAGCTCCAGGTTATGCTCGAGGAAAAGGGCCTGTTTGTGGGCGACCTAGGCGAGCAGCGCCGTCATATGCAAGATGTGGTCGGCCGCATTAACTCCGACATGCGCCTGCTCGAGGAAAAGGGCCACAACATGGTGTCGCGCCTGTCTGACATGCGCGGGCAGATTTCGAGCTCCGAGCATCAGCGTCGTCGCGTTGTCGAGGAGCTCGAGGACGCGCGTGCGCAGCTTGAGGAAGTGACCGGTGCGCACAGGCAGGCCCAGGAGGACGTTGACGCCGCTGGTCCTGCCGCCGCTGAGCTCCACGAGCGGCGCGTGGCGCTCGACAATCAGATTTCGCAGCTTACGCGTGGGCAACGCGATGTGCAACGCGTGGCCGATAATGCCGCGCTCGAGCTCGCCAAGGTGAAGGATTCCTTGAGCAATGCCGAGGTCGAGGACAACATGTATGCCTCGCGCCTGGAGCAGATTGACGAGCAGCTCGAGGAGGTCACGGCCTCGCTCGAGAGCCGTCGCGACAGCGCCGAGGAGCTTGAGGGCGCTCTTGAGGAAGCGCGCCAGGCTCAGGTCGATGCGCGTGAGGCCACCGAGACGGCACGCGCGGCCCTGAAGGACCTGCGTGCCCGCGAGAGCGAGGCGCGCAACAAGTTGTCCGAGGTGCGCTCGGAGCTTGCCAGCCAAAAGAAGCTCGATTCCCGTATGGCCGACAGCTCGCCGCTCGTGAGCCGTCTGGTGGGTGCGCTGGGCGACGATGTCTCGGGTCGTCTGGGCGACGTGCTCGAGGCCCCGCGCGAGCTTGAGGGCCTGGTTGAGCAATTGCTCGCCGGCGATATCGATGCGCTGCTGTTCGACGATACGTCTGCGCTTGAGCGTGCCAGTCGTGCCGCTCTGGACCAGAAGAAGGCCTCGGGCGAGGCACTGCTGGTGGCGCGCGACGTGAGCGGCTCTACCGCCGCTGAGGGCGCCTCCGGTACCCGTCTGGTTGATCGTCTGTCCGTGCGCGCAGGCTACGGTCCCGTCGTCGAGGCGCTGCTCGGCGGCTATTACGTCGTTGACGATCTTGCTGCCGCGCTGTCGGCGCCGGTCGTTGAAGGCGTGACTTACGTGACCCCCGATGGCGCCCGCGTCGCCTGCGGCGGCCTGGTGCGTGTGGGCCTCGATGCCGGCGAGGCGTCGGGTGCTCTGGAGCGTAAGCGTCGCATTCGCGAGCTGGAGGGGCTTGAGCCCGATTTGGCCGCTGTGTTTGAGCATGTGTCGGATCAGGTCGTCGAGGCCAATGCGGCCGTTGAGGAAGCGCGTGCCGCTGAGGGCGATGCCGCCGGTGAGATCGCCCGTCTTGAGGGCGAGCGCCGCTCGCTGCTTTCCGAGATCGGCCGCTTGGAGCAAAGCGCTAACAATGCCGAGGTCGAGCGCGTGCGCATCTCCAAGCGCCGCGAGCAGGCTGCCGAGGCCGTTCGTGCCGCGCGCCCGCGCGTTGACGAGCTCACCCGTTCGCGTGACGAGGCCCGCGCGCAGGCAAGCGATCTGGGCTTGCAGATTTCCGAGGCCAACGACGAACTCGACCGCGTTCGCCGTGACGATTCCGAGGCTGCCGGCAAGCTCGCCGACGCCAAGGTTCGCCTAGCCCAGACGAGCGAACGCCTGCGTTCGCTGAAGGGCCGCGTGCCCGACCTGGAGCATCGTCTTGAGGGCATCGACCGTCGTATCCGCGGAACACGCCAGGCCTCGCGCTCGCTCGAGCTGCTGCGCCTGCGCGTCGATCCCATGCACGAACGCTATTCTGCCCTGTTGGAACGCGCGTCGGATTGGGCAGCGCGCCTGCGTGACCAGGCCTCTCTGGAGGAGGCGGACTCCGCTTCGCTCAAGAAGACCATCGAGGATGCCAAGGCAGAGGTTGCCCGCGCTAAGGAGCGAGTCGATACCGCCTCTGCCACGCAAAACGAGTTCAAGGTCGCGCGTGGCAAGCTCGAGGTGCAGGTCGAGGCTGCCATCAAGGCCATTACCGCCGATGGCACGACGGTGCTCGAGGAAGCGCTCATGCTTCCGGCGCCCACGGACCGCGATGCCGCCGAGCGCGAACTCAACCAGCTTGTGCGCCAGATCAACAACCTTGGTCCCGTTAACCAAGTTGCCATGGAGGAGTACGAGCAGCTCAAGCGCCGCGCCGACTACATCGAGGAGCAGCTGGCCGATCTGGAGAGCGCGCGCAAGGCGCTCACCAAGATCACGGTGGCCATTGATCGCAAGATGCGCAAGGCGTTCCTGGTGACGTTTGAGAAGGTCGACGCGAACTTCCGCGAGATCTTCGCTATGCTCTTCCCGGGCGGCCAGGCCCATCTGGAGATGACCGATCCCGAGCATCCTGCCGAGACGGGTATCGAGGTCGTGGCGCAGCCGCGCGGCAAGCGCATCACCAAGATGATGCTCATGTCGGGCGGCGAGAAGAGCCTGACGGCGCTCGCCCTGCTCTTTGCTGTGTACCGCACGCGCACGGTGCCGTTCTATGTGCTGGACGAGGTCGAGGCGGCACTCGATGACGCCAACCTGTCCAAGCTCATCGGCGCACTCGACGTGTTGCGTTCCGATACGCAGCTCTTGGTTATCTCGCATCAGCGCCGTACTATGGAGGACGCTGACGTCCTCTACGGCGTCTCGATGCAAGCCGACGGCGTCAGTCGCGTCGTCTCGCAAAAACTCGATCGCGAAACCGGAAAGGTCGTGAATGCATAATGGGATTCTTCGATGCTCTCTCGCGCGGACTTGAGCGCAGCCGCGAGGCCCTCAACGAGGTCTTCTACTTTGGCGGCGAGGTCGACGAGGATTTTTGGGAGGACCTGGAGGACACCCTCGTCATGGGTGACATGGGCGCCGAGGTCGCTATCAAGGTCTCCGATGACCTGCGCGATGCCGCGGCCAAGAAGAACCTCAAGACCGCTCCGCAGCTTCGCCGTGCCCTGGCCGAGCAGCTCGAGCAGCACTTTGTGCCCATCGAGCGCGATCCGTTTTCCGATACGCCGAGCTGCGTGCTGTTTGTGGGCATTAACGGTGCCGGCAAGACCACGACGGTCGGTAAGATCGCGAGCGCCATGGCCGCCCGCGGCAAGAACGTCGTGATCGGTTCGGCCGATACCTTCCGTGCTGCCGCTATCGAGCAGCTCGATGTGTGGGGCCAGCGCGCTGGCGTCCCCGTCATCAAGCGCGACCGCGGCTCCGACCCGGCAAGTGTTTGCTACGACGTGCTCGACGAGGCCGACAAGCGCGGCAGCGACCTGGTGCTTATCGATACCGCCGGCCGTCTGCACACGAGCCCTGAGCTCATGCGCGAGCTTGCCAAGGTGGTCAATGTGACCCGTAAGCGCGCCGCCAATATGGCCGCCGGTCCCATGCCGGTTTCGGTCGTGCTTGTGATCGACGCCGCGACGGGCCAAAACGGTCTGAACCAGGCGCTCGAGTTTAACGAGGCGCTGGGCCTGGACGGTATTATCATGACTAAGCTCGACGGCACGGCTAAGGGCGGTATCGCCATGGCCGTGGCCGAGAAACTCAAGCTCCCGATCCTGCGCGTGGGCGTGGGCGAGCAGGTCGATGATCTGCAGGAGTTCAATGCCAAAGATTTCTGCCGCGCCCTGGTGGGCGAGTCCAATTAAGGAGTGACTAGTGTTTGATTCCCTGAGCGATCGCCTCAACGACACATTTGACCGCCTGCGCGGCAAGGGCAAGCTGACCGAGGCCGATATTACTTCGGCCATGCGCGATATTCGCATGGCGCTGCTCGAGGCCGACGTCAACTTTAAGGTCGTCAAGGAGTTCGTCGCCAAGACCAAGGAGCGCTGCATGACCGCCGAGGTCATGGAGTCGCTGTCGCCGGCGCAAAACGTCGTCAAGATCGTGCTCGACGAGCTCACCGAGATGCTTGGCTCAACCGAGAGCAAGCTCGTCTTTAGCAACCGCATTCCCAATGTCATCATGCTTGTGGGTCTGCAGGGCTCCGGTAAGACCACGGCTGCCGTAAAGCTGGCCTACCTGCTCAAGAAGCAGGGCCGCTCGCCGTTGCTCGCCGCGTGCGACGTCTACCGTCCCGCTGCTGCCGACCAGCTGGCCACGCTCGGTGGCGAGATCGGCGTACCGGTCTTCCGCGGCGACGGTGCGCACCCGGTCGATATCGCCAAGGGCGCCATTCAGGAGGCCGTCGACCACCTGCATGACGTGGTCATCGTCGATACCGCCGGTCGTTTGCAGATCGACGAGCAGATGATGCAGGAGGCCGTGGACATCAAGAAGGCCGTCAAGCCCGATCAGGTGCTGATGGTCGTCGATGCCATGACCGGCCAGGATATCGTCAACGTCGTCTCGACCTTCGCCGAGCGCACCGACTTTGACGGCGTGATCATCTCCAAACTCGACGGCGACGCCCGTGGCGGCGGAGCGCTTTCTGTGCGCCAGGTGACCGGCAAGCCCATCAAGTTTGTGAGCATGGGCGAGAAGCCCGATTCGCTGGAGCCGTTCTATCCCGATCGTATGGCCAAGCGAATCTTGGGCATGGGCGATGTTGTCGGTATCATCGAGAAGGCCCAGGAGGCGGCCGACGCCGAGCAGCTCGAGGCTGCCGAGCGCATGCTGCGCGAGGGCTTCACCATGAATGACATGCTCGACCAGATGAAGGCCGTCAAGAAGATGGGCGGCATGAAGGGCATCCTGGGCATGCTCCCCGGCGGCCAGCGTGCGCTCAATCAGATGGGCGGCAACCTGGACGAGGGCATCTTCGACAAGAACGAGGCCATCATCATGTCGATGACCAAGGAGGAGCGCCTTCGCCCCTCCATCATCAACGGTCAGCGCCGTGCCCGCATTGCCAAGGGCGCCGGCGTGACCCCCACCGAGGTCAATAGCCTTATGAAGCAGTGGGGCGAGATGAACAAGATGATGGGCCGCATGCGCACGATGGCCAATCAGGCGCAGGCCGGCGGCAAGAAGGGCAAGAAGGGTAAGAAGGGCAAAAAGATGCGCATGCCCAATATTCCCGGTCTGGATGCCATGGGGCTGGGCGGCATGGGCGGCCTGGGAACGGGCGGCCCCAAGTCCGATATGGACCTGCTGCGCCAGATGGAAGCGCAGATGCGCAACAAGAAGTAACGACTAGTTGAGTCGTGTATGGCGAAGGCCGCCTGGATGGTATTCCAGGCGGCCTTCGCCGTTTGTTCGCTGGTTGTCGCACGCGTGGAAGCGCGTTCTCGACGAGGTGCTTGCCGCTAGTGGCAGCCGCAGCCTTCGTGCCCGTCATGGTCGTGGTGACCGTGGCAGCCGCAGGACTCGCCATGCTCGTGGATGTGCTCGTGATCATGTCCATGGCAGTCGCAGGTGGCCTCGCCGTTCTGTGCGAGCGTGCCGGCAACGAGGGCCTCGACGCAGGCATCGCAGCTGCCCTGGGCGCCCGCATAGACCGTGATGCCGGCTTGGGCAAGCGCGTTGATAGCGCCGCCGCCGATACCGCCGCAAATGAGCGTGTCAACGCCACCGTTGGCAAGCAGGCCCGCCAAGGCGCCGTGGCCGGTGCCGCCGGTGCCTACGACCTGCTCGTTGAGCACCTTGCCATCCTGGATGTCGTAGATTTTGAACTGCTCGCTGCGGCCAAAGTGCATAAAGATGTTGCCGTTGTCGTACGTCGTTGCCACCCTCATGGTGTCGACCTCCTTTGCTGGCCATGCGGCCGTTGTCGTGGTGATGGGGGAGTATGCGATATTGCCGCCCTCGATAACGAGCGCCCGTCCGTTGACCAGCGCATCGGCCACCTTGCGATGCGCGCGGCTGCAAATGGCCGCCACCGTTGCGCGGGCGATGCCCATCTGCTGGGCGACCGCCTCTTGGTTGAGACCCTCCAGGTCGCACAGGCGCAGCACCTCAAGCTCGTCGACGGTCATGTCGATGGCATCACCGCTGGCCAGGCCATCGGGGGTAAAGCCGCGGTATTCGGGGATGATCCCGACGCGGCGCAGTTTTTCGCGTCTTCCTGCCATGCACACTCCAAATCTGACATATGTCAACAATAGAATAGCGAACGTGCGGATTTGCGCAAGGAATTTCTGGCATATGTCAGAAAATGAGGGCTTATGTTTGGGCTGTGGGGCCGCGTGCGCCTGGGCTACAATGAATCTCGCTTGTAGGCGACTGACAGGAGGGTCAATGAGCAAAGCTGATCAACAGTTTGTAACCATGTGCCGCGATATCTTGGACCATGGCACCACCACCGAGGGCCAAAAGGTCCGCCCGGTGTGGGAGGACGGCACCCCTGCCTATACCATTAAAAACTTTGGTGTCACGGCGCGCTATGATCTGCGCGGGGAGTTCCCCGCGCTCACCCTGCGCCGTACGGCGCTTAAGTCTGCCATGGACGAGATTCTGTGGATCTATCAAAAGAAGTCCAATAACGTGCATGACCTCAACAGCCATATCTGGGATGAGTGGGCCGATGAGACCGGTTCCATCGGTAAAGCCTACGGCTATCAGATTGGTCAGAAGAGCCATTACGCCGAGGGCGACTTCGACCAGATGGACCGTGTGCTGTACGACCTTAAGCACACGCCGTATAGTCGCCGCATTATGACCAATACGTACGTGTTTAGCGATCTGTCCGAGATGCACCTTTATCCGTGCGCCTATAGCGTGACCTATAACGTGACGCAGCGTCCTCAGGACGACAAGCCGACGCTCAACATGATTCTCAACCAGCGCAGCCAGGACATTTTGGCCGCGAACAACTGGAACGTGTGCCAGTACGCCATTTTGCTGATGATGGTCGCGCAGTCGGTCGATATGATTCCCGGTGAGCTGTTGCACGTGATCGCCGACGCCCATATCTATGATCGTCATGTCGATATCGTCCGCGAGCTTATCGAGCGTCCGCAGTTTGCGGCACCCAAGGTAACGCTCAACCCCGATGTGCATGACTTCTATGCGTTTACGACCGATGACCTGATCGTCGAGGGCTATGAGCACGGCCCGCAGGTCAAGAACATTCCCATTGCGGTGTAGGTGGTGCTCATGACGTGTAAGCTATCTGCTATCGTCGCCGTGTGTGACGATTGGGGCATTGGGTGCGAGGGCGACATGGTGGTGTCCAATCGCGCCGATATGCGCCATTTTGTGGCCTGCACCAAGGGCTGCCCGGTTATCATGGGACGCAAGACCCTGCTGAGTTTTCCCGGCGGGCGTCCGCTCAAGAACCGCCGCAATATCGTGCTCACCCGCGACGAGAGCTTTGCCCCCGAGGGCGTCGACGTGGTGCATAGTATCGACGAGGCGCTCGCCGCGGTTGCCGATGAGCCCGTTGCCTGGGTGATCGGTGGCGGCGATGTCTATCGGCAGTTTTTGCCGTACTGCGTGGAGGCCGAGGTCACTCATAACCACTGCGTCCATGTCGTGGATACGTACTTTCCCGATTTGGAAGCCGATCCTGCGTGGGAGATTGCGCAGCGTAGCGGGGTCGCGACGATTGCCGCCGGTGAGGGTGACGAGGGCGTCGATTATGAGTTCGTGACGTATCGTCGCATCGAGGCGTAAATCGTCTGGCGTGAACGGTATCATCGGGTTGATTGAATGCATGGGGCGGCGCTTAGCGTCGCCTCGTTTGGTATAGATGTGCTGTAAAGAAGGGTGCGGGCTGGCTGCTATGACTGATGCCGTTGAGGTTCTGCGAATTGATTCGCTCGAGGACGAGCGGCTCGATGCCTACGTGCGACTGACCGAGCGTGAGCTTCGCTGCGTGCTGGAGCCGCAGAAGGGCATTTTTATCGCTGAGAGTGCCAAGGTCATCGAGCGTGCGGTTCGCGCCGGATATGAGCCGGTGAGCTTTCTTCTGGGCGAGCGCTGGCTCGACCAGATGATGCCGCTGTTTGACCAGCTTGTCGTGCGCGAGGGAGCGGGTCCGGTTCCCGTGTTCGTGGCCTCCATGGAGCTCATGGAGCAGTTGACGGGCTTTAACGTGACGCGCGGCGCGCTGGCGGCGTTCCGTCGCCCGCGTCAGATTCCGGTTGATGAGTTCTTGGGCGGCGTTGTCGAGGCGGCGGGGGGTCGTCCGGTGCGCGTGTGCGTGCTTGAGGGTATTGTCGATCACACCAATGTTGGCGCGATTTTCCGCTCGGCTGCCGCATTGAACGTTGACGGTATTTTGGTCAGCCCGACGTGCTGCGATCCACTGTATCGTCGCTCGGCCCGCGTGAGCATGGGCACCGTGTTTCAGGTGCCGTGGACGCGCATTGGCAGCGAGGCTCGTGTGTGGCCGCATGATGGTCTGAGCGCGTTGCACGATGCCGGTTTTTCGTGTGCCGCTATGGCGTTGACGGACGACTCTGTTTCGCTTGATGATCCTGTACTGCGGAAGATTGATCGCTTGGCGATTTTTATGGGCACCGAGGGTGCCGGCTTGGGCGCCAAGACCATTGCCGGCTGTGACCACGCGGTGCGCATTCCGATGGCGCACGGGGTCGATTCGCTCAACGTGGCCGCGGCGAGCGCCGTCGCCTTTTGGCAGCTGTGCCCGCACGTGAGCAACGAGTATCACTACCAGCCGGGGCTGTATCACTAGGCAGATAGTTTGCACCGGGCTCTGACTCGGGGTGTTTCGGTCGACGTCGGTCGGTGCTAAGCTGCTATTAGCTTAGGTCTTTAATTACTGTTTTGTCGGTTGACGTACGCTTTTGGGGAGGGCGTGTGGCTAAGAAATCTACGGCTATCGATGTAACGCAGGGTGTCATTTGGCAACAGCTGCTGTCGCTGTGCGTTCCCATCTTTTTTAGTTCGTTTTTTCAGCAGGCCTACACGCTTATCGGTACGTATATCGTTGGCCAGTTTGGCGGCAAGCTCGCGCTGGGTGGCATTCAAGCCACGATGGTGCTCACCGAGCTCTGCATTGGCTTTTGCGTTGGCGTCGGTGCCGGCTGCGCGGTCATTACCGGTCAGTATTTTGGCCAGCACGATGATGAGCGACTGAGTCGTTCGGTCCATACAGCCATGACGCTCGCGCTGGTGGGCGGTATCGCTTTCTCGATTCTTGGCATAGTGTTCGTTGAGCCCATGCTGGTGCTTATGAACACGCCGCATGAACTATTGGCCGAGGGTGTGGCCTATGCTCGCTGTTATTTTGCCGCGATGGTTGCGGCGCTGCTGCTGAATATGGGAACCGCACTGCTGCGTGCCGTGGGCGACACGCGCGGGCCCGCCGTGATCATTGCCTCTGGCTGCCTTGTTAACGTGGTGCTGGATATCATCTTTGTCGCTGTGTTGCATATGGAGGCGCTGGGCTGCGGCATCGCAGTGGCGCTGACCATTTGCTCCAATGCAACGATGATCGTGTTGCGCATGATGCGCGCTCCGGGTGCATGGCGTCTTTCGCTGTCTAAGCTCGGTATCGATCGCGGTATTTGCAAGAGTATGATCTCGTGTGGTCTGCCACTCGGTTTTCAATCGGCTGCCTATTCGATCTCGAACGTGCTGATCCAGGTGTCGGTTAATTCGTTTGGCGCCGATGTCACGACTGCTTGGGGTCTATCTGGGCGCCTGGATGGCATTATCTGGATGGTGACCGAGGCGCTCGGCGTATCGATCACTACGTTCTCGGCGCAGAACTTTGGCGCGCGCAACTACGAGCGCATGCGCAAGGGCTACCATACGTCGCTCGTGCTGTCGTTTATGCTCATTGGTGGCCTGTCTGCCGTGCTGCTGGTGTTCTCGGGTCCGTTGTCGCGTCTGTTTGTCGACGATGCTTCGATTTCGGCGTACACCACGACGATTCTTCATTTCATCGCGCCGTTTTACGCGATCTTCTCGATTATCGAAAACGCGTCGGGCTCCATTCGCGGCGCCGGCGTGAGCTTGCAGCCTATGATGCTCACCATCTTTGGCACCGTTGTCTTGAGGGTGATCTGGGTGTTTGCAATCATGCCCTTCGATCCGTCGCTTGAGCATCTACTGCTGGTCTACCCCGTAACCTGGCTCATCACCGCAACCATGTTCACCATCTACCACCACAGCGGCAACTGGCTAGGCCGCGCCACCGCCTAGCTCATCCGTCGGATACCCCTGATAAGTTGCGGTGAAATAGTTCCTGAAAAGTCCTTGCGGACCGTCAAACAAGTACTATTCCACCGCAACTTCCTTATGAGCTTTAGGTGTTGGCGGAAAACGAATCAATTAGTATTCGATGCCTTGGCGGGCTAGGAGACCTTAATCGAAGTAGTGTTTGACGGGGCGCATTTCGGTTACTAGGTCGGCAAGGTCGGCGAGGGGTAGCAAGCCGCGGCCGGGGAGCACGAGCTCCGTGGTGGCGGGCTTTATCGCAATCAGTTCCTCGACATCCTCTCGCGCCCCAAAGCAGCCGTCGTCTTGCCCTTGCCGTCGCCTGTATAGATTTGAACCTTGCCGACTTACAGTGATGCCATCTATGTCCTTTCGTGCCCGGCGTCGGTTTATCGCCGGCCGGGTTGGGTATTCTAGTTAGCATTATCAACCCCAGTAGATGGAGTTCAAGCAGATGGAGATGGATGACAACAAACGTAGACGGAATATGATTCTCTACGTGCTCATCGCCTTCGTCGTCTACCTCGTGCTCTCGACCGTTCTGTTCCCTAACATCGGTCACACGCAGCAGATTACGAAGACCGATTACTCGACGTTTGTCAAAGCGCTCGATAAGAAGAGTGTCGACAAGGTCGAGTACAACACGGACGATTACTCGATTTATTACACCAAGAAGGGCGAGGACGAGAACATCGCCTATAAGACGACCGGTGTGCCGAACGATGCGGGCTTTACCGATCGCGTGCTTGAGTCTGGCGCTTCGCTGGAGTCGGTCGTTCCCGATAAAAACTCGGGTTTGATGACCTACTACCTGCTTACGCTCATCCTTCCCATGGCGATTTTCTTCCTGATCGGCTGGTGGCTCAACCGCCGCATGAAGAAGGCCATGGG
>NZ_JBDMHB010000007.1:0-6272 GCF_039752955.1 Collinsella aerofaciens
GATATACGCCGTGATGCGCGACCGGGTGCCCTACCGGGAGTAGCCCCGACGGTTGACAAAACTATAGGAACACCCAACGATTGCATAGCATGAGAGTGGATAATCTCCCGGTTTGAGTCTGCATTCAAGCTCAAAGTGGGAGATTATCCACTCTCATTTTGTTTGTTGATTTCGATGCCTACATTTGTAGAAACATTTCGTGGAGGCGGGTGTCTTCGTCGAGTTCGGGGTGGAAGGTTACGCCGAGCTGGTTGCCCTGGCGCGCGGCGACGATACGGCCGTCGACTTTCGCTAAGGCCTTTGCGTCGCCGTGGACCTCGACGATGCGGGGCGCGCGGATAAACGTCAGCGGCACTTCACCGTCGATGCCAGCTACCTGCCCCTTGGTTCGAAAACTGCCGAGCTGCCTGCCGTAGGCATTGCGCTCAACGAGCACATCCATGGTTGCCAGGCGCGGCGTGCCCTTATCGTCATGGGCGGCAAGGTCGTGAGCCAGCAGAATCAGGCCGGCGCAGGTGCCCAGGACGGGCATGCCTTCAACAATGCGGGTGCGAAGCTCCTCGAGCATGCCCAACTCATCTAGCAGCTTCCCTTGAACGGTAGACTCGCCGCCGGGAAGTACCAGACGGTCAAAGTCCTGCTTTAAATCAGCCGCCTGCCTCAGCTCAATACAGCGCGCGCCCAGCTCGGATAGTCTTGCCTCGTGCTCGGCAAATGCGCCTTGGACCGCCAGCACGGCGACCGTTTGGTCTGCATAATCGCTCATGTGCGATCCTTTCTGCTGGACTAGCGCCCGCGCTCTTCCATGATAATCTCGATCTCGTCGGCGTTGATGCCCACCATGGCCTCGCCCAGGTCCTCTGAAAGCTCGGCAATGAGCTTGGCATCGGTGAAGTTTGCCACGGCCTTGACGATGGCGGCTGCGCGCTTGGCGGGGTCGCCGCTCTTAAAGATGCCCGAGCCGACAAACACGCCTTCGGCGCCCAGCTGCATCATCAGCGCGGCGTCGGCGGGGGTCGCTACGCCGCCGGCGGCAAAGTTCACGACGGGAAGCTTACCCGTGGCATGGACCTCGCGCACCAGCTCGACCGGAACCTGCAGTTGCTTGGCTGCCTCAAAGAGCTCGTCGTTGCGCAGGGCAACAACGTCACGGATCTGCTTTTGGATCTTGCGCATGTGACGCACGGCCTGAACGACGTCGCCCGTACCCGGCTCACCCTTGGTGCGAATCATCGTGGCGCCTTCGGCAACACGGCGCAGCGCCTCGCCCAGATCACGGGCGCCGCAGACAAACGGCACGTCAAACTGGGTCTTGTCGATGTGATAGACGTCATCGGCAGGGGAGAGAACCTCGGACTCATCGATGTAGTCGATCTCGATGGCCTGCAGGACCTGCGCCTCGACGATGTGACCGATGCGGCACTTGGCCATGACGGGGATGGAGACGGCCTCCTGGATGCCCTTGATCATCCTGGGGTCGCTCATGCGCGAGACGCCGCCTGCGGCACGGATGTCGGCCGGGATGCGCTCGAGGGCCATGACGGCGCAGGCGCCTGCCTCCTCGGCGATGCGTGCCTGCTCGGGCGTGGTAACGTCCATGATGACGCCGCCCTTGAGCATCTGCGCGAGCTCGCGATTGAGTTTGACGCGGTCGGCCTTGCTGTTCTGTTCTGCCATGGTTGCTCCCTTGGTTGGCATGTGCATTGCTTGACGGAACATCCTATCGGGGAGCTGGGTATGACAAAATACTCAGTTTTCGAGATAATTACAAGGTCAGACTAATACCAGATTGAATGACTTAATAAGGTCAGGTGATAGGCTCATGCTTGACTACAATTTGGAAAAACGCGGCGAAGCATCGCTCTATGAGTATGTTTACCAGCAAATTCGAGATGATATCGTAGCTGGACGCATTGTGGCGGGGGAGCATTTGCCGTCTAAGCGCGCCTTTGCCAGTCATCTGGGAATCAGTGTTATTACCATCGAGAATGCATATAGCCAGTTACTCGCTGAGGGCTATATTTGCTCAATACCACGTCGTGGCTACTACGCTTGCGAGCTTCCGGATGCACCGGTTTTGGCTTCGGCTGCGGAGGGCATCGACCGAGATGCCGTCTCTGTGGGCCCCAGCGTGCATGATGTCAACGGACAGGTCGAGCGATTCGATGCGCTTTCTCCTTCTGCTTTGGAGGCGGCGCGGCTTTGGCAAAGCGCGCTACGGGCGACGCTGGCATCCGAAGACGAGCGCGAAATCTTTTCGCCCGCACCGGCGCAGGGCACTGCTCGGCTGCGACGCGCAATTGCTCACCATCTGCACGGGACAAGGGGTATGAATGTCGACCCCAACAACATCGTTATCGGTGCGGGCGCCCAGCTGCTCGATACCATGTTGGTTCAGTTGCTTGGCGCGGACAAGGTGTATGCGGTTGAGGATCCGGGCTATTTGCGTCTGACGCGTATCTATCAGGCTATGGGCTGCCAAGTTCGACATATCCCGTTGGATGATGAGGGCGTGGACTTGAGCACTCTGCAGAAAAGCGGGACCGATGTCCTTCACCTGATGCCGTCCCATCAGTATCCGACCGGCCTTGTGACGAGCATTGCGCGTCGCTATGCGCTTCTGAGCTGGGCCGCCGAGCGACCAGGTCGGTATCTCATCGAAGATGACTTTGATTGTGAGTTTCGCCTTGCTGGCAAGCCGATTCCTGCGCTCGCATCGATCGATGCCGCCCAGTCGGTTATTTACACCAACACGTTTTCGAAGAGCCTGTCATCGGCGTTGCGTCTAGCGTACATGGTGTTGCCCGATGAGCTAATGGAGCGGTTTAGGCGCAACCTTGGTTTTTACGCCTCGTCGGTTAGCTCTGTTGACCAGGTCGCTTTGGCTCGTTTGCTGGAATCGGGTGATTACGAGCGACATGTGAACCGCGTGCGCGTGCGCGCTCGCGAGGCGCGCGATGGCCTGGCGGCGCTTGTGCGGAAGGCGTTTCCGGCAGGGGAAGTCTCGATCGAGCATGCAGACGCGGGCCTTTACTGTATCGTGGTTGCGGAGCGTGGAACGGGCGGAAGCACTTTTGCACGGGCCCTCACGCGCTCGAGCATCCCTTTTATCGATATTGGTGACTGTTTTTGGTGTGCCGATGGCGCATCTGTCCCTGAAAACTCAACTCAAATTCTTGTTCAGTATGACGATCTGAGTCCAAAAGTGCTAACTAGCTTGGAATTGCAGCTAATGGGGGGGCACTCTGCAACCTAAGTGAGTAGACTTTTAGCACTTTGGCGACCAGGCAGTTTTGTAACAAGCTATCTACCTGCGGTTTTGAAAAGCAGGATGACCGGCCTGCTCGGGATGTTCAAAAAAGTCTACTCACTTGCCGCGCAAAGCTCCTGCATGAGAAAAAATGGGGTTTTCAACAGGGCTTCGTCCAGCTCTCGGCAAGCTTTTGGCCAGTTGGGGAGTGCTGTTGAAAACTTGGCAGTCCGTTCGGCGCCATTTTTGGTGCGTTCGCGCCAATACGTGACTGACTGGGTTGAAATTCGTGTTTTCCTGTGCCTATGAAGGATCTACTTTGTGACATATCGGCTTTTAGGTACTGGCGTTTGCCTCCTCAAGTCCGCGCTTTGTGTCCGCCGCTTCCACGGCCGGAAGAAGACCGGCAGCGATATGACCTTGCCCGTAACCCGACGGCTGCGGTTGTGCTCGGCTTTCCGTTGTATACATTGGTCCGGACGAGAAACAAGCGGACTTGTCCTGCCAGTATCAGGCAGCGGCTGTTTCTTGGTGAGCTCCCCAGGGAATCCGTGCTGGAAACGGAGCATGGGTTTTTGGTTACATCTCCTCTACTGACGACATTCATCATGTCGCGGCATCTGACGGATCTTCAGCTTCTTTTGGTATTGGCGGAGATGTGTGGCTTGTTTGCGGTGTGTGCCCTGCCGGCGGCACTTGAGGCGGATCTTTCGCGTGCAATTGATTCGGGCGCGATTTCGACAACGTTCGGTTGGGTGCGCTGCCCGTCCGAGGACGGCATCGCCTCAAATTTATGGCGTCGAGACGCTTTGGTTTTGGGCGGAGACCTTGACCGTTTTTGTTCAGATGTTTGCGGGATGCGTTACGGCAATAGATTTATGGCGGTATCGCAACTCGTTCCATTGGGTGCCGCGTCGCCTTTTGAGGTCGAGGCGTTTTTGTTGCTTGGACTGCCGCGAGCCCTGGGAGGCGAAGGGTTTTGCGGCATAGAGCTCAATGTCGAAGTGACGTTAAGCACAAGTGCTCGAGCGATTGTGGGAAAGTCCCGTGTATATATCGACCTACTTCTTTCTTCGCCGGACGGTAGGCGACAGGTGGCCATTGAATGTCAGGGAAAGGCCTCGCACGGACGCGCAGGGGATGGCTTGCGTGACGCTGACCGCATGACGGCCCTTCAGGCCATGGGCTACGATGTGCTTCTCCTTACACACAGACAGATATCGGATGAGGATAGATTCCGCGCGATCGTTAAGGCCATATGCAGGATGCTCGATGCTGAATATCGTGATAAAAGCTCAGATGAGCAAAGGGCTGAGACATTACTCAGGTCTGAACTATTCGTTGACTGGACAAAATTGGGAGTAATCGACGGAAAGATGCCCGCTAGACACAAAATGGCTCGATCGTGGACGGCTGCGAATCTAAGTGAGTAGACTTTTGGCACTTTGGCGACTAGGTCGTTTTGCAACAAGGCATTTACCTGCGGCTTTATAAAGTGATATGGATGGTCTGCTCGGCAAGTTCCAAAAAGTCTACTCACTTAGTTTTTGACGAGAAGCCGATGCCGAAGGCGGTCCTATTTCAGGTAGTTAACAAGTTTGTGAGGCACGAAAAAGGCCCGAACCATGCGGTCCGGGCCTCATCGAGCTAGAGGTTATGTCTCAGGTTGCTGGCTTAGCCGAAGTAGCGCTTGAGCAGGCCGGCGAAAGCCTTGCCGTGGCGAGCCTCGTCGCGAGCCATCTCGTGCACGGTGTCGTGGATGGCATCGAGGCCAGCGGCCTTGGCGCGCTTAGCAAGATCGGTCTTGCCGGCGGTGGCGCCGTTCTCGGCCTCAACGCGCATCTCGAGGTTCTTCTTGGTGGAGTCGGTCACGACCTCGCCCAGGAGCTCAGCGAACTTGGCAGCGTGCTCGGCCTCCTCGTGGGCAGCCTTCTCCCAGTACAGGCCGATCTCGGGATAGCCCTCGCGATGAGCGACGCGCGCCATGGCCAGGTACATACCGACCTCGGAGCACTCGCCCTCAAAGTTGGCGCGCAGGTCGGCAACGATGTCCTCGGAGACGCCCTCCATCTTGGCGACGCCCACGACGTGCTCGGCAGCCCACTCGAGCTGACCCTCCTCCTGCTTCAGGAAGCGAGAACCGGGAACGCCGCACTGGGGGCACTTGAAGTCCTCGGGCAGCTGGTCGCCGTCGAACTCTTCCACATAACCGCAAACGGGGCAAACAAACTTCATGATTCGATCCTTTCGATCTATGGCGATTGTGCGCTCGTCCGGTCCCGTAAGGGCCCTCTCCGGACGTGCGTCTTGACGAGTTCTATTATCCATAAATGCAACCAAATGTGAAGCCTATTAGGAATGATTTTTAATAAAACAATTTTGAGATATGAAGATGTTGATTGATTAACGATTGGCAGGCCGTCTTTGACCGCCGCTGAGTACAATCGGGCGAGCAAATGTTGACCTATCAACAAATGAAGGAGTTTCCTTTATGCATCTAGCCCGTCGTGCCTGGTGCCGAACATATCAGACGGTTTTTCGCATTGCATTGCCGATCCTGCCCTATACCGAGCCGCGCATTTTAGAGCATGCCGAGGATGTGCCCGCGGTGCTTCAAAAGCGCTCGATCCAGAAGGTCCTTATCGTGACGGATCCCGGCATTGCCCGTCTGGGGCTCACGGCACCGCTCGAGACGGCGCTCGCATGCAGGGGGATTGGCGCTACGGTCTATGCCGAAACGCGTGCGAACCCCACGGTCTCAAACGTGGAGGAAGCGGCGGCGCTGTATCGCGAGAACGACTGCCGGGCCATTATCGGCTTTGGTGGCGGTTCGGCCATGGACTGCGCCAAGGGTGTGGGGGCGCGCATTGCACAGCCGAACAAGCCCATCAACAAGATGCGTGGCCTGTTGCGCGTCCACCGTCTCCTGCCGCTACTTATTGCGGTTCCCACTACCGCCGGTACGGGAAGCGAAGTCACGCTCGCGGCGGTAATTACCGATAACGAGACGCACTATAAATAC
>NZ_JBDMHB010000007.1:6424-69046 GCF_039752955.1 Collinsella aerofaciens
CCGTAGCACCACGCCCTACACGCGCAAGATGGCGCGTCAGGCGGTCCAGCTCATCCGCGACAATTTGCTCGAGGCCTATGAGCATGGCGACGACATGCGTGCGCGCCGCAATATGCTTTCGGCGGCGTATAAGGCAGGCGTTGCGTTTACCCGCTCCTATGTCGGATATGTGCATGCCATCGCGCACAGTCTGGGCGGCCGATACGGAATTCCGCACGGTTTAGCCAACGCGATCATCCTGCCGCACATGCTTCGCGCTTATGGTGACGCCGCCGCCCCCAAGCTTGCCGATCTTGCTCGCATGGCGGGCATTGCGCCGGCTACCGCGCAGGACAGTCTTGCGGCCGAGGCCTTTATCGATTGGGTCGACCGCATGAACGAGGCCCTGGGAATCCCCAAATATGTCTCAGGTATTCGCCGCTCCGATATTCCGCAAATGGCGGCGCATGCCGATGCCGAGGCCAATCCGCTGTATCCCGTTCCGCTTTTGATGGACCGCCTGGAGCTCGAGCATATGTACGAAGTTGTTGCAGGTGGTATGTTTGAGGACGAGAACTAGGAGGGTCCATGAACACCGAGGAAATTGCGCGCATCGTCGGCGATCAACGCGCCTACTTTAAGACACACGCCACGTTTGATGTCGATGCTCGACGTCGTGCGCTCGTGAGTTTACGCGATGCGGTGCGGGCCCACGAGGCCGATATTGCCCATGCGCTCAAGACCGATTTGGGAAAGTCGCATGACGAGGCGTATATGTGCGAGATCGGCACGTCGCTTTCCGAGATTCGCCATCAGATTGCGCATGTGGCTCGATGGAGTCGTCCGCGCCTGCGCCCCTGCGACCTCGCCAATGCCATTAGTGTGTGCAAAACGCAAGCCGTGCCCTATGGCGTCACGCTCATTATGGCTCCGTGGAACTACCCGTTTTTGCTAACACTCGAGCCGCTCGCCGGCGCCCTTGCCGCGGGTAACACCGTGGTCATCAAGCCGAGTGCCTATGCGCCGGCTTCGAGCGCGGTGCTCAGGCAGATTTGCGAGGAAGCATTTGATCCGCGCCTGGTGACGGTTGTCGAGGGCGGGCGCGCCGAGAATGAGGCGCTGCTCGATGAATGCTGGGACAAGATCTTCTTTACCGGTAGTGTTCCGGTTGGCAAGCTCGTCATGGAGCGCGCGAGTAAAAACCTTACGCCCGTGACGCTTGAGCTGGGCGGAAAGAGCCCCTGTGTCGTGGATGCGACGGCAAACCTGAAGGTCGCGGCGCGGCGTATCGCATTTGGTAAATGGCTCAACGTGGGCCAGACCTGCGTGGCGCCCGACTACCTGCTGGTCGACGTGCGCGTGCACGACGAGCTGCTGGGCCTCATCAAGGAGGAGGTCCGCCGTATGTTTGGCGAGCATCCGCTCGATAACGAGGATTACGGGCATATCGTCAACGCCAAGCATTTTGCGCGTGTACGCGGGCTAATCGACCCCGATAAGGTTGTGCTGGGAGGCACGGCGCGCGAGTCGTCGCTCAAGATTGAGCCGACGATTCTAGACGGTGTGTCCCCCGATGACGCCGTAATGCAGGAGGAGATTTTCGGTCCCATCTTACCGGTGCTAACGTTTGAGAGCTTAGACGAGGCCGAGACGTTTATTACGGATCGTCCGACGCCGCTGGCCCTGTATATCTTTAGCCAGGATCGCGCGGTTCAGCAGCGCTTTGTGCGCTACGTGCCCTTTGGCGGCGGCTGCGTTAACGACACCATCATGCATCTGGCTACGAGCCATATGGGCTTTGGCGGCATGGGCGCGAGCGGCATGGGGCAGTACCATGGCCGCGAGAGCTTCGATACGTTTAGCCACAAGAAGAGCATCGTGAACAAGGCAGCGTGGCTGGACGTGCCATTCCGCTATGCCCCTTACGTAAGCTGGAAGCACAAGTTCGTGCGCATGTTTGTGCATTAAATCAGACAGGATAAATTTGTGTCCGCACGGGCCCGTAGGCTTATCAGTACGGTTAAGCGCCGGTTTATCCGGCCGTTAGAGGAGCTGCCATGTACGAGCCTTCACGTGTTCTTCTGTCGTTTTATATTGCGGGATTTCAGTATGCCGACGGTGCCTTGGTCCTGGGGGATCTTAAGGTTGGTGATAAGCTGACGCTGTGTGCCGAGCGCGATAACCCCCATGATCCCGAAGCGGTTGCAATCTATTACGGCAAGACCAAGCTCGGTTATGTTCCGGGAAACGAGATCGGCCCGCTGTCCTTGATGATGTATTACGGCCACGAGGACGTGTTTGAGGCCCGCGTGCAACAGGTTGCTCCTGAGCGCAGCCCGTGGCATCAGGTGCGCGTTAGACTCTACGTGGTGGATGCTCGCTAATCGGTAAGGGAGGCTGCCGTGCTCGATGACGATGACTTGTTCGATCTGACGGACGATCCGTTTGAGTGGGATATGCTACTCGATGACGATGAGCTGGAGCAGAACCGTAAGATGCGGCAGGACAAGAAAACTCAGGGTGACGCTTCGAAAAAGCAAGACAAGCGCAGCCGCGGCCTGTTCGGCGGGCTCTTTGGATAACCGCCGCATCGCTGCGTCTGTATACTTAGCACGAGTTGAACACGTTGCGAAATGAGGACAGAGACGATGATGTGGTTTACCGCCGACCTGCACCTGGGCGACACGAATATCCTGCACGACATGGATCGACCGTTTGATTCGGTCGAGGAGATGAACCGCAAGGTCATCGATGCCGTGAATGAGTGCGTGGGGGCGGACGACCGTCTCTATATCTTGGGAGACTTTACCTATCGTTTGTCCCTGGCGGAAGCGGTGCGCCTGCGCGAGCGTATCGAATGCAAGAATGTAACGCTCATCCGCGGTAACCATGACGGCGATTGGGAAGATCCCGACGTGCCGCAGATTTGGGAAGACGTGCGTGATTATCTGGAGATTGCTCCCGGCTATGCCAAGGGCCATCGTCTGGTTATGAGCCACTACCCCATGCTCAGCTGGAATGGCAAGGCGCGTGGCGCCATCATGCTGCACGGGCATATCCACAGCAGGGGAGACCGCACCAACGCGCGCAACCGCGATCGCGAACGTCCTATCTTTCGCTACGATGTCGGTCTCGATGCCAACGACTACAAGCCCGTAAGCCGCGATCAAATCCTGGGCTTCTTTGGGCTATAGGGTGCTAGAACCGCCACAAAGGGGACAGTGAACCTTTGTGGTGGTTTTCACATAGATTGGAGTCGTTATGAAGCAACTGCTTATTCGTGCCGATGATATCGGGTATTCGTATGCCGTTGACTTGGGGATCGCCCGCAGCGTCAACGAGGGCTTGGTGCGCTCGGCGGGCCTTATGCCCAATATGCCCGAGGCCGAGCGCGGCTGGTCGCTCGTGGCGGATGCCGACATCGCAGTGGGCCAGCATACCAACGTGTGCCTGGGCAAGCCGTGCGCCGACCCGGCACTCATCCCGAGCATGCTCAACGAGAACGGCGAATTCCATAGCAGCCGTACCTTCCGCGAGCATTTTAAGCGCGGTGAGGAGCTGATAAACTTCGACGAGGCCTGCATCGAGATCCGTGCGCAGCATGACCGCTTTGTCGAGATCGTGGGCCGCGAACCCGATTACTTTGAGGCCCATGCCGTTATGAGTAAAAACCTTAACCGAGCGATCTCGGCGGTTGCCCAGGAGCTGGGCCTTAAGGAGCAAAAGGCGAGCTTCGACCCTACGGCGGTGGTGCGCTGCGGCGCCACCGACCTGCGCATGGTGATACGCTCGATGGAGCCGGGCTACGAGCCCAAAGAGGCAATCATGCAGACGGTTCGCGAGATGGCGGACAGCGAGACGGTCGTCTTTGTGTGCCATCCGGGCTATCTCGATCGTTTTATCCTGGAGAACAGCTCACTCACGACCGACCGCACCAAGGAAGTTGATGCGCTAATCGACCCCGAGCTTCGCGCTTGGCTTAAGTCTCAACCTGATCTTCGCCTGATCGACTACCGCGACCTGTAGGGACCCAAACCACCACAAAGGACAGGCGCCTTTGTGGTGATTCTGGCGCCGTTGCCATTATGGCAGCGGCGCCTTTTTTGTCCGTGCGGCGCGGTAGAGTGTAGGCGGTTGAAATTTGCGTCCATCGAGGAGCTGCTATGAACGAGATCAAGTGCCCGCATTGTGGCGAAGTTTTTAAGGTCGACGCGTCCGGCTATGCGGATATCGTCAAGCAAGTGCGCAATGCCGAGTTTTCGCGCGACCTGGATGAGCGTGTGAAGGCAGTCCAGCGCGAGGGCGAGCAGGCGCTGGAGCTTGAGCGCTCGCGTTCGACGGCTGCCTTGCAAAAGGCAGAGTCTCAGCGCAATGCTCAGCTTGTCGAGCAGAAGAACGCCGCGGAGCAGAAGCTGGCACAAGAGGTTGCCAAGCGCGATGCTGAGCTTGCCGAGCTGCGCGCCAAGCTCGAGGGCGCTGCTGCGGAGCGCGAGAGTGCAAGCCAGCGCGCGGCGGTTGAGGCCCGCGCCGATGCTCAAAAGGAAAACGCCGAGCTTCAGCGAGAAATCGACAATTTGCGTGCGCAGCTGGAGCGCAAAGATGACGAAGCCAAGCTCGTCGAGTCGGCGGCGCGCAATGCTGCTCAAAACGATTTAGCTGCACGTGATGCTCAGATTGCCGAGCTGCAGGCCAGGCTTGCCGCGGCGGACAAGGCCCAGGAGATGGCGCTTGCCGCTGCCGCGGCTGAGTCGCAGCGTGAGCTCGATGCCGCTCGCAGCGAGGCCGAGCGCGCACTTGCTGACTACCGCGCGACGGTACGGGAGAAGTTTTCCGCCGCAAAGGCTCAGTCCGAGCAAGAGGCCGAGGGCCTGCGTGCCCAACTGCGCGAGCAGGAACTGATGGCAAAAATGAACCTGTCAGAGGCGGTCGCCGCGGCGGAACGAGAGCGCGATGAGGCACGTGCCAAGCTGACGAGCGAGCTGGCGGTACGCGATTCTCGCGAGGAGCAAGCCAAGGCGGCACACGAGCTCGAGCTTGCGCAGGCCAAGCGCGCGAGCGATGACCTGATTCGCTACAAGGATGAAGAGATTGAGCGCCTTAAGGACATGAAGGTGCGCCTGTCCACCAAGATGGTGGGCGAGTCGCTCGAGCAGCATTGCGAGACCGAGTTTAACCGCCTACGCATGACAGCGTTTCCCAACGCGTACTTCGAGAAAGACAACGATGCGTCCGAGGGTACCAAGGGCGACTTTATCTTCCGCGAGTGCGATGCGAGCGGCAACGAGGTCATTTCGATTATGTTCGAGATGAAAAACGAGAACGACGAGACTGCGACCAAGCACAAAAACGAGGACTTCTTTAAGAAACTCGACCACGATCGCCGCCAAAAGGGCTGCGAGTACGCAGTGCTCTGCACGCTGCTCGAGCCCGAGAGCGAGCTTTACAATGCCGGTATCGTGGATGTGAGCTACCACTACGAGAAGATGTACGTGATCCGCCCACAATTCTTCATTCCCATGATTACGCTGCTGCGCAACGCCGCCATGGGTTCGCTGCACTATAAGCAGGAGCTAGCGGAGTACAAGCAGCAGAACATTGACGTCACGAACTTCGAGGCCAAGATGGAGAAGTTCAAGGACGGCTTCTCGCGCAACTACAACCTGGCGAGTAAGCAATTCGAGTCGGCAATCAAGGAAATCGATGCCGCCATCAAACAGCTCGAGAAGACCAAGGACGATTTGCGCCGCAGCACCGAGAATCTGCGCCTGGCCCACAACAAGGCCGATGAGCTTACCATTCGCAAGCTCACGTGGGGCAACAAGACCATGAAAGCAGCATTTGATGAGGCACGCGAGACCGCGTCGGAGACAGGCGATGAACCAGCCGAGGCGGATTCGTATGAGGTCGAGGATGCCGAGTAAGACATAGCGTATAGTGCAAAAGCGGGGCCGCTGGCGATATTGCCAACGGCCCCGCTTCGTTTCGTTCCAGTATGTTCGGCTAGTCCTCGAGCAGATCCTCGATAAAGCCGACGCGGTAGTTTTTGAAGATGACCTCGCCGCCATCCTGCGTGGCATCCAGGTCGACATCGCCCATGATGCCAAAGTCGTGGTCGCCATCCTCGTCGGCAAAAATCTGGTGCACGTGCCACACGTGATCGGTCTTCTCGTCGCTCTCATCGATGGAAAACATCGCGGCGCTGCGGGCATCTCCGTCGGTGAGGATTTCCTCGTGCTGCTCGTGGTAAGCGTCAAGTGCTTTTTGCCAGCGGATCTCGCTCATGCTCCAGTCGTCGTCGAGCTCGCCCAGGTCGCGAACGTGCTCGCGAGCGGCAAGGGTCACGCGGCGGAAGAGCGCATTGCGCACCAACAGCGTGCAGCCGCGGCGGTCCGCCACGACCTCGTCGATGCCCTGCGGCGGCGCGGCGTCGAGGGCTGCCGGGTTGCCGGCGTTTTCCCACTCGTCCACCAGGCTCGAGTCCACCGAGCGCACCACAAAGCCCAGCCACGAGATAATGTCGCGCAGGCGCTCGTCGCGCTTCTCAATGGGTACGGTGCGGTCGAGCGAACGGTAAGCCTCTGCCAGGTAACGCAGTAAAATGCCCTCGGAGCGGGCGATGCCGAGCTTTTGAATGTAGCCCTTAAAATCGCTCGCGCTCTCCAGCATATCGCGCAGGACGCTCTTGGGAGAGAGCTGGTAGTCGTTTGCCCACGGTACTTCCTGGCAGTACTTGTCAAAAGCGGCATCGAGCAAATCCTCGAGCGGCTTTTCGTACGTGACGTCCTGAATGCGCTCCAAGCGCTCCTCATACTCGATGCCGTCGGCCTTCATCTCGGCCATAGCGCGATCGCGTGCGGCTCGCTCCTGTGCGCGCAGCACCTGTTTGGGATCCTCGAGCGTTGCCTCGACCATTGAGATCAGGTCCATGGTATAGGTCTCGCTCTCGGGATCGAGCAGCTCCAGCGCAGCAAGCAAGAACGGCGAGAGCGGCTGATCGAGTGCGAAGTCCTCGGGCAGATCGACCGTCAGCGCATAGTCGATGTCTGGTGCGGCATCAGTCGGGGCGTCGGGCGCGGGCGGCACCTCGGTGCGAACGACGACGCCGGAATCGATGAGCGTGGCGAAGATCTCGTCGGCGCGAACCTCGAGCTTAGCCTTTTCCTCGGGAGTCTGCAGGCTCGTCTCGATGAGGTCGTGTACGCGGGCTCGGGCATCGCCGCCCTGCTCGACCACGCTGATCACCATGGAGTGCGTGATGCGCAGGCGCGGCTTGAGCGTCTCGGGTTGCGTCTCGATCAGACGCTCGAAGGTCTGCTTGTTCCAGGTGACAAAGCCCTCGGGGGCCTTTTTCTTTTTAATCTTACGGAGTTTTTTGGGGTCGTCGCCCGCCTTGGCCATAAGCTTGGCATTCTCGATCTCGTGCTCGGGTGCCTCGGCAATCACCATGCCCTCGGTATCGAAGCCCGAGCGGCCGGCGCGACCGGCAATCTGATGGAACTCGCGGGCGCGCAGGCGACGCATCTTGTAGCCGTCGAACTTGGTGAGCGCGGTGAGCACCACGGTGTGGATGGGTACGTTGATGCCGACGCCGAGTGTATCGGTACCGCAGATGACGGGCAGCAGACCCTGCTGCGCCAAGCGCTCGACCAGCAGGCGATAGCGCGGCAACATGCCAGCATGGTGCACGCCGACGCCGCATCCGAGCAAGCGCTTGAGAATCTTGCCGAAGGCCGTGGAGAAGCTCGTGCCCTTGGCGGCTTCCTTAATGGCCTCGCGCTGCTCCTTGCTGGCGATGCCAAAATTGGCGAGTGATTGTGCCGTCGCAAGGGCGGCATCCTGGCTAAAGTGCACGATATAGAGCGGGGCCTCGCCGCGGCGCATGGCGAGCTCGACCGTGCCCTCGAGGGAGGTCGTCACATAGTCGTAGCTCAGCGGAACAGGACGCGGGGCGTCGACAACCAAGTCGCAAACAGCGCCGGTGTGTTCCTCGAGTGAAGCGGCGATGGCAGTGACATCGCCGAGCGTGGCGCTCATGAGCATGAATTGCGTGTGGGGCAGGGTGAGCAGCGGCACCTGCCAGGCCCAGCCGCGGTCGGGGTCGGCAAAGTAGTGGAACTCGTCCATGGCGACGCAGCCAACATCGGCATCTTCGCCCTCGCGCAGTGCGTCGTTGGCAAGGATTTCGGCTGTGCAGCAGATGACGGGCGCCTTGGTGTTGATATGGGTGTCGCCGGTGATCATGCCGACGTTATCGCGGCCGAGCACCTGCACAAGGTCGAAAAACTTCTCGCTGACCAGAGCCTTGATAGGAGCCGTGTAGTAGCAGCGCTTGCCCTGCGCCATGCCCATAAAGAGCATGCCCAGCGCGACGAGCGATTTACCCGATCCGGTCGGTGTGCCTAAAATGACGTGATCTCCGGCCGCCAGGTCCATGAGGGCCTCTTCTTGGTGATCCCACAGCTCAATGCCGCGGTCGCTCGTCCATTCAAAGAAGTGTTCGAAGGCCTGATCGGGCGTGAGCCATGGTTCGGGCTCACTGCCGTCCTCGGGCTCCCACCAGGTGGGGGAGAGCGCGCCGAGCGAGCCGAACTCGGCTTCGGTTCCCGTGCCGCCCGAGAATGAGCTGGCGGCGCCGGCGCCGGAAACGGTGCTGGCGGTGATATCTGTCGTGGTCTGTGCCATGTGGTTGCTTTCTCTCGCCGTTTGTCCGCCAACTATTATGGCGTAGCGGCGGCGCGGGGTGCCAGCGGGCGAGAAAATGCAGGAAATGGGCGCGCGGTGCTAGCGTTCCTGAGGCAGGCGTTTCTTGCCTTTACGGGCGCGGTTCTTAAAGTTCTCGACGGCCTCTTCCATGCCCAGAGGTACATAGGTGAGCTCATTGAGGTTATCGGGCAGGTAGCAGGCAAGACTCTGCTCCTGCACGCGGCCCGCTGTGAGCTGTTCGTCGGTTGGCTGCGCACCGGGTGTGGCGCAAATGCCATAGACGGCGGCGCCCATCTCGCGCGTGCGGCATTCATATTCGGTCTCGGGATGCTCGGGATGGTCGCGGCGGACGTCGTCACTTACCCAAAGCGTGTCGTAGCCTGCCGCGGCAAACTGTCCCAGGGCGTAATCGCGCAATGGCTTGCTGTCGGTTCGCAACGTGACGGTGGCACCGGCCGAAAAGAGCGGGCGGTAGAGCATCAGATGGTCGACATGGACGAGTCGTTTTTTGGCGTACTTGGCCTTGGGCTGCGGCGTGGGAAAGTTAATGGTGATGACATCGAGCTCGCCTGCGGCAAACAGCTGCGGCAGCGATGCGGCGCCTCGGGGCAGGACGAGTGCGTTGGTCAGTTCCTGCTCGCAGATTTTCTGTGCGGCATAGGCGATGCAGATGGGCTCCTGGTCCATGCCGATAAAGAGCGTGTTTGGCTCGTGGGCCGCACGCTCTACAAGGTACGTTCCCTTGCCGCAGCCAAGATCCAGGTGAAGGTGTTCGAAGGGCTTGCTGCCAACTGGCGCACAGGCCTTGCGCCAATCTCCGGCATAGGTCTCGGGGTTCGTCTCAATCGCATCGGTGTAGCGCTCCAGGCGCTCCTCGAGCACAAAGTTCTTAGGCGTGCGAACGTGGACGGCTCCCATGAGGCTCCTTGGTCATAAGTATGGAACGCATAGCTGCACGTTCCGTCAATGGGTTGAAAAAGGGTGGGCATGGTTTGCCCGAAAGATGCGGTGCGTCCCGGCGCGAGTCGTCGGTGCCTACAGGCGCTTGAGGATCACATAGCGATTGAGCTCGCCGCTGCGACCGTCGGCATGGAAGCGCTCAAGCTCGCGCACGGGGACCTCGCCGCTCTTGTAGAACGTACGGACGCCGCGTACCAGGTCGGTGATCTGCTGATCGTCAAAGTGATGACAATAGCGGTAGGCGTGGCGGTCATTTTGCCAGCCAATGAGGTGGTCGCCGGCTTCAAACTGCGCGGAATCGTAACCCTCAAACGGCGGGGTGAGCTCGGCGCGGGCCTCGGCGCGAACGGCTTTGCGCGCCATGCGCTCGTCGTTCATAAACTCCCAAAAGCTGATGGCGATGATGCCGCCTGGGCGCGTCTGGCGCACCAGAGCGTCGAGCACGCGTACGCGGTACTCGCACGACGGCACGTGGTGCATAAATCCAAAGCAGACCGAGATGTCAGCGAGCGGGGCGTCGAAAAGCACGTCGGGTGTCTCGGCGGGGTTGAGCTTCATAAGGGCATCGAGCACGTCGAGTTCCTGGAAGTGCAGGTTGGGAATGCGCAGGGCGTGACCATGTGCATCGATGGCCAGGTCTTGGCACGAGTCGACGCCATAGAACTCAAACGGGCAGCTGGCATCTGCCGAGGGATTTGCACCGTCGACGCCCTTGGCGGCAAGTGCGCCGCCGGCGGCAAAGTTCTCGAATCGCATATTGCCGCAGGCAAGGTCGAAGACGCGGACGGGATGCTCGATTGTGGCGACGTCGAGCTGCTCGAGCGCGATATCCATGGTGCGTACCCAGCCGGGCCACGGGGCCTGGCGCGTATCGGAGAAGGAGGCGGAGTGCTCGCGATAGAAAGTGTTGTTGAGCTGGATGAGCGATGAGGCGAAATCGCGGTTCACGGCGCGGGACTCCCTCCGTTGGCGGTGCGGAATAAACAGTACGACCATACTACCGTTATCGCCGCAACGGGGACAACCGAGCTACGGGTCATTGCTTTGTTTGGACACATTTCCGCAGCTCATATGCACCCGCAACCGCCGGTTGTCAAAAATCTCACTAGAATAGGTGGCATGCTTTTGGCGGTGGCGGATAGATTTATAACTGTGCAAGGCGCCTTAAGAAGAAAAACGGTCCGGCGGCACGGCTGGCATCACATAGGAGGAACCATGAATGTAGAAACTGCGCAGCGGCTCGCCGACCTTCGTCGCAGCAAGGGTTTTAGCCAAGAAGGGCTTGCGCGAAAGCTGGGGCTGTCGCGCCAGGCGGTCAGTAAATGGGAGCGCGCGGAGAGCTCGCCCGATACCGAGAACCTGATCTCGCTCGCCAAACTCTATGGCGTGAGTTTGGACGAGCTCCTCAATCCGAGTGACGAGATCGAGGACGATATCGAGTTTGAGAACGAGGACCGCGCTCGTCAGCGCGAGGCCGAGGCGGCAGAGCGCGCACGCACCCATGAGGCGGCGGCACGAGCTACCGAGGCGGCAACACAGGCGAGTGACGCCGCCGCCAAGGCGGCGCAAGCGGCAAGCTGGAGTGCACAGGCCGCTAATGCCGCTACGGCGCAGGCGACGAGTGGCACCGCGGTTGGCTCGACTCCGGTGAAGGGCCCGTTCCAGTCGTTCCCGTATTGGGCCGTGTGCTGGCTACTGTTCTTTTTGCTGATGTTCCCGTTTGGTGCCGGCCCCTTTGCCGCGCTGATCTTCTTCACGATTCCCATCTATCACTGGGTGGCGCGTGCGCTCGATGGTGATTGGGCGCGCGGGGATATTCAGGTTGGTCCGGCACCGGTGGCGGCTAGGGCTCGGAATGCTTCCGCCCCGGTTGATACTGACGTGGCTACCGCGACTACCGCTGAGCCGATTGCCAAAGAGGGCGATGAATGATGAAGCTTTCGCATGAATCCAAGGTACGCTTGGGCGTTGGCATCGGAGCGTTTGTGCTCATCATCGGGCTCGTCTTTGGCACTTCGCGGACTTTGATTCATTTTGATGGCCCGTGGGATCTCGACGATGTTGTATCCGGCTTGTCCGGTATGGACGATGTGGTTGACGACGACGATTTTATGAACGATGGCGGTAAATATTCCGCTCGGCCTCAGCAACTTTCGAGCACGACTTTTGACGAAGACGCGTTCCAATCGCTCGACTTGGATGTGACGTCGGGGGCGGTCGAGATTAAACGTGTCTCTGGCGGACCGGTACGTGTCGTCGAAAGCGGGCGCGTTGCAAAGGGGGCGTCTGCTTCCGATGCCGCCACTCAGAATCTGGTTAAGATCGAGGGCTCTACACTCAAGATTAGCCAGTTCGACTGCGATGACGAGCGCGCCCATGACCGTAAGGTCACCATTGAACTGCCGCGTGAGCTTGCCGATAACATGATGGGCATTACGGCAAACGTGGGGTTGGGAGACCTGACGGTCGCGGACATTGCGTGCCACGACTTTGATTTGACGTTGGACTCGGGAGACGTCGCGTTTGCGGGCACCGTGACCGACACTCTGAATGCCGAGGTCGGTTCGGGCGATGTGACGTTCGAGCTCTACCAGGCCCCCGCGAAGTCGATGGACGTAAGCGTGGGCTCGGGCGATGTGGAGATGATGGTTCCGAACTCGACGGGCTTTAAGGCGAGCCTTACCTTGGGCAGCGGCGACTTCGAGAGCGATTTCCTTCCGCTTGGCTACGACGGCGAGACCATTTTGAATCTTGAATTCGATAACGGCGATAAGTCTGCTACGTATCGTTTTGAGGTCGGTTCGGGCGACATGTCATTTGATTCAGAGTGACGGGCGGTTATCGAAGACTTATATACCATAGCTGCGCTGTTTGATGGAGGCGCCGGAGCCGTGACGGGCTCCGGCGCCTTTGCCTTTACAATGGGGTCATGGAACAGATTATCTTGAACATACTCGAGGCTCTGCGTCGCGGCGAGACCGTGGACGACAAAGCGCTCGTCAAACTGATACATGCCGAGGCGCGCCGTGAGGGTGCCGACAAACGCGATTTGGCCAAGCGCCGTCTGCTGCCGTTCTACCAGCGGGTAAAACGTGAGGAGCCGGCTCGTTGGGCTGGGTGGAATGTCGATGCCGAGCTGGAACGTCGACTGCTGCAGGTGCTGCGTATGAAGCCTCGTCGCACGGCTTCGGGCGTGGCGACCATTACCGTTATCACCAAGCCCTGGCCATGCTCGGGCGATTGCCTGTTTTGTCCCAACGATCTGCGCATGCCCAAAAGCTACCTGCACGCCGAGCCGGCGTGCGCCCGTGCGGAGCAAAATTGCTTTGACCCGTATCTGCAGGTGAGCGCTCGCCTGACCGCGCTTTCGCAGATGGGGCATGCGACCGATAAGATCGAGCTCATTGTGCTTGGCGGTACCTGGAGCGACTATCCGGAAGGCTATCAGACATGGTTTATGTCGGAGCTTTTCCGTGCACTCAATGACGATGCCGTCGCCGGCGTGGCGGCCAACCCCATGTTGGCACGTCCGGGCATCAGCCGTGCCGAGGCGGGGCGTCTGCTCGATGACGCTCCCGCCGATGCCCTGCCGCCTGTGGTAGCAGAGCGCCGTGAGCGCTATCGGGCCGCCGGCATTGCGACAGACGAGGTCGAGCTTGCTGCCGGCGTTGCCGACGAGCAGGGGCGTGTGGATGCTGCCGTGGGCGGCTATAACCGTGCGGTGCGTCGTCTGTACGGTCCCGGTACGCCGTGGGGCGAGGTCACTGAGTGGCAGACGGCAACGATGGAGGAGCTTGAGCGTCAGCAGCGCATCAACGAGACGGCGAAGCATCGCGTGGTGGGGCTCGTTATCGAGACGCGCCCCGATGCCGTGACGCCCCAGGCGCTCACGCTTATCCGCCGCCTGGGTTGCACCAAGATTCAGATGGGCATCCAGAGCCTCAACCAGCACCTGCTCGATATCAACGAGCGTCGCATTTCGGTGGCTCAGATCGAGCGGGCGTTTTCGCTTGCGCGTCTGTTTGGCTTTAAGATCCACGCGCATTTTATGCTCAACTTGCTGGGCGCCACGCCCGAGGGGGACAAGCGCGACTACGAGCGCTTTATGACCGAGGGGGCCTTTATGCCCGACGAGGTCAAGGTCTACCCGTGCGCGCTCATCGAGGGCTCGCGTCTGGTGGGCCGCTATGAGCGCGGCGAGTGGCGCCCCTATACCGAGGAAGAACTGCTCGATGTGCTGGCCGACGACATCGTGGTGACGCCGGCGTTCTGCCGCATCAGCCGCATGATCCGCGACTTTAGCTCCGACGACATCATGGTGGGCAACAAGAAGCCCAACCTGCGTCAGCTCGTTGAGAACCGCCTGGCTGCTCGGGGTGACGGTGCGACGGTGCGCGAGATTCGCTATCGCGAGATCAGTACCGCGGGTGCCGACCTGGATGAACTGTCTCTTGATGAGGTCGCTTACGAGACGCCGGTGACGCGTGAACGCTTTTTGCAGTGGGTGACGCCCGAAGGCAAGATCGCCGGCTTTTTGCGTCTGTCGCTGCCCGTTCGCGCTTTTGTTGCCGCACATGCGGACGAGTTGCCGACGATGCCGGACGAGGCGATGATTCGCGAGGTACACGTGTATGGCATGGCGGCGCGCGTGGGTGACCAGGGCCAGGCGGCGCAGCATCACGGGTTGGGGCGTTTGCTCGTAGAGCGTGCGTGCGAGATTGCCCGGGATGCTGGTTATGCACGTATCAACGTGATTAGCGCGATTGGCACACGCGAGTACTATCGCCATCTTGGATTTTATGACCATGGCCTTTATCTGCAAAAGGAGCTCTAGATGAACAAGCCGAGTGTTTCTGCTGGCGTCGTTGCCGGCGTTGCTCTGGGAGCCGCGGCGCTTGGTGCGGCCGCCGTCGCTGTTCGTGCTGCCTGTCTGCAGGTTGCGCGAACCCGCAATGGGTTGGCGCGTGTGAAGCGCGTGCACGACGAGGGCGGCGACGAAGTCCGCGTATTGGTACAAGGCGGCGTCTACCAAAGTGCAAGCTACGTTGGCGAGCGTTGGGCGGAGCCCGTCTTTACGTACTATCGTTCGTTTGACGACGTGTTTGAGGCCGAGGATGCGATGCGCGACGCTTACGGTCACGGTATCGACCGCATGCTTATGCTGGGCGGCGGCGGGTTTGCCTATCCCAAGTTCGCGCTGATGTCGCACGAGGACTTGTGCATGGACGTTATCGAGTATGACGGAGAGATTACGCGCCTAGCGCGCCGCTGGTTCTACCTGGACGAGCTGGAGCGTGCGGTGGGCGACCGCTTGCGGGTGATTACCGCTGAGGCTCGCTCGTATTTGGGTGTGACGAGCGTGGGCCATCGTCGCTACGACGTGGTCGTGAGCGATTGCTTTGGCGGTGTCGAGCCCGTACGCGAGCTGGCGACGGTTGAGGCGTTGCGTTTGGTGCGAGGCAGCCTGAACCCCGGGGGTATCTACGTTGCCAATATCGTGAGCGCAAACGAGGGGAGCGACGTAACGTTCCTGCGCGATTGCGCCGCCACGGCGCTCGAGGTGTTCGCCCACGCCTGGGTGGTCCCATGTGGCGATGCAGAGTTCGGCGGCGAGGAGAATTATCTGCTCATCGCCAGCGACGGCGACTACGCCTTTGCCGAAGCTGTGCCCTTCGACACCGACTTCCTCGGCACCGTCCTTCACGACAAGTAAGTCTCCCCGTCCCAAAAAGGACTGGTCTTAGGCGTGGTCGCGCCAGCTGAGGACGCGCTGCTTCATGCCCTCGATGTCGAGCACGCCTTCGGCGAAGCCTTTGCGCACGAGCTCTTCGGGAACAAACTCGTCGTAGCGGTCAAAATAAGGCACCTCGCCGGGATAGACGAGCTCGATGGGATCGAAGTCTTTCTCGGCCTCGGCGGCGAGCACCTCAAAGAACGTCTCCTCGTCGGCCTTCATTTTAAACTGCATAAAGTACGGGCGTGACGGGTCGAGTCCGCGAAGGCCCAGCTCCGCGGCACATTTAATCTTGAGCATGCGCTCGAGTGCCAAAAAGGCGTAGCTGCCCAACCAGGGGAAGAGCACCCAGGTGTCGCCACCCAGGTTGATGAGCGGCTTAGTTCCCGCGCCCGAAATCTCGGCCGTATGGCGAGCCTGCGCCAGACGGGCCCGCGCGTTACCCATCAGGTACGGATACGCCGCGTGCTCGTTGAGCGCCTTGCGCATACGCTCGAGTACGTGTGTATTGATGTCACCGGGGCAGTCGCCAAAGTATGCCGGCACACGACCTTTGACTTGCGAGGCAAAGACGGTGTGTCGCTTCCAGTCCACTTCATCGACAATCCAGCAGTGTCCGGCGATGGCGATGCGCTCGCCGGGCGGTGGCGGATTGACGATCGTGCCCAACTCGGCCGACTCGCTGCGAACGGTGAACTCCTCGTTTTCCTGGAATACGGCGTAGAACTTAAAGTTGTTGATGATGCGCTCGCCCGCGAGACCCACGATGAGCCCGCCACCTTCGGTGACCTGGATATGGTCGATCTTAATGAGGTGGCGTAGCAGCACACGGTAATCGTCTGCCGAGACACGGTGGAAATAGCTGAGCGTGAGCACGCGCTGGGCAAGTTCGGCCGGCGTGAGCTCTCCGGTGCTGGCAAGCGTCGACATGGTCTGGTGATAGAGCAGACTGTAGGGGAGTCGATCGAGCTCAGGCGGCTCGACCCACTTTTCCTCGCGATAGAGTTGTACGAGCGCGATGCCTTGCAGGAGCTTCCACGGGATGGTCTCGGGCATCATCGTGCGCGGCTCGGGCTCTTCCTCGCGCATGACGAACCACATCTCGGGCGGAAGATCGCGGCGCCCCGTGCGGCCCATTCGCTGCAAAAAAGAGCTGACGGTAAACGGCGCGTCGATCTGAAACGCACGCTCCAGACGGCCGATATCGATACCGAGCTCCAGCGTAGAGGTGGTGACGGTCGTTTGTGCCTGTTCCTCGTCGCGCATGAGCTCTTCTGCCGTCTCGCGCAGCGATGCCGAAAGATTGCCGTGGTGGATGAGAAAGCGGTCGGGCTCGTGCCGGCTCTCACAGTAGCAACGCAGCATGGAGCATACGGCCTCTGCCTCTTCGCGCGAGTTGGCAAAGACCAGGCACTTGCGGCCGCGGGTGTGTTCGAAGATATAGCCCATGCCGGGGTCGGCGTTGTCTGGTGCTGTGTCGGTGGGGCTGAGAAGCGCCTGCTCGGTCGCTCGCGGGATGTCGACTTCGCCCTCGGGGGCCGAGGAAGTTTGGCGGTCCTTGGGAGTGGCCTTGCCCCGTGCCCGCTCACGACGTTGACGGCGCTCCTCTTGTGTGAGCTGTCCGCTGTGACGCATGTCTTGGGCGCCGGCGGGCAGTGCCGCGGATGCCGCCGCCTCGATGCGCTCGCACGCAAGCACTTCGGCCTCTTGAGGACCTGTGCCCATGAATCCCCGTTGCTGTACCTGGGGGCCCGAGTTGTAGAAGTGCTCCATGGAGATGCGCCACACGCGGCGCGGCTCTTCAAAGCGTGGGATAACGCAGTCGCGCCCCGTTCCCTGTGAGAGAAAGGCACCCGTGCGCTCGGGGTCGCCGATGGTGGCCGAAAGGCCAATGCGTCGAGGTTGCACGCCGGCCATGCGCGAGAGTCGCTCGATAAGGCAGAGCGTCTGCCCGCCACGGTCGCCGCGCATGAGCGAGTGGACCTCATCGATGACCACATAGCGCAGGTCGCAAAACATGCGCGGGATCGCCATGTGCTTATGGATTAAGAGCGCCTCGAGTGACTCGGGCGTAATCTGCAAGATGCCGTTCGGTTTTTTGATGAGCTTAGCCTTGTGCGACTGCGAGACATCGCCATGCCAGTGCCAGACAGGGATATCGGCCTCTTCGCACAGGTCATTGAGACGGACGAACTGATCATTGATGAGTGCCTTGAGGGGGCCAATGTAGAGGGCACCAACGCTTGCGGGCGGGTTCTCCCAAAACTCGGTCAGGATGGGAAAGAAGGCCGCTTCGGTTTTGCCGGAAGCTGTGGATGCCGTTAGGAGCACATTGTCTTGTGTGTTAAAGATGGCGTCTGCCGCCGCAACCTGGATAGAGCGCAGGCTCTCCCAATCGTGGGAGTAGATGAAGTCTTGGATAAACGGGGCGTAGCGGTCAAAGGCGTTCACGGGGCCTCCTCTCAAAAACGAATCTCTCAACGCGGCTGGCAACGGCTTGCTGCATTACAGTCTCAACGTTCGCCCAGATAAAACCTGCCAAAATAAACCTGTCCCTTTTTGGCAGGTTAGATGGTGAATTCGGCGAAGTTACGGTCGCCGCCTGCGGTGCCGGTGTCGCCTGTTGCTGCTGCCGGCACCAGCGCGTCGCCGCCGACGCTTTGCAGCAGCTCGGCTACGTTGGCGTCGGGGTTCTGGCATAGGATGTCGAGCAGCTCGATAAAGTCGCGAATGACTTCGCGCGGCGTCAGATGTGTGTCGGCTCCCACACGACCGAACTCGATCTTGAGGAAGTCCACCAAGTCGTTCTCGGTAAGCGTGGGCGTCCAGCCAAAGTAGCCGGCGTGAATTTGCATGAGTTTTTCGATCAGCACCAGCAGCTCCTCGTAGGTGAGTGGCTGCAGACGGATGATGGGCGCGAGCATGTCCTTAAGGTCCTCGCGTGCAAAGCGGCCTTGAGCGAGTCGGCTGCGCAGGGCCTCGTAGGAGAACACGCCGCGGCGGCGGTCTTCGATGGAGGTTGGCGTGCCGCCCATGATCATGCCCAGGTACTGCGCCTTGCCCTGGAGTGTGTCGTTGTACATGGTCAGGATCTTCTCGTAGTTGTACTGGCGCGTGATCGCGTTGGGAATCTTATACAGATTCACGAGCTCGTCGATGAGCACCAACATACCCTTGTAGCCGCTGCAGACCAAAAAACGCGCGATGAGCTTAACGTAGTCGTACCAGTCGTCATCGCTGATGATGGTCGAGGAGCCCAGCTCGGCGCGAGCCTCGCTCTTGGTACGGTATTCGCCGCGGATCCATTTGGTCACGCGGCTCATGGCTTCTTCGTCGCCCTCGGATACGGCCGTGCGATAGCGGCGGAGCATGCGGGTGAAGTCGAAGCCGTGGACCATTTCCTCGAGCGGGGCCAGTTGGGCATTGACGACCGACTCGTCGACGTCGGCGTACGAGGCGACCCAGCGATCAAGAATAAGGTTGAGCGCACCGCCCTCGGGGCGCGTCTTGGTCGATATATTGCGTATGAGCTCGCGGTAGGTGGCAAGGCCCTGCCCCTGCCCGCCCTGCAGACGGCGCTCGGGGGATAAGTCTGCATCGGCGACGACGAATCCCTCACCCATGGCGTGCGTGCGGATGGTCTGGAGCAAAAAGCTCTTGCCGGCGCCGTAACGACCGACCAGAAAGCGGAAGCTCGCACCACCGTCGGCGATGAGACTCAGATCGGTGAGCAGGGCGCGGATCTCGACCTCGCGCCCTACGGTAATGTAGGGAAGGCCGATGCGCGGGACCACGCCGCCCTTGAGCGAGTTGAGAATGACGGCAGCGACGCGCTTGGGCACGCGGGGTGCTGCGGATGCGGTATCACTCATGGTCTAGGTATCCTCTCACGTCTGCTTCGTAGTCCTCAATAATCTGCGGCCCTGCCGCGCTAAATTCAATTACGGTGTCGCCCACCAGGTCAAAGAGCGCCTCGTTGATGGTATCGACGAGCATGTCCTCGCTCTGTCCCGAGTGCGCCACTGCCGATGTCGCTTGCGCTGCGTTTTGCTCGAGCAGTGCGCGCAGATACGCGGTTGCGGCGGGTGCGAGTTCGCTCGCGGCGTCAGTGGGCGCAGCCGCTGCGCGCGGGGGCGTCGGCGCAAGAAGCGGCGCCACGACACCAAACTGTTCGGTGGAAATGGTTGGCTCGTCGGCCTCGTCCTGCTCTGCGGCCGCCGTGACCGGCTCGACAAACGCGTCTGCTGCGGGCTCGGCTTTCGGCTGCTCGGAGTCCACCGTATCGACCTCTGCGAGCACATCGTCCTCGCGCTCCTCATCGATCAAAAGCGCCTCACGCGTTTGTGCGGCGGCGCTCCGAATGTGTCCCAGCTGACTCAAATCGATATCGATCTTGACGGGCTGGTGTGCGGCGTCCCACGAGAGCCATGCCGCAATCTCGTCATCGATAATCTTGGCCAGATATTTGGGGACCTTTTCTTCCTTAAGGGGATGGGCGGGGTCCAGCGCCAGGCGCAGGCGTTGGTCGCAGGCGCGCATCATTTCACCGAGCTTGCTGCTCTTTTGCCTACTACCATGGATACGCATGCATTCCCAAAAGCCGTTTTGGCAACGGTAGATATGGATAGGATCCAGGCGGTATTCGCAGTCCTCGTGGCGTTCGGGCGCAAAGAATACGGCCGAGGCAAACATGGTGTAGGGCATGGCCGTCTCCTCCCCAAATAAACTCGCCACGATGCCGGTCTTTCGATGCGTGTCATAGTAGCGCGCCATGCGGACATACACGGCGCATGCCACGTGGCGCAGATCGCGGTGGTGGCTGCGGTCGAGCCGCGAGTTACTTAGGTTGTATGTGGAGAGGGCGTCGATGGCGGCTATGAGTCGCTCCTCGCGCACCTCATCGGGCGGAAGGGGGAGCGTGGGCTCGGAGGTTTTGCGACGCTTGGAGGTCTGGCCGGACGGTGCCGGTGCCGGTACAAGGTCTCGTGCCGCGCGTCGCAGCTCGATAATGGCGTTATCGAACATGACGGTTTTAGAGTCGCGAAGCAGCTTGGGGTCGAGCCTGTGGAACACGGCGTAATCTTGCAGCCACACGCGTGCAAACCGGTCGATGCCGGGCTCGAAGGCACGGTAGGCATCCCAAAAGGCCTTGATCTTGCTAAAGCCATCGAGCGGGTCATCAACGCCGATGCCGCAGATCAGCTCATAGAGATACAGGAAGGCAAAGGACGTAGACGTTTCCTCGACGGTTCCGCGGCGCACTTGGGCACGCCAGGTAAAGTAGCCGCGCAGCTGCCGGTCGCTCATGGCGTTGTAGGTGGGAAAGTACGACTTAAAGGTGCCGTTGTAGGGACAGTCGTCCTCAAAGTCGGCCATCAGCAGGCCCTGGCGGTAAAAAAGCTCGGCTTCCGAAAGCCAGCGGCCCGCACCGCCCTTGGGGTCATCCTGCCAGCGCGATATCTCGCGCATTTTGCGGTACTGGTCGGGGAGGAAATTCTGCATCTGTCGGCCGGTTTTGAGAATCGGCTCGTCTGCGTAGATTTCGTTTGAGAAACGGGCGGACTGATGGGTCCGAGCCTCGGCCATAATGCGCTCGATGAGCATTTTGATGTCCTGGTCGGCCACCGCTTCTCCTCTCCTAACGCAGCTTCGGTGACCTCATATCATAGCACAGCATCAAACAGGTGTTCGAGATACTGCTGCGTAGATAGATTTAGAACAGGAGGGCGTAGATGACGGCGATGACGACGGAGGGGAGCATATTGGCCGTGCGGAAGGTCTGAGGACGGATGAGGTTGACGCCGACGCAGAAGATGAGCATGGAGCCTACGAGCGAAAGGCTGTCGAGGGCTGCCGTAGTCATGATGGGGGAGAGCGCGCCGGCAAACAACGTGATCGTCCCCTGGAACACGGCGACGGGCAGGGCGGAGAAAATGCAGCCGCGGCCAAGCGACGCCGTCATGGTGCAGACGATGATGCAGTCCAATGCGCCTTTCAGGGCAAGCGTTGACCAGTCACCGAGCAGACCGTCCTGGATCGATCCCACAATGGCCATGGCGCCGATACACACGGTGAGTGAAGTCGAGACAAAAGCGTTGGTGAACTCGTTATCGCCCTCGCTGCCGGTTTTGCGCTTGAGCCATTCGCCAAGGTTCTCGATGGCGGCTTCCAAGTTGACGGCCTCGCCGATGAGCGAACCGAGCGCAAATGAGACGATGAGCATGGTGGTACCGGTGGTCGCTAGCGCCTTTCCATCGATGATGAGCATCTTTTGCATGGTGCCGCCCAGGCCGATAAACAGGACGCACAGCCCCGATGCTTTCATGAGCGTGTCTTGGATGCGCGGTGTAATGAAGCGGCCGCCCGCTAATCCTAAAAGACCGCCCGCAACTAAAAGCACAACGTTGATGATTGTTCCCAAGCCCGGCATGAGCCCTCCTGTATTGATGCCAACGTGGCAATCGTAGCAGAACGAAATGCGAGGCACATCGCAACCCATCTAATACGTTATATAAGTGGTATTAGGAATGATGCGCAGCATTTAAGCCTCAGGTGGTTGTCGGGACATAGGGATAGTATTCAAAGCGCAGTGTCATAAGCCGCTGCGGGGATTCAATAGCCGCGGCGATGATATTGGCATCGCGGGCACGATCAAACCCTTCGAGCTCGATCTGGTACGAGACGTCTTGCATAATGTCCAGACGTCGCCAGGTTAGAAGTGTGTCGCCATCGAATTCCAGGGTCTTGCTTCCGTTTGCGGCAACGGCGTATAGACGCAGCTTGGCGGTGGTTGCAGGGTCGACAACTGTGACCTTTTTAATTTCGTTTCGAGTATTCTTGGCGCCCAACAAGGTGAGCAGTGTTGGGGCCACGACCTCGCCCGATGGCAAAAAGACGACTTCGATGGATTCAGGAAATGCGATGATAGCCGACTTGCGGACGGGCTGATTGGCGGCGGCAGCTTCGATGTTCGCAGCGTCGATGATCTCTGTGTGGTCGAGCGCGGCAAGCACGCAGCAGTTACCTTCATCGATCTCTTGAGGATCAGCAAGCCCCAGACTGTCCGCGAGCTCGGGATCGTTTGGATCGTTAGCGGGCTCATTCGGTGCTTCGAGAGAAGCTGGGATGCTGTTTGTCGGCGACGGCGTGTCGCCCGCACCTGCTTCTTTGTCCGCGCTCTCTTCTTGTATGGTTGCGTTGATGGGTTCGTCGTTTGAGGGGAGCGTCTTGGCGTCAAGCGCGGAGGGAAGAATTCCGATGGCTCCGGATCCGTTCCACTCCATTTCGAGAAGCGCCGGGTCGGCAAGAATGCGTTGCCTGCTTTGCGCGTGGGCATCGATTTCAATAGGGCCTGTCTCTATCCCTCGTGTAAGGCTGAGTGATCCGGCTGGCTTCTCGAAATGAGCGTCTGTGTCTTTGGCGCTGACGGCGTAGAACAGCAGGGACGCTTCTCCCGCCGCGATGGCATCGGTGCCGGCTTTGGTCAGCCGCAACGATGCCGTGAATGAGAGGGTGGGCTGCGTTTCGTCTGCATTCGCGGCGGCGCAGCCCAGACATATACCGCCTCCTTTCTCAAAAAACGTACCGTCGAAGGCGACCTTCGCTCCGTTCGCCGAGTCATCGACCGAAGCGATGTCGATGCGCAGCTCTAAATTGCATGGATCGCCATCTGCATCGAGCATAACCGAGCGCCACGTGCAGACGGCGCACCCCGCCTGGGAGCCGTTTGCCTTGTTCGAACGATTGATATCCACGACTATCGAGCCGTCCGTATTACGACGAAGGCATCCCGAGGTTGAGATCGCGGCCTGTGCGATCGAAAAACGCTTGCACGCAATGGCGCTCGACGGATTTGGTGCGGAACTTAGGGCTGCTGGTAAGGAGTCCGCCATGACGGGAGTCGCCCAAGCGGCGACAGGCGTTCCGGTTGCGAGCGCGCCGCAGAGTGCGACGACGGGCAAAAGGTTCTTCGATGCCATGGGGTCTCCTTAGCTAATTTAGTGCGGCCTGTCCATGTTTTGTTTCTGGCTGCGTTTGATGTGCAGACCGAGGCCGGCGGTTCCTGCGCCTGCTGCTGTGGCGCCTGCTGCCAAGAGCCATCGTCTGTCGCCTGTCTGCGCCAACGGTTCCTCGCGGTCGTCGCGGTCGAGCTCCGAGAGGTCGACCGTCACTTGCGTGGCGGCCTGCGCCTGTTCTTGCTGGGCAAAGGCCATGGCTGGCCCAAACGCTAAGATGCTGACGGCGGCGGCCAGGGCGACGGCCTTATGCCGTGTGCGCACCGGGCTCGACCGTCCAGGTGATCGTCGCAACCTGATCGCCTTCGCCGGTTACGCGGAAGATGTCGCGCGTGACGCGGGCGACGTTTCCGCTTGTCTTGAGCTTGATTTTGTCCGTGCCGCCGGCAATGCCCTGGTAGCCCATGTCGAAGGCTGCATTCTTGGAAAGATCGAGGCCCGTCCCCTGTATTGCGGCGCTGGCGTTCTGGAGCGCGCCGTCGGGGCCGACCTTAAAGTCGATGGAGTTCTGCGCGGTTCCGGCCTTGGCGTCGGCGGCAATGGTCCAGGTGTTCATGGCGTCGATCTTCATGTTGGTGACATGGATGCCGTAGGCCGAATGATTGTCGATGGTGGTCGCGTCTTCTGAGGGGCCCTGAAGCGTGCCGTCGGCCTTGGCGACGAAGGGAATAACCGTCGGAACTTTGAACTCAACGTTGTCGATCTCGGTCCTGACCATTACCTTCGTGGTTCCAACGCGCCCGGCTGCCATAGCTGGCGTCGGGGCGGCGCTCATTGCGAGCGCGAGCGCGAGCCCTGTGCCCACGACGAGCGCTCTGACTCCGTTCATGTTCCTGGTGATGTCCATGGTCGTTCCTTTCTATTCGCCGCGGGCCGTCCCCGCGATGATTGGGCGAATGCTGGTGAATTGCATGCGGTGCCGCGTCGGTCGGAAGGCTAGTTCTCGGCTTGCTCAACCCGTACCTTGACACGTGTCGGATTGCCGTGGCTGTCGAGGGTCTTGGCATCGAGTGCCTGGATCTCGATGTACGCCTCGCCTTCTTTGATGTCGCCGGCGGGGCACGTCTCGATTGTCTTGCCGGTCTCGACCACGCCGGATTCGTACATGGTCTCGTCGTTTTGGATGACGCGGAATCGCTGGGGAAATTTATTGTCTTGGACGTTTCGCACGTTGACGCGCAGCTTGCCGTCCTCCTGCAGCTGAGCGACCGGCGCGACCGAAATCGTCATCATGTTGTCGCGGACGATGGCGTCGAGCTCATCTTGGATTTCCTGACGCGTTTTGCCCTCGGCCGTCGTGACTGAGGCGCCCGCCTCGGGTACGGGCTGCGACTGCCAAGCGTATAGTCCTACGGCGACAAGGGCGCAGATGATGGCCAAGCAGGCAACGATGAGCTTCTTGCGATGCCCCAGGCCTGCAAAGTGGGGTGGCCTCTTCGCGCTCATGCGGCATCCTTGGCGGTATAGACGCGCGCAAAGGTGGACGGGTCCGCTCCAAAGAGCATGTGAAGCATCAGGCGGCGCGAGTAGACGAGCTCTTCGAAGTCGGGAGGGAGCTCGATGTCGTGGGTATGCGCGATGTGGTGGGCGAGCGCCGAGAACGACTCGGGGTCGCAGATCACATCGGTAGTAACGTGGTAGACCGCCGTATCGGGGAATGCCTCTTCGTCGAAAGGCAGGAGATGGGGATCGTCGTCGACTTCGATGGCGATGCCGTACTGGGGCCAGTAATATGCCATGGGAACCTCCCTGCTTCTGGGCCAAAACTTCTATCGGTTTTGGCTGTCGACGCCGACCGTATCAGCCGCTACTTGACCAATTTCTGACCAAATGCTTGACGGATTGGCGTCTCCGCAGGTAAAAGGCGGCAAAAAATACTCCAACTTTTTTCGAGCGACAATCGCGCGATCGGCGACGGCGGGGCCATATGTGTCAAAAGCATCGTCTGCCGAGGAAATCTAGCCACTCGCCGAATTGCACGAACGTAAAAATCGCCAATTATGGAGACGATCTCGAACACGTCGACGAAACGATGCGGTAACATCTCCCTGCAAACACTGTAGTTAGCTAAAGGGGGAGTTCGCGTGTCTGCAAGCATCAAACCCTTCACCGACGAGTTCGAAGAGTATGGTCGCGATGAGTCTCGCGCATCGGGCGAAGCATCGAGCATCTCGTTTCCGGCAACGGAAAACGAGGTCCGTGCCATTTTGGAAAAGCTCCATGCCGAGCGTGTCCCGGTAACGGTTCAGGGCGCCCGAACCGGCCTTGCCGCCGGTGCCGTGCCCCACGGCGGGCATATCCTCAATACTTCCCGTATGAATCGCTACTTGGGCCTTCGCCGCGATGAACAAGGCCAATTTCTGCTGCGCGTGGAGCCGGGCGTTGTGCTCTCGGAGCTGCGCAAGCAGCTGAGCAAGAAGGTGCTGCCGACTGCTGGTTGGGACCAGGTATCGCTTGAGGCCTACGAGGAGTTCCAAGAGGCCCCCGAGCAGTTCTTTCCCACCGATCCCACCGAGGCGTCTGCCTGTCTGGGCGGCATGGCGGCATGTAACGCCTCCGGTGCCCGCAGCTACGCCTACGGTCCCATGCGCCCACATATCACGGGACTCCACGTCGCGCTGGCTGATGGCGATTTGCTTGAGCTTCAGCGCGGCGAGGCTTTTGCCCAGGGCCGCCACCTGTCGCTCGTGACGGCAGCGGGCCGTACGCTCGAGCTCGATCTTCCCGGATATACCATGCCCAAGACAAAAAATGCCTCAGGTTATTTCGTTGCGGACGAAATGGACGCCATCGACCTCTTTATCGGTGCTTGCGGCACGCTCGGCGTTATCACCGAGCTCGAGATCGCCCTGCAGGCGGCGCCTGCGGTCGTTTGGGGTGTGAGCTGCTTTTTCGATAGCGAAGACAAGGCCGTGTCCTTTACCGATTCCGTGCGTCCCGTCCTGTCCCATGCGGCTGCCATCGAGTACTTCGACGCTGGCGCCCTGGATATTCTACGTCGTCAGCGCGAGCAGTCGACCGCGTTCGCCTCGCTGCCGGCGCTCGACAAAGACGCCAAGGTCTGTGTTTACGTGGAGCTCGACTGCGACGATGAAGCCCAGGCGACAGAGGAGCTGTATCACTTGGGGTGGGTACTAGAGCTTGCGGGCGGTAGCGACGATGCGACATGGGTCGCGCGCACCGAGGTCGATCGCGAGTGCCAGCGATTCTTCCGCCATGCGGTGCCCGAGAGCGTCAACATGCTCATCGACGAGCGTCGCCACACGGATCCCACCATCACCAAACTGGGCTCGGACATGTCGGTGCCCAACGCACGCTTGGCCGATGTCATCGCCCTTTATCGCCGCACGTTGGCCGAAAGTGGGCTTGAATCTGCCGCCTGGGGGCACATCGGTAACAACCATCTGCATGTGAACATTCTGCCGCGCGATATGCAGGATTACCGACGCGGCGGAGAACTCTTTGCTCAGTGGGCTTCCGAGGTCACGGCCATGGGCGGTGCCGTCTCCGCCGAACACGGCGTCGGCAAGATCAAGGCGGGCTTCTTGGAGACGATGTACGGCCACGAGGCCATGGTCGAGTCGGCGCAGCTCAAGCTCCAGCTCGATCCTGCCGGGCAGCTGGGTCGCGGCAACCTGTTTGCGGAGAAGCTCTTGGATGAACTCGTCCAGAAAGGGGGCGCGTGAAGATGAGCGATTTCCATATGGTGGTGTGCGTCAAGGCGGTGCCTGGAAGCACCGAGGTCAAGATGGATCCCAAGACCAATACCATCGTGCGCGATGGTAAGCAGGCGGTCATTAATCCCTTTGACGCAAGCGCCCTGGAATGCGCGCTGGCGCTCAAGGACGACTTTATCGGCTTTGGCATGGATGTGCGCGTGACGGTGGTGTCGATGGGTATTCCCGCGACCGAATCGCTGCTGCGCGACTGTATCGCCCGCGGCGCCGACGACGCCCTGTTGCTGACCGACCGCGCCTTTGCGGGTGCTGATACTCTGGCTACCACCTATGCGCTCAAATGTGGTATCGAGGCGCTCGATGAAGACTTTGACCTGCTCATCTGCGGCAAGATGGCGGTAGACGGCGATACGGCGCAAATCGGGCCCGAGCTTGCCGGCGCCTTCGAGATTCCCTGCGTGACCGACGTGAGCTGCGTGCAGAGCGCGGGCTTTACGACGTGCGGTTCGCTGGCGCTCGTTCACGGATGCGATGCCGGCGAAGAGACGGTCTATCTTGAGATGCCGTGTGCAATGACGACCGCAAAGGAGATCGGCCAGCTGCGCATGCCGAGCATCGCCGGTATTCGTGCGGCTGAGGAGGCTGACGTGCGCGTGGTCAACGCTGCCGACGTGCATGCCGACCCTGCGCGCTGCGGTCTTGCCGGCTCGCCGACGCAGGTCGTGCGCTCGTTTGTGCCCGACCGCGATCAAACGTGTGAAGCCGTTGAGGGCACGGCATCCGAGCAGGCGGCAAAGCTTGCCAAGATTATCGAGGGGATGGCATAGATGAGCGGACTGATTATCGATAGTGAAGCCTGTATCGGCTGCGGTCGCTGCGTTCGCGCCTGCGCCTCGGGCGGCATTGTGGTGGAGGGCGAGCGGCCCAACCGCTGCGCCCGCGTAACCGACGGCTGCATTCTGTGCGGCGGGTGCGTCGACGCCTGTCCCGTCAACGCTATCTCGATCGAGCGTGACGAGGCCACTGGCGTGGCGGACCTTGGCGCCTATCGAGACATTTGGGTATTCGTGCAGACCGATGAGCACGATACGGTGGCTTCTGTGGCCTATGAGCTTATGGGCAAGGGGCGCGAGCTTGCCGATGCCCGCGGCTGCCGCTTGGTGGCGCTGGTCGGCATGAGCCCCGAGAGCTCGCTCGAGGAGCTTGAGCATCTGGTTTGCGCCGGCGCCGACGAAATTATGGTCTGTCGCGACGAGCGCCTGCGCCAAAACGATGCAGAGGTTTACGCCCGCCTGATCTGCGATTTGGTAGCCGAGCGCAAGCCCGAGGCTATTCTGTACGGCGCGACCGCCTTTGGCCGCGAGCTGGCACCTGGCGTTGCCGTGCGCCTGCAGACGGGTCTTACGGCCGATTGCACCGTGCTTTCGATGGATACGGAGGCGGGCCTGCTGCAGCAGACGCGCCCGGCGTTTGGCGGCAACCTGATGGCTACCATCGTTTGTCCCAACCACCGCCCTCAGATGGCGACGGTACGTCCCGGCATCTTTAAGGCGCCCGACTTCGACTACGGCCGTCCCGGCACGATCACCCAGGTAACGCTTGCGGATGACGTTAAAGCTCGCGTCGAGATCTCGATTCCCGCCGAGGAGTGGGGGCAGCAGGCCTCGATTGCCGATGCCGAGCGTCTGGTCGTGGTGGGTCGCGGTATCGGCTCCAAGAAAAACCTGCCTCTGATGCGAAAGCTCGCCGAGGCTCTTGGCGCCGAGCTTGGCTGCACGCGCCCTGTCGTGGAGGCCGGCTGGTTGGAGTATCGCCATCAGATTGGCCAGACGGGCGTATCGGTTTCGCCCAAGCTTCTCGTAAGTATCGGTGTCTCGGGTGCCATCCAGCATCTTGCCGGCATCGGTGGAGCGGAGTGCATTATCGCCATCAACGAGGACCCGGATGCCCCCATCTTTGGCGCCGCCCAGTACAAGGTTGTCGGCGACGCCGTCGAGGTTGTCGAGGAGCTGCTGGCCCAGCTTGAGCGCTAGGCACGCGCCAGCCAGGAGCGCGTCTCGTTCTTGAGGCGCTCCCAGGTCGCCTGTGTGGCGGGATCGGTAAAGGGCCGTTTAATGCCAAAGGGTGCGTCGAGCAGGCGGTAGATATCGCCTTGTTCGCGCGCCAGCGCGCGACTTGCGGGATAGACAAGTTCAAACATAAAGCAGATGAGCCCTGCCAGGAAGTCTGCCGGCTCGTCGCGCTCATCGCGTGCAACGCAGCGGTGCTCGTCAAAGGCGGCAAGTGTCGGCGACGAGAAATGACTGGCGAGAAACGTCTTCTCGTCCACCTTGAGGATGGTATCGACGGTGCTGTCGGCGATGGTGCGCATAATGTCGACCTTATCGCCGTCGCGCACGATATCGCAGAAGCGCCGCGTGCGCTCATCGAGCTCCTCGGGTAGTCGAAAGTCGCTGTGATAGGCGATGCTCGCGCGGATGAGCTCGTCGTTCTCGTCGGCCTCAATAAAATCTCGGATGCTCGTCGTGGCAGGCGCGTCGGCGGGGTTCTCACCAAAGAGGACCTCGACGCCCAACGCCGCATGGCTCATGCTCTCGGCATCTTTAAAGGTGTCCCAGCGTCGCAGCTGCTCAAAGCGGCCCATATCGTGCAGCAGGCCGCAAAGCCACGCCAGATCAATATCCTGCGGCGACCAGCCCTGTTCGCGCGCCACGGCATCGCATGCTCTGGCAACGTGATAGGTGTGCTCGATCTTGAGTGCAATGCGCGGATTGGTGGCATCGTAGGCATCGGTATAGGTCTTGAAGGCCCCGGCTGCCCGCGTTCGATCGATAGCTGTCATAATGACTTCCTAAAAAGTTGTGTCTTTCGATCCGGTGGCAATTGTAGGTGAACTCGGTTGCCGTCGGACGATAATTCTGCCGCATCGTTACATGCGGCTCGGATGCCTTGTCGGGATAAGGAACGTTATGGTGCTCAAAATCGTTAAAACTGTCTGGCCGGTGATGCTTACCTATGTTGCGATAGGCGCGCCGTGCGGAATGATTATGGCGCAGACGGGGATGGAGCCCTGGATGGTCTTTGCCCTGAGTAGCACGTTCGTGACAGGCAGTGGGCAGTTCATGATCTGCAACCTGTGGCTGGCGGGCGTGCCGGCAGCATCGATCGTCGCCTCCGTCGCTGCCATCTCCTCGCGCTTTGCGCTTTACTCGGCATCGATCGCGCCGCATCTGACGGGTGCCTCGAAGCGTCAGACGCTGGCTGTTGCCGCGACGCTCACCGAAGAGGCGTACGGCATCTCGCTAGCCAAGTTGGTCGAGGGGGATGACTGGGGCCCACGCGAGTCCTTTGCGCTCAACGTGATCCTCATCGCAACGTGGGGCGTCTCATGCACGATGGGCGCCGTTGTCGGCGCCGTCATCGATGTTCCCACCGCTATTGCAGGTTTTGTCTGCACATCGCTCTTTATCTGCCTGCTCTTTTCGCAGCGGCTGTCGCGCGGCAACGTTGTCGCGGCGGTTTCGGGCGCGGTGTCCGTCGCCGTATGCAAGTTCTTGGGCCTCGTGAATATTGCCGTGCCGGCAAGCGTCGTGGTCGGCATTACCATTGCGCTGGCGTGCGATGCTGTATTTGACGGAAGAGGTGCCCGCGATGCCCGTTAACGAGTTCTTGGTTCTGTGGCTGTCGTCGTGGGCTGCTATCGCGTTCTTTCGCATCGCACCGGCGTTCGCCTTGCGCGGGCGGACCCTGTCGCCCCGCATTACCGAGGCCCTGGGCTACATTCCGCCGGCCGCCTTTGCGGCGTTGGTTGCCAACGACTTGATAAGCCCCGGCGCTTTCGACGCCGGCCTGTGGCAGGGCTTGATTCCCTGGATCGCGGCTGCCGGCGTCGTGGTGGTGGCAATCAAGACAAAGTCGATGCTGTGGTGCTGCGTTTCGGGCATCGTGCTCTATATCGCCTTGAGTCTCGTGTAAGAGCAGGGCGCGCTTGCCGCCTTGGCCTAACGAATCGAATTTCTCATCGAGCTGGTCTGCTTCTTCTGGTACCATGGTCAGACTTTACTGTAGCAAAGCATGACGTGGGCTTTTGTTCCCCGTCAGCGGAAATGGGGGTTTCATGGCACAGGAAGCAACCGCCAACGAGCAAAAGAAATTCAAGGTCCCGCGCATCCCGGGCGACATCATGATCTATCCCATGATCGTCGGCCTTTTGCTCAACACCTTCTGCCCGCAGGTCTTTGAGATCGGCGGCTTCTTTACGGCTGCCTGCCGCGGTGGTTCCAATACCATCGTTGCGGCGATCCTGCTCTTCGTGGGCGCCGGTATCAGCTTTAAGTCCACGCCGGGCGCCATCAAGACCGGCATTGTCGTGCTGATCCCCAAGCTTGTCGTCGCGGCGGCTCTCGGTTTGGGCGTGGCCTATTTCTTTAACGACAACTTCCTGGGCCTGAGCTCCGTGTCCATCATCGGCGGCATCACGTTTTGCAACATGGCGCTTTATACGGGCATCATGGGCGAGTTCGGCGACGAGTCCGAGCAAGGTGCCGTCGGCATCCTGTTCTTTACGGCCGGCCCCGCCGTCACGATGATTATCCTCGGCGTCTCGGGTCTCGCTAACATCCCGCTGGGCACCATCGTTGGCTCTATCCTGCCGCTTGTTATCGGCATGGTTTTGGGCAACCTGTTCCCGTTCATTAAGAACCTGCTGGTCCCCGGCACCAATCCCGCGATCGCTGTCATTGGTTTTCAGCTCGGTGCGTCCATGAGCCTGTCGAGCTTCATCACCGGCGGCATCTCGGGCATTCTGCTGGGCCTCATCACGCTCTTTATCGTCGGTCCCATCACCTTTGCCTTCGAGCGCCTGTGCGGCGGCAACGGCAAGGCTGCCGTTGCCTGCTCCACCATCGCCGGTACGGCCATGACCACCCCGGTCGCTCTCGCCGAGGTCGCTCCGCGCTATGCCGAGCTTGCGCCCACTGCGTACGCCCAGATCGCCACTGCCGTTATCATCACGGCGATCATGGCCCCGATCCTGACCGGCTGGGTCGACAAGAAGTTCTGCCAGGGCAAGGAGGACCTGTCGGTTGCCGGCGTCGAGGCTATCGAGGAGGCCGTCGCGACCGATATCGACGGCGAGTAATCGTCTCTTCGAGTCAATGAAACGGCGCGTGCAATTCACGCCATCTGAGCGTCCGAACGGCATCTGTTATTCAGTGTCATTCGGACGCTCTGCTATTATTCCCTTTACCCCTGGGAGTAAGGGGTGTTTGCTGTCCGAGTGTGTCTCGGGCGATTTTGGCCACTTGGATATAGAGGGGATGGAGCCTGGTGGTTAAGGCACTCAAGATCGAGATATTTATGCTGTGCATGATTATTCTTATCGGGCTTGCCGCTCGAAGTCGCCGCTCCTTGTTCTCGAGCACCCAGCAGCTTTTGTTCAGCATGCTGGGCTACACGTCTGCCGCCTACATTTTCTTCGATATGATTTGGACGCTCTCGGACGGCGTGAGCACTCCTGTGGGCATTACAGCCAACTGGATTTCCAATGCGGTCTCGTTTTCGCTGTTCGCCATCGCGTGCCTCATTTGGTTCTTCTATTCCGAGACGATGCAGGGCTCGCGATTCCTGGCCACGCGCTACAGGATGGCACTCGTGGCATTGCCTACGGCGGTAGTGGTCGCTCTGGCATTTACCAGCTACTGGACACACACTCTTTTCTATATCGATGCGCAAGGCGTATATCGTCGCGGTGCAGCTTATATGATTCAGCCTATCGTTAGCTACTGCTACGTCATATATACGTCCTTGCATGCCTTTGTTCAGGCTCGAAAAGTCGAAAGCCTGCAAAAGAAGGCCATTTATCGCACCCTCGCCTTTTTCGCGGTCCCCGCTCTGGTGGGCGGTACCTTTCAGGTCGTATTTTCGGTGCCCGGCCTTTGCGTCGGCATAATGATCAGTATTTTGCTGCTCTATATCGTCTACCAGGAGCAGCTGATCTCGACTGACCCGTTGACTGGACTCAACAACCGTAACCGTTTTGAGACCTATATGCTGTCGCTGTTCTCGGGTGCTGACCAGGCCGATGATGTGTATCTGCTGATGATGGATGCTGACGGCTTTAAGCAGATTAACGACCACTATGGACATGTCGAGGGCGACCATGCCCTTCAGGTTGTTTCGAAGGCGCTCAAGGACGTCTGTTCGATGTCCGGCGGCTTTATCGCGCGCTATGGCGGCGATGAGTTCGTGGTGCTCCAAAAGGCAGCGACGGAGCAGGATATCATCGGCCTGTGTACGGCAATCAACGATGAGTTGGCGCGTGCCGAGGTGCCGTATTCGTTGCGGATGTCCATCGGCTATGCCCGGATCGGCGATGGTGTCGATACCTGGCAAGACCTGCTTCGCGCCGCCGATGCGGAGCTCTATCGCGTCAAGGGCGAGAAGAAGAAGGCCGGCGTCCAGATACGCTAGAAAAGGGGGCGCACGACCGTTGTGCTGGTCGTGCGCCCCCTTTGTGTTGGCGGGATTAGTAGCGACTGTCGAAGATGCGCCTCGTCTTTTTCTCGGAACGGGGCAGCTCGCTAGGCCATTTTAGGTTTATTGACAATGATGATGCCGCCGCAGACTAAGAGCAGGGCCATGATTACGGTGACAGGGCTCGTGCCGGCGCCCTCGCCGAGCAGCAGCGCGCTCAGCAGCACGCCAAAGACCGGGTTCATAAACCCAAAGACCGAGACGCGGCTGACGGGATTGACGGCAAGCAGACGCGACCACAGCGAGTAGGCGACCGCGGAGATAAGCGCCATATAGACGATGAGCGCGATGGCGGGGACGATCGCCGTGGGGGAGAGCACGCCGTCCATCAGAAAGCCGATAGCGGTGAGGACGAGGCCACCGACCAAGAACTGCCAGCCGGCAAGCAGGACGCCGTCGTGCTCGCGCGAGAAGATACCGATCAGGCAGGTCGAAAGGGCACCCGCGACGGTGGAGGCCAGGATAAAGCCCTCGCCGTCGAGCGTAAAGCCAAAGATTCCGTCCGCGCCCGAAAGGTTGACGAGTGCGACGCCGGCAAAGCCCAGCACGCAGCCGAGCACCTTGGCCGCATCGAGCTTTTCGGTGCGAAACGCCAGGGCGGCAAAGAGGATGGCTAGGAAGTTGGCGCTGGCCTCGATGATGGAGCTCGACATGGCGCTGGCGCGCGAGAGGCCCAGGTAGAAAAAGAAGTACTGCCCGATAGTCTGGAAGAGCGACAAGACAACGATGGGCTTGATGTCGCGAGTACGCGGAATGAGGGGACGGCGCTGAGCCGCGCTCATCCCAACGATAACCAGGGCACCGGCAAGCGTAAAGCGCAGGCCCGCGAAGAGCAGTTGCGAGGCGCTATCGTGCGCCGGGATGCCAAAGAGCGCGTAGCCGATCTTGATGCAGGGAAAAGCCGACCCCCAGAGTGCGCAGCAAACGAGGCAGCCCAGGATGAGTCCGGGTAGGGTGGCGAGATACGGCTTGCGGCTTTCCATGATGTCCTTCCTACATGCGCGAAACAAAAAAAAAGAACCCGCCACCGGATGTGCCGGTGGCGGGTGTTATTACCCGAAGGGATTGTACCCGATGGGAAAGGTTTAGGCGAAGTAGGCTACGCCACTCTCAAAGATGGGCATGAACTTATCGCCGGGGACATGCTCGGGCACGTTGCGGTACAGGTTGTCGCCGCGACGCTCGGCGTGGCCCATCTTGCCCAGGACGCGGCCGTCGGGGCTCGTGATACCCTCGATGGCCAGTGCGGAGCCGTTGGGGTTGACGGAAAGATCCATGCTGGGCTTGCCGTCCTCGCCCACGTACTGCGTGGCGACCTGGCCGTTGGCGATGAGCTGGGCGAGCACCTCGTCGTTGGCGACAAAGCGGCCCTCGCCGTGGCTGATGGCGACGGTGTAGGGGTCGTCGAGGCTGCACTGAGACAGCCACGGGGACAGGTTGGACGAGATACGGGTGCGCACCAGGCGGCTCTGGTGGCGGCCGATGGTGTTGAACGTCAGCGTGGGCGCATCGGGCGTGGCGTCGACGATATCACCGTAGGGCACCAGACCGAGCTTGACCAGCGCCTGGAAGCCATTGCATATGCCCAGCATCAGGCCATCGCGGGCCTTGAGCAGGTCGCGGACGGCCTCGGTGACCTCGGGAGCGCGGAAGAACGCCGTGATGAACTTGGCGGAGCCGTCGGGCTCGTCACCGCCCGAGAAGCCGCCGGGGATCATGACGATCTGGCTTGCACGGATGCGGCGGGCGAGCTCATGGGTGCTCTCGGCGACGGCCTCGGGCGTGAGGTTGTTGATCACGAAGGTGTCGGCCTCGGCGCCGGCAGCGCGGAAGGCGCGGGCGCTGTCGTACTCGCAGTTGTTGCCGGGGAAAACGGGGATGACCACGCGCGGGCGGGCGATCTTGGCGCCACCGTACACATGGATATCCTTGGTGCGGAAGTCGATGGTCTCGACCTCGGCGGTCTCGCCGGCGCTGCGGTAGGCAAAGACGCCCTCGATGCCGCTCTCCCAGGCCTCCTGGAGCTCGGAGAGCTCGATGACCTCGGAGCCGGTATCGATGACATAACCCTCGACGGTGGTACCCAGGGGCTCGACGACAACGCCGTCGGCGACCTCGGGCAGCTCGGCGTCCTCAGCGAGCTCGACGATAAAGCTGCCGTAGAGCGGGGCGAAGAGGCTCTCCACGTCCACATCCTCGGCAAGCTCGATACCGATCTGGTTGCCGACGCACATCTTAAAGAGGCTCTCGGCGCCGCAGCCGTAGCCGGGCGTGGAGATGGCTAGGGCGTCACCGGTAGCGGTAAGCGCCTCGACGGCGTCGAACGCTGCGAGCAGCTGCTGGGCGTCGGGACGGTAATCCTCGCCGTAGGTGGCGGGGGCGATACGGACGACGCGGTGCGTCAGGCCCTTGAACTCGGGGGAGACGGCGCGGGCCGCCTTGCCCACGGCCACAGCGAAGCTGATCAGGGTCGGCGGAACGTTGAGCTCGCCGGCCTCGTCCTCAAACGAGCCGCTCATGGAATCCTTGCCGCCGATGGCGCCGGCGCCCAGGTCGACCTGAGCCATGAGGGCGCCGAGTACTGCTGCCATGGGCTTGCCCCAGCGCTCGGCCTCGGTGCGCAGGCGCTCGAAGTACTCCTGGAAGGAGAGATAGGCGCGCTTGTGCTCAAAGCCGGCGGCCACGAGCTTGGCGATGGACTCGACCACGGACAGGTAGGCGCCTGCAAACTGGTCGGCTTCCATCAGGTAGGGGTTGAAGCCCCATGCCATGGCGCTCGCCGTAGTGGTCTCGCCGTCCACGGGGAACTTGGCGACCATGGCAGAGCTCGGAGTGAGCTGCGTCTTGCCGCCAAAGGGCATGAGCACGGTCGCGGCACCGATGGTGGAGTCGAAGCGCTCGGAAAGGCCCTTGTTGGAGGCGACGTTGAGGTCGGTGACAAGCGAGGTCATGCGCTCGGCAAGCGTGGTGCCGGCCCAGCTGGGCTGCCACACGCTGCGGGCGCACACGTGGGCGACCTGGTGCTTGGGCGCACCGTTAGAGTTGAGGAACTCGCGGGATAGGTCGACGATGGCGACACCGTTCCAGGCCATACGCATGCGCGGCTCGGCGGTAACCTCGGCGATAACGGTCGCCTCCAGGTTCTCCTCGGCGGCGTAGCCCATGAACTCCTCGACGTCACCGTCGGCGACGGCGCAGGCCATACGCTCCTGGGACTCGGAGATGGCGAGCTCTGTGCCGTCCAGGCCGTCGTACTTCTTGGTCACGGTGTCCAGGTCGACATACAGGCCGTCGGCAAGCTCACCCACGGCGACCGAGACGCCGCCGGCGCCAAAGTCGTTGCAGCGCTTGATCAGACGGCAGGCATCGCCGCGGCGGAAGAGGCGCTGCAGCTTGCGCTCGACCGGAGCGTTGCCCTTCTGGACCTCGGCGCCCGAGGTCTCGATGGACTCGGTGTTCTGGGTCTTGGAGGAGCCGGTGGCGCCGCCGATGCCGTCACGGCCGGTGCGGCCGCCCAGCAGGATGATCTTGTCGGTGGGGGCGGGGCACTCGCGGCGCACGTGGTTTGCCGGGGTAGCGCCCACGACGGCGCCGACCTCCATGCGCTTGGCCACGTAGCCGGGGTGATAGAGCTCGTTGACCTGGCCGGTGGCAAGGCCGATCTGGTTGCCGTAGCTGGAGTAGCCGGCGGCAGCGGTGGTCACGAGCTTGCGCTGCGGCAGCTTGCCCTCGAGGGTCTCGGACACGGGGACGGTGGGGTCGCCGGCGCCGGTGACACGCATGGCCTGGTACACGTAGCTGCGGCCCGAGAGCGGGTCGCGGATGGCGCCGCCCACGCAGGTGGCGGCACCGCCGAAGGGCTCGATCTCGGTCGGGTGGTTGTGGGTCTCGTTCTTAAACAGGAACAGCCAGTCCTGGTCCTCGCCGTCGACATCGACCTTCACCTTGACGGTGCAGGCGTTGATCTCCTCGGACTCGTCGACATCGGTCATGACGCCGGTCTTCTTAAGGTACTTGGCGCCGATGGTGCCCATGTCCATGAGGCAGACGGGCTTGGCGTCGCGACCGAGCTCATGGCGCATCTCCATGTAGCGGTCGAAGGCCTGCTGCACCACGGCGTCGTCGATCGTCACGTCATCCAGGACGGTGCCGAAGGTGGTGTGGCGGCAGTGATCGGACCAGTAGGTGTCGATCACGCGGATCTCGGTGATGGTGGGGTCGCGGTCCTCATCGCGGAAGTACTGCTGGCAGAAGGCGATGTCCGCCTCGTCCATGGCAAGGCCGCGCTCGGAAATAAAGGCGGCAAGGCCGGCCTCGTCGAGCTCGCGGAAGCCGTCGAGCACCTCGACGGGCTGGGGCTCGGGGGTCTCCATGTACAGCGTCTCGGGCAGGTCGAGCGAGGCGATGCGCGCCTCGACGGGGTTCACCACGTAGTGCTTGATGGCATCGATGGCGGCTTCGTCCAGAGCGCCCGAGATCATATAGACCTTGGCGGAGCGCACGGCGGGGCGCTCGCCCTGGCTGATGAGCTGCACGCACTCGCTGGCGGAGTCGGCGCGCTGGTCAAACTGGCCAGGCAGGAATTCGACGGCAAAGACGGCGCCATCGCTTGCGGGGAGCTCGTCGTAGGTCACATCGACCTGGGGCTCGCTAAAGACGGTCGGCACGCAGGAGGGGAAAAGCTCCTCGTCGATGCCCTCGACGTCGTAGCGGTTGATGATCCTCAGGGCCTCGATGCCCTTGATGCCGAGAATCTCAGTCAGCTCGCCCTTGAGCTGCTGAGCCTCGACGTCGAACCCGGGTTTCTTCTCCACGTAGATACGAGAGACCATTGGTTCCTGCCTTCCTGATCGGTTGGGCGTACGGTACGGTATGCGGCAGCGGTCGGTTTGCGGGGTCTGCCCTGCGGTCGCCTTGAGCCACATGTTTGTAAACCTCACTATGATACGACAGCTCGCGGCGCGTTGAGGACGGCGAGGGTGCTACAGTGAAGCGCAAACAAGAGAAAGGCATCACATGGCATTCGTTTCACTCGCCATCATCGCGCTCGTGGCCTTTGCAAGCCCCTTCATCGCCTCGGCGATTCCCGGAAAACCCATTCCCGAAACGGTCTTTTTGCTCGTGTTCGGCGCGGTGCTGGGACCCCATATGCTCGACATTATCCATGTAGATGCCGAGGTCTCGCTTGTGTCCGAGCTCGGTCTGGCCTTTTTGTTCCTGCTCGCCGGCTTTGAGATCGACCCCAAGAGCATCACGGGCGTCGAGGGGCGCTACGGCTTGGCGACGTGGGTCGTCACGTTTGGTATCGCCTGGCTTGCCGTGCGCTTTACTCCGTGGTTCTCGGTCAGCCATTTCGACGGTATCGCTGTGACGCTTGCTCTCACTTCGACGGCGCTCGGCACGCTCGTGCCCATCATGCGTGAGCGCTCGCTCACCGGCACGCGCGTGGGCGACTCGATTCTTGCGTATGGCACCTGGGGTGAGCTCGGCCCCGTGCTCGCCATGTCGGTGCTGCTGTCTGCCCGCACCGGCATCCAGACGCTTGTAATCCTTGGCTTGTTTGCGGTGGTCTGCGTGTTGCTGGCCGTGGTCCCAAGCCGCTCCAAGCGCGTCGGCAGCCGCTTCTTTGCGTTTGTCGAGGAACGCGCCGATACCACGTCGCAGACCTTCGTGCGCCTGACGGTGCTCATCTTGGTCACGCTCGTGGCGTTCTCGGCCGTCTTTGATCTCGACATCGTGTTGGGTTCTTTTGCCGCCGGCTTTGTCTTGCGCTACATCATCCCCGAGGGCAACCATACGCTCGAGACCAAGCTCGATGGCCTGGCCTACGGCTTTTTGATTCCGGTATTCTTTACCGTATCGGGCGCAAAGATCGATCTGACGGCCGTGGCGTCGCGCCCGGGTCTGCTCGTGGGCTTTATCGTGGCGTTGTTGATTATTCGTGCCGTGCCCATTCTCATCTCTATGAGCATTTGTCCTGCGACGCGCGATGTGTCGGCGTATGGTCGCATTACCGTGGCCCTGTACTGCACCACGGCGCTGCCGATCATCGTTGCCGTTACGAGCGTTGCCGTCAACGCGGGCGCGCTGTCGCAAGATATTGCGTCGGTCATGGTTGCCGCCGGTGCCATCACGGTGTTCTTGATGCCGCTGCTCGCGCAGCTTTTCTACCGCGTGGTGGATGCCGCACCGGTCGCCGCCGTGGCAGAGGTTGCCGAGCATCCATCCGATGCGCTCGACATCCTGCGCGCCCACCACGACCTAGCGAGCTTGCTCGCGCGCGAGCATGAGCTGCTGACTTCGCATGGCCATGGTCGCGTATTCGAAGGCCTGCCTACGCTCGATACGATTGCCGAGCGTCTTTCCGCCGAGGCGGCGAGCGGCCACATCGATGCCCGCATCGTGGACGCTGCGCACCTGCTTGCCGATAAGACCTATGGAGACGAGGTCGACCCGTCCGAGCTGACTCCGCGCGAGCGTCGCCGCCTGGAGCGCGCCAAGCTCGCCGTGCGCGAATACCGCCGCCGCATGTTGGAGCTCTATGCGCGCGATGAAGCCCAGGACGACGACGGCAGGTAGCCAACGCCGTCGCGGAAAATGCATCCCAGAATCCGCGTCCAGAGTGGGACATAGTTTCTGAAAGAAGGCCCTGAGGGAAACTGCGCCCCGTTCTGAGCTGAAATACCGGGACGCAGCTTCCCCTGCAAGCAGAACAAGGCGCGCTGCCTGCGGTTGATGCAGACAGCGCGCCTTTTGCGTTGGGCCTCGTTGAGGTTCGAAGTAGTGGACTAGTTGGCCATGACGCCTTCGGTCCAAGCCTCAACGTCCTCGATGCGCAGGACGTTGGCGACCTCGGCCACACAGCCGACGCTGGCAAGCTCGGCTGCGGCAGCCTGGACGTCCTTCTCGAGCGCGCGATGCGTCAGGAAGATGACCGAGCAGGCATCGTTGACGCCCGACTTGCCGTCCTCGACCTGGTTGATGAGCGAGATCGAGATGTTGTGCTTGGCAAAGATGTCGACCGTCTCGGACAGGGCGCCCACGCGGTCGGCGACCTTCAGGCGCACATAATACTTGGTCTGGAGCTCGTCCATGGGCTTAAAGGCGAGGTTGTGACCATAGGGCTCAATCTCGGGCAGCGGAGCCACGCCGCGGCTGATCTGCTCGGAGAGCGACAGGATGTCGCCCACGACGGCGCTCGCGGTGGGGAAGGAGCCTGCGCCGGCACCGTAGAACATGGTCTCGCCCACGGCGTCGCCTACCACGTAGACAGCGTTCATGGCGCCGTTGACCTTGGCAAGCATGTGGTCGGCGGGGATCAGCGTGGGATGCACGCGGACGTCGACGCCGGCGTCGGTATTGCGGGCGATGCCGAGCAGCTTAATGGTGTAGCCGAGCTCGCGGGCCTGGGCGATGTCCTCGGCGCCGATGGTACGGATACCCTGCTGGTACACATCGTCGGTGGTAACGCGGGTGCCAAAACCGATGGAGGCGAGGATTGCCGTCTTGCTGGCGGCATCGAAGCCGTCGACGTCGGCGGACGGGTCGGCCTCGGCATAGCCCTTTGCCTGGGCGTCGGCGAGCACGTCAGCGTAATCGGCGCCCTCGGCGTCCATGCGCGACAGGATGTAGTTGGTGGTGCCGTTGAGAATGCCAGCGATGGTCAGGATCTTGTTGCCCACCAGGTCGTGCTCGAGCGTGCTGACAATGGGGATGCCACCGCCGCAGCTGGCCTCGCACTTAATCTGCACGCCGCACGCGCGCGCCTTCTCGGCGAGCGTCTCGACATGACGGCCCAGCAGGGCCTTGTTGGCAGAGACGACGTGCTTGCCGTTCTCGAAGGCGGTGGTGAAGATTTCGGTCGCGGGGTGCTCGCCGCCGATGAGCTCGACGACGATATCGACGGCGGGGTCGGTGACGACGTCGTGCCAGTCGCTCGTAAAGGCCTCGCGCTCAATACCGGCAGCTTCGGCCTGCTCCCAGGCAAGCGCGCAGGCGCGGGTCAGCTTAAGGTCGATGCCGTAGGCGGCCAGGTACTCATCGTGGTGGCTCTTGATCAGACGGGCCACGCCGCCGCCGACGGTTCCAAGACCGATGAGGCCGACGTTCACGGTGCGCAGGGGTTCGCTCATAGATAGCTCCTTCGTGCATCTTATGGATGGATTAACCGCTTAAAGGTTGAGTGCATTCTAGCGTGAACCGAGGGCGCGTGCTCGCCAGGCAACAGGAGTCGCACAAAACGGCACCCCCGAAACGCTGCGGAAACATTGGAAACATGCTCGCTACAAACGGAACTCCGTAACAAACTGTCAACGTTTGCACCATAAGGTTTGCCCTGTACCGCAAGACGGCCGCACCGCGGCCAGCGAAAAGGGGGACACCATGTTTAGCATCAACAACGTACTTAACCGCAGGAGTTTCTTGGCTGGCGCCGCGGCGCTCGGTGGCACCGCGGCGCTCGCTGGTTGCTCGTCGGGTGGCTCGGACGGCGGCTCCGCCGATGACGGCAAGACCTTCAAGATCGGTGTCATCGGCCCTCTGACCGGCGCCGCGGCAACCTATGGCGTTTCGGCCGAGAAGGGTGCCAAGCTCGCCGCCAAGGATTTCTCGACCAAGGACCTCAAACTCTCGCTTAAGTCCGAGGATGACGTCGCTGACGGCGAGAAGGCTATCAACGCCTTCAATACCCTGTGTGACTGGGGCATGCAGGCGCTCGTCGGTCCGGTCACCACCGGTGCTGCCGTCGCCGTCTCGGGCGAGATCGCCGACGACATGCTCATGGTCACGCCCTCGGCCTCGTCTCTCGACGTCACCAAGGATAAGACCACGGTCTTTCAGGTTTGCTTCACCGATCCCACCATGGGCGCCAGCGCCGCGAAGTTCTTGGCCGAGAAGTACGCGGACGCCAAGATCGCCCTGTTCTACAACTCCGGCGATACGTACAGCTCGGGTGTTGCCGATGCCTTTGCCGAGCAGGCCAAGGAGTCCAAACTTGATATCGTCGATACCGAGACCTTTAAGGACGATTCCTCCACGAGCTTTACCAACCAGCTCACCAAGGCCAAGGAGGCCGGCGCCACGCTCATCTTTGCGCCGATCTACTACACGCCGGCGTCCGTTTTGCTCAAGAACGCCAAGGACATGGGCTACGACATGACCCTCATGGGTACCGACGGCATGGACGGCCTGCTCTCTGTGGAAGGCTTCGATACCTCTCTTGCCGAGGGCGTGCTGCTTATGACCCCGTTCTCTGCCGACGACGAGAAGAATGCCGACTTCGTCAAGGCATATAAGGACGTCTACGACGAGACGCCTAACCAGTTTGCCGCCGACGCCTACGATTGCGTCCACGCCATCGCCGAGGCCATCGACAAGGCAGACATCGACATTACGGCCGACGGCGCCGACATTGCCGGCGACCTTGCCAAGGCCATGCGCAAGATCAAGATCGACGGCCTGACCGGCGAGCTAACGTGGAATGACGAAGGTCAGGTCGAAAAGCCTGCTACGGCCTATGTGATTCAGGACGGTAAGTACATCGCCGCCTAAGTGCATATACATCGAGACCGGCGGGCCGTTTTATTCAGGGCAAGGACGCCTGTAACAGAACGGAAACATTACTTTCACACAATAAAGTGGCTAAACTGCATAAACCGACAGGAATACGCAGAATTATGGATAAATGAACAAATCCAAAGAAAAGTTGAAATAATCGCCACTTTCCTTAACTAAAGCGTCTAGTATTTTGCGAACGCCGAACACGGCGAAGGATGGCCTGTCGGGTAACCGAAACCCGACGAGATTTGAGAGGAGAGCCGCATGTCGAGCCTCACCGGTAAGTCATTGAACCCTGTTATGAATCGCAGGAGCGTTATCGCGAGCGCAGCAGGTCTGGGGGCGATGTCCATTCTAGCTGGCTGCTCCTCCAACGGCGGCGACAGCGGTTCCGCGTCGGGCGACGCTTCGTTTAAGATCGGCACCATCGGCCCGCTGACCGGTGCCAACGCGTCCTACGGCAAGTCCGTTACACAGGCTGTCGAGCTTGGCTGCAAGGATTTCTCGACCAAGGAGCTGCCGCTTGTCTGCAAGGCCGAGGACGACCAGGCTGACGGCGAGAAGGCCGTCAACGCCTTCAACACCCTGCTCGACTGGGGCATGCAGGCCCTTGTCGGTCCGACCACCACGGGTGCGTCGGTCGCCGTTGCTGCTGAGTGCGGTAACGACCCCGAGACGTTCATGATTACCCCGTCCGCGTCCTCCGAGGACGTTACCAAGGGCAAGGATTGCGTCTTCCAGGTTTGCTTTACCGACCCCAACCAAGGTGTCAACGCTGCCAAGTTCCTGGCGCAGAAGTATGCGAACGAGAAGTTCGTGCTGTTCTATAACTCCGGCGACGCCTATTCTTCGGGTATCGCAGATTCCTTTAAGGCCCAGGCCGCTAAGTCTAAGCTTGAGATTGTCGACGAGGAGACCTTTAAGGACGACTCCGCCACGAGCTTTACCAACCAGCTGACCAAGGCCAAGCAGGCAGGCGCCACCATGATCTTTGCGCCGATCTACTACACGCCGGCGTCCGTCCTGCTCAAGAACGCCAAGGACATGGGCTACGACGTCAAGATGATGGGCTGCGACGGCATGGATGGCATCCTGGGCGTTGAGGGCTTCGACACCTCTCTTGCCGAGGGTCTGCTGCTCATGACCCCGTTTTCCGCCGACGACGAGAAGAACGCCGACTTCGTCAACGCTTATAAAGATAAGTACGGCGATACCCCCGACCAGTTTGCCGCCGACGCCTACGACGGCGTGCATGCTGTGGTCGAGGCTCTCAAGGAGGCCGGCTTGGGTGTCGACGCCGATCCCACCGAGGTTGCCGAGAAGCTTCCCGAGGCTATGCGCAACATTACTGTTGACGGCCTGACCGGCAAGCTCTCCTGGAACGACAAGGGCCAGGTCCAGAAGGAGCCCACGGCGTACGTCATCACCGATGGCAAGTACGTACAGGCCTAATTGGCCGCCTTACATAGAGCGGTTTTGATCCCAAGCAGGGGAGGTTTTGGCCTTCCCTGCTTGCTTGGTATCTAGGGACAGTGTAACGTCCCTGTTTCATACATCAACTGGAAACCTATTCGAAAGGGGGATGTGGAACATGACGGTCTTTATCCAATACCTGGTCAACGGCCTGTCCATGGGCAGCGTCTACGCCATCATCGCGTTGGGCTACACCATGGTCTACGGTATCGCCAAGATGCTGAACTTCGCTCACGGCGACGTCATCATGGTCGGTGCCTATGTCTCGTTCTGCGCCACGTCGTATCTCGGCCTCCCGGGCTGGGTATCTGTAATTCTTTCTTGTGTGGTCTGCACGGTTCTCGGCGTTCTCATCGAGGGTCTGGCCTATAAGCCGCTGCGCCAAGCAGGCCCGCTGGCCGTTCTGATCACGGCTATCGGCGTGTCTTACTTCCTGCAGAACGCCGCGCAGCTTCTGTGGGGCGCCACGCCCAAGAACTTCACTTCGCTCGTCACCTTCCAGGTGCCGGAGTTCTTGGCCAAGTTCAACGTAAGCGCCGTCTCGCTCGTCACCATCGTCGCCTGCCTGGTTATCATGGCCGGCCTGATGTTCTTTACAGGTAAGACCAAGATGGGCAAGGCCATGCGCGCCGTGTCCGAGGACAAGGCCGCCGCTCAGCTCATGGGCATCAACGTCAACCGCACCATCTCGATGACGTTTGCCATCGGCTCGGCGCTTGCCGCCATCGCCGGCGTGCTCCTGTGCTCCTACTCGCCGGTGCTGCAGCCCACGACGGGTGCCATGCCTGGCATCAAGGCCTTCGACGCCGCCGTCTTCGGCGGCATCGGCTCCATCCCCGGTGCCTTTGTCGGTGGCATTCTCATCGGCATCATCGAGGCGATGGCGCAGGCCTACATTTCCACGAGCCTTGCCAACTCCATCGTCTTTGGTGTTTTGATCATCGTCCTGCTCGTCAAGCCTGCCGGCCTCTTGGGCAAGTACGTCCCCGAGAAGGTGTAGGTGAGCGTTATGAAGTTTCTTAAAGACAAGCAGACGCGTCACGACTTTGTCACGTACGCCATGTGTATCGTGGCCTTCGCCATCGTGTTCTTTATGCAGTCCAACCATATGATTCCGCGCATGATCGCCGGTCAGCTGGTTCCCATCACGGCCTACATCGTCATGGCCATTTCCCTCAACCTCGTCGTCGGCATCGCGGGCGACCTGTCGCTGGGCCATGCGGGCTTTATGAGTGTCGGTGCCTACACGGGCATCGTCACCGCGGTCGCGCTGGAGAGCGCCGTTCCCTCCGATCCGGTGCGCCTTATCATCAGTATCGTGGTCGGCGCCATCGCCGCTGCCATCTTGGGCTTCTTGATTGGTATCCCGGTCCTGCGCCTGAGCGGCGATTACCTGGCTATCGTGACGCTGGCCTTTGGCGAGATCATCAAAGAGATCGTCACCTGCCTCATTGTGGGCGTCGACTCCCGCGGCCTGCACGTGATCTTTAACATCACGGGCAACTCTACGATCGACGACCTGCACCTGCTCGAGGACGGCACCGCCATCATCAAGGGCGCCCAGGGTGCCTCGGGCGTGTCGACGTACTCGACCTTCCTCGCCGGTGCCATCCTGGTCATGGTCGCACTCGTGATCGTGCTCAACCTGGTTCGCAGCCGTACCGGCCGTGCCATTATGGCCGTGCGCGATAACAAGATTGCAGCCGAGTCCGTAGGCATCTCCGTCACCGAGTACCGCATGATCGCCTTCGTGGTTTCCGCTGCCCTCGCCGGTGCTGCCGGAGCTCTCTTCGGCGGTAACTTCTCGCAGCTCTCCGCCACCAAGTTCGACTTCAACACGTCCATTCTCATCCTGGTGTTCGTGGTCCTGGGCGGCCTGGGCAACATGCGCGGTTCCGTCATCGCGGCGGCGTTGCTCACGGTGCTTCCCGAGCTGCTCCGTCAGTTTTCGGACTACCGCATGCTCATCTACGCCATCGTGCTGATCCTGGTCATGATCTTTACCAACAACCCGCAGCTCAAGGCGTTCTTCGGTCGCGTCAAGGACCGCTTTGCTTCCAAGAAGGAGGTGGCAGCCGATGCCCAGTAAATTTGAGTTCAAGAAGGGCAAGATGGTCCCGTATCCTTCTGGCGCCATCGTTCCCGATCGTGACCTGGGCGAGCGCCCTGCACTCGAGTGCATCCACCTGGGCATTGAGTTCGGTGGCCTTAAGGCAGTCGACGACTTTAGCCTGACTATCGGCAAGACCGAGATCGCCGGTCTGATCGGTCCCAACGGCGCCGGCAAGACCACGGTCTTCAACCTGCTCACCAAGGTGTACCAGCCCACGCATGGCACCATCCTGCTCGACGGCGAGGACACCTCGGGCAAGTCGGTCTACCAGGTCAACCGCATGGGTATTGCCCGTACCTTCCAGAACATTCGCCTATTCAACACCATGACGGTGGAGGATAACGTCAAGGTCGGCCTGCATAACCAGGAGCGTTACTCCGGCTTTGAGGGCGTGCTGCGCCTGCCGACGTATTGGAAGCACGAGAAGGCTGCTCACGAGCGCGCCATGGAGCTGCTGTCCATCTTTGATATGGAGCATCTGGCAAACGAGCAGGCCGGATCGCTGCCTTACGGCGCTCAGCGTCGTCTGGAGATCGTCCGCGCGCTTGCTACCAACCCCAAGCTACTGCTGCTCGACGAGCCTGCTGCCGGCATGAACCCGTCCGAGACCGCGGAGCTCATGGAGAACATCGTTAAGATTCGCGACACCTTTGGCATTGCCATCATGCTTATCGAGCATGATATGTCGCTCGTTATGAACATCTGCGAGGGCATCTGCGTGCTCAACTTTGGCAAGGTCATCGCCAAGGGCACGGCAGAGGAAATCCAGAATAACGATGCCGTTATCGAGGCGTATCTGGGCAAGCAGGATAAGGGGGAGAACTAAATGGCAGAGCCGATGCTTTCCGTCTACAACATCAACGTCTGGTACGGCGCCATCCACGCCATCAAGGACATCTCCTTTAACGTTAACGAGGGCGAGATCGTGGCCCTGATTGGCGCTAACGGCGCCGGCAAGTCCACGACGCTCAAGACTGTCTCGGGCCTGCTACGCTCCAAGACCGGCTCCATCAAGTTTATGGGCGAGGACATTACCCATACGCCCGCCGACAAGCTGGTTGGCAAGGGCCTGGCTCAGGTACCCGAGGGACGTCGCGCCTTTTTGCAGATGACGGTCGAGGAGAACTTGGAGATGGGCGCCTATACGCAGGCCAAGTCAACGGTGGCTCCGGGCCTTGAGCGCGTCTACGAGCAGTTTCCGCGCCTGAAGGAGCGCCGTCGCCAGGTCGCCGGCACTCTTTCGGGCGGCGAGCAGCAGATGCTCGTTATGGGGCGCGCCCTTATGAGTAACCCCAAACTGCTTATGCTCGACGAACCTTCCATGGGTCTGGCACCGATTCTGATCGAACAGATCTTCCAGATTGTCGAGGACCTGCACAAGGCCGGCACCACGGTGCTTCTGGTCGAGCAAAACGCGCAGATGGCTCTTTCCATCGCCACGCGCGGCTACGTGCTCGAGACCGGCAAGATCACCATGACCGGCACCGGCCAAGAGCTCCTGCATGACGACAACGTCCGCAAAGCCTACCTCGGAGGCTAACCCACCTAACAAAAGGGGCGCTGACTATCTCAGTCAGCGCCCCTTTTTAAGTTGCGGTGAAATAGGGACTGAATACGGGCTCCAGAGGCCAAAACAGTCCCTATTCCACCGCAACTTCATGGGGATGTGTGACAATGCCCGTCGGAAAACATCTGCTGTCTTTGGGGGTCTATCTATGCTGTACGAGTTTTGTGCCGAGAACTTTGAGCGAGTGCCGGCGGCCATCGAGGCCGGTGCGGGGCGCATTGAGCTGTGTGACAACCTCGCCGTCGGTGGCACCACGCCTTCCGCTGGCGTTATCAGCGCTACGGTCAGCTACGCTCACGAGCATGACGCGCGAGTGATGTGCATGATTCGTCCGCGGGGTGGCGACTTTCATTACAACCAAGACGAGCTGCGCATGATGGAGATGGACCTGGGCCTTGCCGTGAGCGCCGGCGTTGACGGCCTGGTCTTTGGCTGCTGCAAGCCCTGTGCCGGCGGCTGGGCGCTCGACGAGCTTACGCTGGGCGCTCTCGTGATGGCTACGGGCTGCGCGACCGAGGAGTGCAAGCGCGAGTCTCTTGACATCACCTTCCACATGGCATTTGACCAGCTCTCGCCCGAGGCTCAGCTCGATGCGATTGATACACTTGCCGACTGCGGCGTTACGCGCATCCTCACGCATGGCGGCGCGGCCGGTACGTCGATCGAGGATAATTTCGATCACCTGGCTCGTTTAATCGAGTATGCGGGCGATCGTTTGACCATCCTTCCCGGCGGCGGCATCACTACGGCAAATCGCGACGCGGTCGCGGCGGCGCTCGGCGTCTCCGAGCTCCATGGCACCAAGATCGTACCGCTGGAGGTATAACCCGTGGCGCTGGTATTTGACGTTCAGCAGGCGAGCGGCAAGCCCGACGATAATCGTCGCCCTGGCACCGCGTGCCCTTTTTGCGACACGGAGGGGCTTGCCAACATCATCCAGCGCGATGGTGACTGCATCTGGCTCGAGAATAAGTTCAAGACCTTGCGGGCCACACGTCAGACCGTATTGATCGAGTCTGCCAATCACGACGCCGACCTGGTGACCTATGAACCGGATGAGCTGCATCATGTGATGCGGTTTGCCCTGGGCTGTTGGCAGCAGATGATCGATTCCCAACAGTACCGCAGTGTGCTCATGTACAAGAACAAAGGCCCGCTTTCGGGCGGCAGCCTCGTCCATCCACACATGCAGATTGTGGGCTTGGAACAGGAGGACGGCTATGCGGCGCTGACCTCAGCCAACTTTGAAGGCATCAGTGTCTGGCAACAAGGGAGAATCTCGGTCGACATCTCAACCGAACCGATCATGGGGTTCTTTGAGGTCAACGTTTCAGCCCCGCAGGGAATCGCCGCCAGCGATGGCGCGCGAGACCAAGCCGAGACGGACCTCTTCGCCGATGCGATTCAGGTAGCTCTGCACTATATCCTGAACGAGCACCATGGTGGTCGCGCAGAGTCGTACAACTTGTTCTTCTACCACATGGACGGCCGGACCATTGCCAAGGCGCTTCCGCGTTGGGTGGTTTCGCCCTACTTTGTCGGCTATCGTTTGGCCCAGGTCAATGCTGAGACCACGCTCGATGTCGATGCGGAGCGACTCCGCGCACATCTGGAGGCGCTCACATCGTAAAGTGAGCGCCCGCACACTACGGACGGTTTAGCGCGCCATTGCATCGCGGCCGGCCTCGACGCGCTTGCGCTGGGCGGCGCGCTCCTCGCCGGTCAGACGCTCAAAGAAGTGCCCGATAAGCGAGGCGAGCACCTGCTGAAACAACGTTCCACACATGACGGGAAACACAACTTCGCCCGGAAAGTATTGCGTGGCGATGACGGCGCCCGAAGAGATATTGCGCATGCCGCAGGTAAAGCACATGGTGGTCGTTTCGCTATATGGCAGATGCAGCGCGCGGGCGACCAGAATGCCGACGACAAAGCCGCTGATGGCGAAGACCAAAATAAAGAGGGCGACTTCCAAGCGCACCGCGTTCATGTGCAGCACGTACTCGCTCATGGCGGTGGAGTTGGAGGCGATAACGCCCATCATCATGAACTTGCAGGCGGGCGAGAGCGCGGGGGAGAGTTTCTCGTGCCCCCAGCCGCGCGTGAGCTCGTTGATCACGATGCCGAGCACAGCGGGGATGGCGATCATAAAGGCCATGTTCTGCATCATGCTCGGCACGTCGATCGAGACGGTGGCGCCCAGCAGGAGCTTGAGCGTAAGCGGAATCGTCACAGGGGAGATGACCGAGGACGTCAGGATGATGGTGAGCGCGAGCGGTCCGTTGCCGCCGAACATGCTGATCCACATAAAAGCGGTGACTGCCACGGGCACACTGTATTCGAGCACGATGCCGCAGACAAGGTTGGGGTTGGAACCAAAGAACAACGATCCCATGGCATAGGCCGCGATGGGAATAAGCGCCGCCGAGACCAACAACGCCAGAATCAGGTGCAGCGGACGGTGGAACACCTCGGCTACCTGGTGAAAGGTGTTGCTGAGCGCACCCTGAAACGTCATAAAGGCGAAGAGGGCGGGAACAATGGGCTTGAGAACGCCGATCTGTTGAGGAAAGAGCACGCCGAGCGCCACACAAATCGGAACGATGATCTGCATGTGCCCCGCGAGGAACTTCCCCAGTCCAGCCCATTGCTTCATATGCCCCGCGACTCCCTTTATCCGCGAACTTGTTTGTATGGATATGCTAGACGCTCGTATGTGTCCGTGCGGCTGAAACGCTCGATTGTTTCGAGGCCATTACCGCCATCGTTTGCCGAAACCGCGGCGCACCGCGGCGTTTTGCGTCCGCGCTGCACGGTATAATAAATCCGTTCAACAGATCTGCCTGCCGAAGCGGGCATACACAGAGGACTCATCGCTATGAACCGTGAGAGGTATCGCGGCGACCTGCCCCTATCGGGGGTGGGTGCCTATGTCATCGCTTAAGACGACGCATCGCTGGGCGGTCGCTCAGCAAAATCCCGAGCTCGAAAAGGAACTTTCGGCTGGTCTGGGCATTCCTGGGCTGGTGGCGCGCATTATGGTCGCGCACGGCATTGGCTCCATCAAAGAGGGCCAATTGTTTTTGACGCCTTCGCTCGATCGCGACTGGGCCGACCCACTCATTATCCCGGGCATGTCGGTCGTTGCCGACCGCGTTGAGCGCGCTATTCGCAACCACGAGCACATTGCAGTCTTTGGCGATTTTGACGTTGACGGCATTACGTCGACCTGCCTGTTGACCGAGGCGCTGCGCACGTTTGGCGCCGATGTCACGCCGTTTATTCCGCATCGCTTTGATGAGGGCTACGGTCTTTCGCGCGCGGCACTCGACCGCGTTAACGAGCTCGCTCGCCCCCAGCTGATCGTGACCGTCGATAACGGCATTGCCGCCAAGGAAGAGGTTTCCTATCTGGAGAGCCTGGGGATCGATTTGGTGGTCACGGACCATCACGAGCCCTCCGACCAGGTGCCGCAGGGTGTGCCCCTGACCGACCCCAAGCTCGAGGACGAGGGCCCCTCGCGCGAGCTTGCCGGTGCTGGTGTGGCGCTCAAGCTGGTGCAAGTCCTGGGTGAGCGCCTGGGCAAGCCGTCGTATTGGCGTTCGCTAATCGAGGTCGCGGCGCTGGGCACCGTGTCCGACATGATGCCGCTCACGCCCGAGAACCGCGCGCTGGTTGCCGAGGGCATCCAGCAGATGCGCGTAACCGCTCGCCCCGGCTATATCGCGCTTGCCGCGCTCGCCAAGGCGGACCTTTCGAGCATTACGGCGGATGGCCTGTCATTCTCGCTCATTCCCCGCTTAAACGCTGCCGGTCGCATGGCCGATCCCAAGCTGGCGCTCGACCTGCTGCTTGCCCGCAATCCCATCGAAGCAAGCGCGCTGGCGGCTGAGCTCGAGGAAATCAACCGCCAGCGCCGTGAGATCGAGGCGGAGCTCACGCGCGATGCCATGGCAAAGGTCGAGGAGACCTATGACGGCGGACGCGCGATCGTCGTGGGCGGCGAAGGCTGGCACGAGGGCGTCAAGGGCATCGTGGCAAGCCGTCTGACCAACCGCTACCACGTGCCGGCGCTGCTGTTCTCGATCGAGGATGGTATCGCGCGCGGCTCTGGTCGCTCGGTGGGCAAAGTTAACCTGTTTGACGCTATCGAGCGCTGTTCCGACCTGATGATTCGTCGCGGCGGACATGCCGGCGCGGTGGGTGTGACCATCGAGGCGTCCAAGCTCGATGAGTTCCGCCGTCGCCTTTCCGCCGTGTTGTCCGAGCTTCCCGCCGAGGACTTTGAGGACACCGACGAGGTTGCCGCCACGGTCGACCTTTCCGAGCTGAATATCGAGACTATAGAGCAGATTTCCCGCCTTGAGCCGTTTGGCCAGGGTAATAAGGTGCCGCTGCTGGCCGCCGAGGGCGTGACGATGTGCGATCGCGCCGTGGTGGGCAAAACCGGCGAGCACATGCGCTTTGTGGCGACCGATGGCGCCGCGAGTGTGCCGGCCATTATGTTCCGCGTGCCGCAAATCGATAAGCTCATCAACTGCGATAGCGCTGTCGACTTGGTGTTCGAGGCCGTTGCCGAGCATTGGCAGGGGCGTGTGAAGCCCAAGCTCATGATCAAGGATGTTCTGGTCCGCGATACCATGCTGCCCAGCGTCGACGATCCGGCATGCGAGCTTCGTCGTGGCGTGCAGCCGGCGGATTCCGGCCTGCGCCTGGAGTCGCGCAAGCGCGAGACGCTCGCCCAGCTTTCCTATACCGAGCTCACGCGCTCGCTTATCCATAGCTTTATAGGCTCGAACCAGCCGCACCGCGCGCAGGTCGAGGCGCTCGATGCCCTGGCCGATCACCAAAGTGTTCTGGCCGTTATGGGAACGGGACGCGGCAAGTCGCTCATCTTCCATGTGCATGCCGCGCGCGAGGCGGTTCTTCGCGGGCGTGCGAGCATCTTTGTCTATCCGCTGCGCGCGCTCGTTGCCGACCAGGCCTATCACCTCTCGTCGACGATGGCCGCGCTCGGCATTGGCGTCGGCGTGTTGACCGGCGAGACCGTGGAGGCGGCGCGCGATGACGTGTTCGCCGGCCTGGCTTCGGGCCGCACCGGTATCGTGCTCACGACGCCCGAGTTCCTGTCTATCCACCGTGACCGCTTCGCGCGTTCGGGCCGCATCGGCTTTGTCGTTATCGATGAGGCGCACCACGCCGGCCTTGCCAAGGGCGGCGACCGCAGCGCCTATCTCGACATGCCCGATATCCTCAAAGCCCTGGGCGACCCGGTCGTTATGGCTGCGACGGCCACCGCGACGGCTCCGGTCGTGGCCGAGCTTGCCCGCATGTTGCCGATCACTCGCACGGTGGTCGACGAGACGGTGCGCGAGAACCTGCAGCTCGAGGACGACCGCGACCTTGCGAGCCGCGAGAACCGTTTAGTGTCGATCGTGGCGACGGGGGAGAAGACCGTCATTTACGTCAATTCGCGTGATCAGTCCGTGGCGCTTGCCAAGACACTACGCAAACGCGTTCCCGACTGTGCGACCCGTATCGCGTTCTATAACGCTGGCCTTACGCGCACCGACCGCCATCGCGTAGAAGAAGCGTTTCGAGACGGCAGCCTCAGCTGCATCGTTTCGACCTCCGCCTTTGGCGAGGGTGTCAACCTGCCCGATATCCGCCATGTCGTGCTCTACCACATGCCGTTTGGCGCCATCGAGTTCAACCAGATGAGCGGACGTGCCGGCCGCGACGGCCAGCCCGCCGTAATCCATCTGCTCTATTCGTCGCGCGACGCCCGCATTAACGAGCGCCTGCTCGACTGCTATGCGCCCGAGCGCGACGAGCTCGTCACGCTCTATCGCGCGCTGCAGACCATGTGGCGCTCCAACCGCGGCAAAACCGGGGACGATTCCTTTAGCGCGAGCGATATCGACATCGCGCAGATGTGCCTTGCCATCGATGCTCGCACGCCGGTCGACGAGCGCTCGGTGGAAAGCGGCCTGGGAATCTTCGAAGAGCTTGGTTTCTGTCGCGTTTCGGGGTTTGACGACACTCGTCGTATCGCGATGGCCGAAAACCCCGGCCGCGTGCAATTGAGCAGGTCAATTCGCTATTTGGAGGGCTTGCGCTCGCGCATGGAGTTTTCGGCTTTCCGGAGCTGGGCGCTCGATTCGTGCGCTTCTGATATGCTAGCCAAAGTTAACCGCCCGATCGTACCGCGGGCCTAGGGGAAGGGGACCTCGATGGATGCCGCAGCCCGTACCGCCCATGATTCCACCCTCCAGCCGTTTTCGGAGATGGAGCACTATAAGCATGCCGATGAGCTGCCGCCCGAGATTATGGCGGACAGCTACGACAAGCTGGAGCGCCTGTGCCTCAAATATATGAATGAGGGCGACTTTTCTAAGGTTGAGCAGGCCTACTGCTTTGCCGCCGAGAAGCACTGCAACCAAAAGCGCCGCTCGGGCGAGATGTACATTAACCATCCCGTCGAGGTTGCCATCATTTTGGCCGATCTCAAGATGGACTGCGATGTGGTGTGCGCCGCGCTGCTGCACGATACCGTCGAGGATACCGAGACTTCTCTTGCCGATGTTTCCGGCCTGTTTGGCGATACGGTGGCCGAGCTCGTCGATGGCGTGACCAAGCTCACCAACATCGAAGTCGACAGCATGGACGAGAAGCAGGCGCTCACGCTGCGCAAGATGTTCCTCGCCATGTCCAAGGACATTCGCGTCATCATCGTTAAACTTGCCGACCGTCTGCACAACATGCGAACGCTGGCAGCCCTGCGCGAGGATCGTCGCCTGTTTAAGGCTCGCGAGACCATGGACGTGTACGCGCCCTTGGCCGACCGCCTGGGCATGAGCTCTATTAAGTGGGAGCTCGAGGACCTGTCCTTCTTCTACCTGGAGCCCGATGCCTACCAGCGCATCGCGCGCATGGTGGCTGAGTCGCGCGAGGTCCGCGAGCGCTACCTTGCCGAGACCATCAAGACGCTTACCGATGAGCTCAACCGCATTGGTCTGGAGGACTTCCAGATCAACGGCCGCTCCAAGCACTATTGGTCCATCTACCAAAAGATGAAGCGCAAGGGCAAGGAGTTCTCCGAGATCTACGACCTGGTGGCGCTGCGCGTAATTACCCATTCGGTGCGCGATTGCTACTCCACGCTCGGTGCGGTGCATACGCTGTGGCACCCCATGCCTGGTCGCTTTAAAGACTATATCGCCATGCCCAAGGTCAATAACTACCAGTCGCTCCACACGACGGTCATCGGCCCTACGGCTCGTCCGCTCGAGATTCAGATTCGAACCTACGAGATGCATGAGCAGGCCGAGTACGGCATTGCCGCCCACTGGCTATATAAGAAGTCGGGCGGATCGTCTGCTTCCAAGACCAATGACGCTCAACGTTTGGACGACCAGATCAACTGGCTCAAGCATTCGCTCGATTGGGCGGCTTCCGACGAGATTACCGATGCCAAGGAATACCTGCACTCGCTGAAGGTCGATCTGTTCGATCAGGAGATCTTTGTCTTCACGCCCAAAGGCGAGGTCATGGCGCTTCGTGCTGGCTCCACGCCGCTCGACTTTGCCTATGCCGTTCATACCGAGGTGGGAAACCATTGCGTCGGCGCCAAAATCAACGGTGCGGTGGCTCCGCTCACGCACGAGATCAAGACGGGCGACCGCGTTGAAATCCTGACTAACAAGAGTTCCAAGCCGTCGCGCGATTGGCTCAAGATCGTTAAGACACCTTCCGCCAAGTCAAAGATCCGCCGCTATTTTGCCGCTGCGACCAAGGACGACGACGCTGCCGCCGGTCGCGATATGCTGGCCAAGGACCTGCGTAAGCGTGGCTATGGCATTTCTACGCCGCGTTCGACGCGTGCACTCAACGCCGTGGCGGAGCAGTTTAACTTCAAGCAGCTCGAGGACCTGTTTGCCGCCGTCGGCGCCGGCAAGGTTGCCCCGCGCGCTGTGGGCAATAAGGTCGAGCAAATCTTGGACCCCAAGCCCGAGGAACAGCTCACCAAGGCCGAGGCTATCGCCGAGGTCGTGAAGCAGCCCGCTCGCGGCTCCAACCGCAAGCCGCAAAAGCGCGGCAAGAGCGCCAGTAACGGCATTATCGTCAAGGGCGAGAGCAACAGCGGCCTGCTGGTCCGTCTGGCTCATTGCTGCAACCCCGTGACGGGTGACGACATCGTCGGCTTCATCACGCGCGGTCGTGGCGTTTCGGTGCATCGCGCCAACTGCCCCAACGTCAAGGGTCTTATGGAACATCCCGAGCGCATGATCGATGTGGAGTGGGACGGCGCTGCTGACACCCTCTTCCAGGTCGAGATCGTGGTCGAGTGCTTGGACCGCATGGGCCTGCTCAAGGATGTCACCATTGCCATTGGCGATGCGGGTGGCAATATCCTTTCTGCCGCCACGTCGACCAACCGCGAGGGTATTGCAACCCTGCGCTTTATGGTCGAGATCTCGGACGCGAGTGGTCTGGATCCGCTGCTGGCTTCCATCAGCAGTGTTGACTCGGTCTACGACGCGCGCCGTCTTATGCCCGGCGAAGGCGGAGCTCAGCTCAAGCGCCGTGTGTAGGTGCGAGAGCCTCTCAGCATCATAGATAATTGGTTACGTTCGAGGCATCGTTTGGTGCCTCGAACGTATTTTAGAAGGAGGGTATGCGCATGGGCGATATGACTTTGGACCTGACACCCCGAGGTGCGGTTTCGATTGAGGCACTCGTCAACGGCCCGATTCAGACCAACAGCTACGCCGTGATTTCGAATGACGAGTGCTTAATCGTCGATCCGGCGTGGGAGGGCGAGCGTCTTGTGGAGCATATCCGCACCGCGCATCCCGAGGTGCGCGTACTCGGCTCTGTCTGCACGCACGGTCATGCCGACCATGTTGGCGGGGTTGCCGGGGTTCGAGCTGTCGTTGGCGACAGCGCACTATATGAGTTGTGCGCTAAGGACGTGACGGTACCTCGCGCAAATATCGAGGAGCAGCGCGCCATGTGGGGTATCGAGACGCCCGATCCGGGTGAGCCGACGCGCTTGCTTGCCGAGGGCGATACAATCGAGGTGGGCGACGTCTGTCTGCAGGTGATCGAGACGCCGGGGCATACGCCGGGCGGCATCGTCCTGTTCGCCGCGACCGAGCAGGGGAACATCGCCTTTGTGGGCGACACGCTTTTCCCGGGCAGTCACGGTCGTACCGATCTTTCCGGCGGTGACGAGGCGGCGATTATGCGCTCGCTCTCCAAACTTGCCAAGACGCTTCCGCCCGATACCGTTTGCTTGACGGGCCATGGCGATTCGACCACGATGGCGCGCGAACTTATGCAGAACCCGTTTATGCAGATGTAGGCTCGAAGCCGTCTTTCGAACCACGAAGACCGCTCAATCGTCAAGCTATTTTCCCCAGTGGGTCGATTCTGTGGGGCAAACGGTCAAAATTTGTCCAATCGGATGGTATTCGTGAACAAACGAACGTTTATGCTCGGGTATGTCGTGGTAAAATCTCAGGCGTTATCGGAGCAACCTTACAGGAGGTTTCTTTTATGCTCGTCAACGCAGCAGACATGCTCAAGAAGGCCGAGGCCGGCAAGTACGCTCTCGGTGCCTTCAACACCAACAACCTCGAGTGGACCCTGGCTATTCTCCAGGCCGCCGAGGAGGCCAAGTCTCCGCTGATCCTTCAGTGCACCGCTGGTGCCGCTAAGTGGATGGGCGGTTTCAAGGTCTGCGCCGACATGGTCAAGGCTGCCGTCGAGGCCACGGGCGTTACCGTCCCCGTCGCCCTTCACCTCGATCACGGTTCTTACGAGGACTGCTTCAAGTGCATCGAGGCCGGCTTCACGTCCATCATGTATGACGGCTCTCACGAGGAGACCTTCCAGCTTAACCTCGACCGCACCAAGGAGCTCGTTGAGCTTGCCCACTCCAAGGGCATGTCCATCGAGGCCGAGGTCGGCGGCATCGGCGGCACCGAGGACGGCGTGACCTCCAACGGCGAGCTCGCTGACCCCGCTGAGTGCAAGCAGATTGCTGACCTGGGCGTCGACTTCCTCGCCTGCGGTATCGGCAACATCCACGGCGTGTATCCCGCCGACTGGGCTGGCCTTTCCTTCGAGCGTCTGGGCGAGATCAAGGCTCAGACCGGCGACCTGCCCCTCGTTCTGCACGGTGGTACCGGCATCCCCGAGGATCAGATCAAGAAGGCCATCTCCCTGGGTATCTCCAAGATCAACGTCAACACCGATCTGCAGCTCGTCTTCGCCAAGGGCGTTCGCGAGTATATCGAGGCTGGCAAGGATCAGCAGGGCAAGGGCTTTGACCCCCGCAAGCTCCTCAAGCCTGGTCGCGACAACATCGTTGCCCGCACCAAGGAGCTCATGGAGGAGTTTGGCTCCGTCAACAAGGCGTAAGTAGCGGTTTAACTTTCCCGTCGGAGGCCCCGTTCACCCTACGCTTTTCCCTTGCGCTCACCTGGCTTTGCCAGAAGTCGCGCAATGGGAAAAGCTCCGGGTGAACGGGGCCTCCTTCGTTAACTCGCTACAGGGTTACTGGGCTGATTTCATATAATTTAGACTACCGTTTATCGGTGTTAGGGGCTCCTTGGTTGGGGCTTTGTTTTTATGCCGGTACAATGGACTCAACTTGTCGTTTGACGTGGGAGTGGTTATGGCTGTTGTTGATGTTTTACCTGCTGATGGGAAGGTTATTGACGAGGGTCCTGTTGGTTGCTCTGTTGATGTTTGCTGTGATGACTTTCGTCATCTCGATATTGGACTGCCGCCTGAGATTCTTCGTCTCAAGGATGCCGGCTATTTGACGCAGGCTGTTGCTGCCTGCGATCGCCTTTTGGAACAGAACCCCGAGCCTTCGCTTGCTGCTTGTGTTCGTGCCGAGCGGTATCGCATGCTCGAGACGCCGCTTCATTTTTCGGTGTCGCGTGATCGGGCTATCGAGATGATCCGCGAGGAGTGGCCCGAGTTTACCGATGAGCAGTTTGACGATCTGATTGACCGTAAGCGTATTGACTGGCGCTTTATCGATGGCGAGCTGTTCGTTCTCGACAACTTCCTCGATTCGCTTCGCGTATATCCCAAAGAGGTCCCCGGCATGCGTCCCGATCCTACGGACGGAATTGCACTGCGCAACGAGATGCTCAAGGAGATGGAGTCACAAAACGGATTGACTCGCGTTATTACGCTTAAGGCGTCCTTGTCTGTCCCCGGCGCTCTAGAGGGGGAGACCGTTCGCGCTTGGCTTCCCGTAGCCGCCACCTGCCGCCAACAGTCTCAGGTCGAGATTCTCGACATGACGCCGGAGGGTGCTGTTGCTCCCGCGAACGCTTCGGCGCGTACCGCCTCGTGGTCTTCTTCGAGTGAGCGCTCATTCTCGGTGACTTATCGTTATCACATCGATGCTGCTTATTGTGATGTCTACGGTGGCACACTTCCGGTTCATCCGCGTATGGACGCGCCTCTGCCCGAGGATATTTCCGAGGACCGTCCGCACATTGCATTTACGCCGTATCTGCAGCAGCTGACGGCCAGCGTTGTTGGCGGACTCGAGGATCCGCTCGATCGCGCCCGTGCTATCTATGATTACCTGACGCAGTATATCGACTATCGCTATCAGCCGCCGTACTTGCTTTTGGGATCTATTGCCGATGACTGCGCGCATTCGCTCCGCGGCGATTGCGGCGTTATGGCGCTCACGTTTATCACCATGTGCCGTATCGCGGGCGTGCCTGCCCGTTGGCAGAGCGGCCTCTACGTTGCGCCCGATTCGGTGGGGTCGCACGACTGGGCAGAGTTCTATACGTCGCAGACCGGTTGGCTCAACGCCGACGTGTCATTTGGATCTTCTGCTCGCAGGATGGGGGAGGAGTGGCGCCGCCGTCACTACTTTGGCAATCTCGACCCATGGCGTATGGTGGCCAACAATCGATTCCAGGCAGAGTTTGAGCCCTCTTTCGACGGCATGCGCGAGGACCCTTACGATAACCAGATGGGTGAGGCTTCGGTCGACGGTCGCGGATGCCGTCAGCGCGAGATGCTACGCACGGTCGAACTCGTCGAAATGCTCGAAGTTCCATTTTCGGACTAATCGGTAGAAAGCTGTGATAAACTAACTCACGCATTACGTGCCCGAGTGGCGGAATTGGCAGACGCAGTGGACTCAAAATCCACCGTTGGCAACAACGTGCGAGTTCGAGTCTCGCCTCGGGCACCATACATGCAAGTGAGCGTTCGAGGGGGGGGTTGCGGCCCCCTTTTTCGTGCCGAACTCGCGTGAGCGCGCGAAGCGTTAAGCAAACAGGCCTGTGGCCTGTTTGTAGCGGAGCGTGGCGAGGGCGCCGCGCGCCCGAAGCCCGGGGCTTCGCGAAGCGAAGGCCCTTCGAGTCTCGCCTCGGGCACCATACATGCAAGTGAGCGTTCAAGGGGGTTGCGGCCCCCTTTTTCGTGTACGTAATGTGATAACGCGCTGTACGTGTTATTATTCGCAAGGCGTTGTTCCCGCAATGCCCTAAAGAGGAACCCGAGGGTTCCCACCTTTTGGCGCCAATGAGCAGCTGACTGGTCATACAACTTAGATTCCCTTCCTCAAATCGAGGAACTCTATGTGTACGACCTGGTTGCTGAGAAGCGCCGGGTTATTTTTTTATGAATGGAGGTAGGGAAAATAGCTAAGTCTGATGACACCCGCATCAACGACGAGATTACTGCATCTTCGTGCCGTTTGATTGGCGTCGATGGCTCTCAGCTCGGCCTGTTCGCCATCCGCGATGCCCAGCGTGTCGCCGACGATCAGGGTCTCGACCTGGTCGAGATCGCTCCCAACGCGGAGCCGCCGGTCTGCAAGGTCATGGACTACGGTAAGTTCAAGTACCAGCAGGCCATGAAGGCCAAGGCTGCTCGTAAGAACCAGTCCAAGGTCGAGGTCAAGGAAATGAAGTTCCGACCCAAGATCGACGTTGGCGACTACGAGACCAAGAAGGGCCACGTTCTGCGTTTCCTCAAGAAGGGCGCACGCGTTAAGATCACCATCATGTTCCGCGGCCGTGAGATGGCTCACCCGGAGCAGGGCCTTAACGTTCTCGAGCGTCTCGCCGAGGATCTCAAGCCTTACGCTACGGTCGAGTCCAAGCCTAAGATGGAAGGCCGTAACATGCTTATGCTGCTCGCCCCGATTAAGGGCGCCTTCGATGAGGATAAAGCGGCAAGCGATACTAAGTAACTAGTGTTCTGTAACCGATTAAGGAGTATTTCATGCCTAAGATGAAGTCCCACAGCGGCACCAAGAAGCGTTTCCGCAAGACTGGTACCGGCAAGCTTATGCGCGCCAAGGCTTTCAAGAGCCACATCCTGAGCAAGAAGTCCACCAAGCGTAAGCGTGGCTTCCGTCAGGAGACCGAGATTGCCGCTGCCGACCGCAAGGTCATCAAGTCGCGTCTCGCCTAAGTTCGCGTTCCCGTTTTTCGTTTTACCGTCTAGGAGTTGATAGAACATGGCACGTATTAAGCGCGCTGTTGCCGCCAAGAAGAAGCGCCGTACCGTTATGCACCGTGCGAAGGGTTACTACGGTGCCGCTTCGCGTACTTACAAGCATGCTAAAGAGCAGGTCCAGCACTCCCTGCAGTATCAGTATCGTGATCGCCGCAACAAGAAGCGCGAGATCCGTTCTCTTTGGATCACTCGTATCAACGCTGCTGCTCGCCTGAACGACGTCTCTTACTCTCAGTTCATGCACGGCCTGAAGGTTGCCGGCATCGAGCTCGACCGCAAGGTCCTGGCTCAGATGGCATACGAGGACATCGAGTCCTTCAACGAGCTGGCTACCATCGCCAAGAAGGCTCTCGAGGCCTAATAGATTCTCTTGAATCGCTAGGGGAGTGTCGCGTTATGCGCGGCGCTCCCTCTTTTTATCTGAAGCGCTGGTTTATATAGCAAAAGCGCGGGTAGATAGACACTTACAGGTGACCGATCTTTATATATCTCTTAACCGAAGGGTCATCATCTGATACGTGCAGTATTTCTGCACCAGCCTTTCTATGACTTATATAGAAAGCAATATATTGTGTAGGACTTGTGAAGAGTGGAATTGACGTCCCACAGGGCTTCGCGGTCTGGCAATATATCTCCTTGCCGCGCGGCCCGGTGCAACCGTGAACCAGCGCAGGCGTGCACCTTGAGAACCGGATACTGCGAGGATGGACACTTCAAGTGTCGCATCCGGGCAGACATCGAACCATTTGAAATGGTCTAACTTGGATTTGTTTTTCGCAAGGCCGCCGAGAGGC
>NZ_JBDMHB010000008.1:0-66562 GCF_039752955.1 Collinsella aerofaciens
ATTCCCGCCTACCTGGCGGCTGTTGACGAGGGCCGCTTCGAGGACGCCCTCAACATCATCGTCGAGCGCAACGCCCTGCCGTTCATTACCGGCACCATCTGCCCGCATCCCTGCGGCCGTGCCTGCGAGCGTGCGTTCTACGAGCCCGAGGGCGCCCAGATCCGCGCCAGCAAGCTCAAGGCCGCCCGCGAGGCCATGACCGCCGTGCTGCCCAAGCTGCGCACCCAGGCCATCGCCAACGACGGCGAGCGCAACGTTGCCGTTATCGGCGGCGGCCCGGCCGGCCTGGCGACGGCGTTCTTCCTGACGCGCGCCGGCGTGCCTGTCACTATCTTTGAGGCCCGCGATTCGCTCGGCGGCGTGGTCCGTCATGTGATCCCCGAGTTCCGTATCGCCAGCGACGATATCTCCCACGATGCAGAGCTCTGCCTGGCCTTTGGTGCCAAGGTACAACTCAATGCTCGCGTGAAGTCCATCGATGAGCTCAAGGCCCAGGGCTTTACCGACGTGGTCGTGGCCACCGGTGCCTGGATGCCCGGCTCTGCGGGCCTGGGAGAGGGTGCCGAGCTCGACGTGCTGGAGTTCCTCGAGGCCGCCAAGAAGGGCGAGAAGCTCGAGCTGGGCGAGGACGTCGTCGTCATTGGCGCCGGCAACACCGCCATGGATGCGGCCCGCGTGGCCAAGCGCCTGGCTGGTGTGAAGAACGTGCGCCTGGTGTATCGCCGCACCAAGAAGCAGATGCCCGCCGACGAGGAAGAGCTCGATCTTGCTCTTGCCGATGGCGTTGAGTTCTGCGAGCTGCTGGCGCCCAAGGCACTTAACGGCGCCGTGCTGACCTGCGATGTTATGGAGCTTGGCGAGCCAGATGCAAGCGGCCGTCGCAGCCCTGTCGCCACGGGCGAGACCGTTGAGCTTCCCGCCACCACGGTGATCTGCGCCGTGGGCGAGGGCATCGATGCCAGCCTGTACGACGCCGCGGGCGTTGAGCACGACCGTCGCGGCCGCCTTGCCGCCACCTCCACCGGCGTCGAGGGCGTCTGGGCTGCGGGCGACTGCCGTCGCGGTCCTGCCACCGTGGTCGAGGCTATTGCCGACGCCGCCGAGGTCGCCCGTGCCATCGCCGGCGTGGACTTTAACAAGTACGCCGATTGCAACGAGCAGGCTGGCCGCGAGGGCACCTGCTACGAGCGCAAGGGGTCGCTGTGCCGCGACAAGCGCAACTGCACCAAGACCCGCTGCCTGGGCTGCGGCTCGGTGTGCGAGGTCTGCTGCGACGTGTGCCCCAACCGCGCCAACGTGGCCATTAAGGTGCCGGGCCTGGCCAAGCATCAGGTCGTCCACGTCGACGGTATGTGCAACGAGTGCGGCAACTGCGCCGTGTTCTGCCCCTACCAGGAGGGCCGTCCCTACAAGGACAAGCTCACCCTGTTCTGGAGCGAGGAGGACATGGAGAACTCCGAGAACGAGGGCTTCCTGGCCGTGGACGAGGACCACTTTAAGGTCCGCGTCGCCGGCACGGTCCGCACCGTCTCGGTCGATGCCGTCAACACCGGTCTGCCCGAGGCCGTCCGCCTGACCATCAGGGCCGTGCGCGACAACTATTCGTACCTTCTTAAGAAATAGGCGAATCTCTTATGGCCAAATCCATTCAACATCACGTGGCCTACGTTGCCTGCGGAAGCGGCTGTGCTTCCGCAGGCGGCGACGCCCGCTGCAGCGAAGGCTGCATTGGCTGTGGCGCCTGCGTTACGGCCTGCCCCCACGGTGCCATCGCGCTGGTCGACGGCGTCGCCCGCGTGGACCGCTCCAAGTGCACGGGCTGTGGCCTGTGCGGCATGGCGTGCCCGCAGCGCGTGATTGCCTTCGTTCCCGGCTACCAGAACATCCTGGTGCGCTGCAACAACACCGATAAGGGCGCCATTGCGCGCAAGATCTGCGACACCAGCTGCATCGGTTGCGGCATGTGCGCCAAAAAGTGCCCTGCCGGCGCTATCCGCATCGAGGACAACTGCGCCCATATCGACGGCACGGACTGCCTGTCGTGCGGCATGTGCGCCGTCGTCTGCCCGCATGGCGCCATCCACGACCGCACCGGTATCGCCGCCGGCGTGTAGAAGGGAATCACCATGGCACAGGAATTCACTTTTACCGTTAACGGCGTCGAGCACACGACGACCCAAAACAAACCGCTGCTGCGCTATCTGCGCGACGACCTGCACATTCACTCCGCCAAGGACGGCTGCTCCGAGGGCGCCTGCGGCACCTGCACCATCCATGTGGACGGTGCGGCCGTCAAGGCGTGCGTGCTGACCACCGCCCTTGCCGCCGGCCGCGACATCGTGACTGTCGAGGGCCTGCCCGAGAACGTGCGCGAGGCGTTTGTGTACGCCTTTGGCGCCGTGGGCGCCGTGCAGTGCGGCTTTTGTATCCCCGGTATGGTCATGGCGGGTGCAGCGCTCATCGCCGAGGACCCCGAGCCCACCGAGGAGCAGATCAAGTACGCCATCCGCGGCAATGTCTGCCGTTGCACCGGCTACAAGAAGATTATCGAGGGCATTGCGCTGGCCGCTGCGGTGCTCCGCGGCGAAAAGCAGATCGACGAGGACTTGGAGCGCGGCGATGACTACGGCGTGGGCAAGCGCGCCTTCCGCATCGACGTGCGCAAGAAGGTGCTCGGCGAGGGCAAGTACCCCGACGACATCGACGAGATCGACCAGCCGGGCCTGACCTATGCCAGCACCGTGCGCTCCAAGTATCCGCGCGCCCGTGTGCTCTCCATCGATACCTCCAAGGCCGAGGCCCTGCCCGGTGTGGTGGGCATCCTGCGCGCCGAGGACGTGCCGGTCAACCAGGTCGGCCACCTTATCCAGGACTGGGACGTCATGATCGCCCAGGGCGATATCACCCGCTGCGTGGGTGACGCCATCGTGCTGGTGGTTGCCGAGGACGAGGCGACGCTCGAGAAGGCCAAGAAGCTCGTAAAGATTGATTACGAGCCGCTGGAGCCCGTGCGCAACATCGCCGAGGCCAGGTCTGCCGACGCCCCGCGCCTGCACGACAGCTTCTTTGCCTTTGGCAACACGGTGGAGCTCAAGGACAACGTGTGCCAGAGCCGCCATGTGACGCGCGGCGACGCCGCCAAGGCGCTGGCGGAGAGCGCATTCACCGTGACGCAGCGCTTTACTACGCCCTTTACCGAGCATGCCTTCTTGGAGCCCGAGTGCGCCGTTGCCTTCCCGTACAAGAATGGCGTCAAGGTGCAGTCGACCGACCAGGGCGCCTACGACACGCGCAAAGAGTGTGCCCACATGTTTGGCTGGGATGGCGAACCCGAGCGTGTGGTCGTCGAGACTATGCTCGTGGGCGGCGGTTTTGGCGGCAAGGAGGACGTGTCCATCCAGCACTTGGCTGCGCTCGCTGCCTATAAGTTCCAGCGTCCTGTGAAGTGCAAGCTCACGCGCGCCGAGTCGCTCGCTTTCCATCCCAAGCGCCACGCCATGGACGGCACCTTTACACTGGGCTGCGACGCCGAGGGCAACTTTACCGGCCTGGATTGCGAGATCAACTTTGACACCGGCGCCTACGCGTCGCTGTGCGGCCCGGTGCTCGAGCGCGCCTGCACGCATGCCGTCGGCCCCTACAAGTACCAGAACACCGACATTCGCGGCTTTGGCTACTACACCAACAACCCGCCCGCCGGTGCGTACCGCGGCTTTGGCGTCTGCCAGTCCGAGTTTGCGCTCGAGAGCCTGATCGACCTGTTGGCAGAGAAGGTCGGCCTGGATCCGTGGGAGATTCGCTACCGCAACGCCATCGAGCCGGGCGAGGTTCTGCCCAACGGCCAGATTGCCGATTGCTCCACGGCGCTTAAAGAGACGCTGCTCGAGGTCAAGGATGCCTACTACGCGCATCCCGGACACGCCGGTATCGCCTGCGCCATGAAGAACGCCGGCGTGGGCGTGGGCCTGCCCGATGCCGGCCGCTGCAAGATCCGCGTCGAGAACGGCGTGGCCGTGGTCTACGCCGCCACGTCCGACATCGGCCAGGGCTGCAACACGGTCTTTTTGCAGGACGTTGCCGAGGCCTGCGGTCTGCCGCTGAGCTGCATTGCCAATGGCGAGTGCTCTACCGAGAACGCTCCCGACTCCGGCACCACGTCTGGCTCGCGTCAGACGGTCGTGACCGGCGAGGCCGTGCGCGGTGCCGCCTTCCTGCTGCGCGATGCCATGCTTGACATCGAGGCCGGCAAGTCTGCGCCCGCCGCTCCCGTGAATGCGCATGGCGACGGCGTCAAGATTGAGTACGACGACGGTCGCGCCTATCAGCTGCGCACGCAGGAGCTCGTCGCCGGCCAGGGCATGCATCCTCAGGATCCCGCGACCGCCATCAAGGCGCTCGAGGGATGCGAGTTTGGCTACGTGTATCTGGAGCCGACCGACAAGCTGGGTGCCGACGTGCCCAACCCCAAGAGCCACATCTGCTACGGTTTTGCCACGCATGTGGTCATTCTGGATGATGACGGCCGCGTGAGCGAGGTCTATGCCGCGCACGATTCCGGCAAGGTGGTCAACCCCATCTCCATCCAGGGTCAGATCGAAGGCGGCGTGCTCATGGGTATGGGCTATGCGCTTACCGAGGACTGGCCGCTCAAGGACTGCGTGCCCCAGGCAAGGTACGGTACGCTCGGGCTGTTCCGTGCGCCCGAGATCCCGAATATCCACGCCATCTACGTGGAGAAGGACGAGCTGTTGCCCGTGGCATACGGCGGCAAGGGCATCGGCGAGATCGCAACGATCCCCACGGCGCCCGCCGTGCAGAACGCCTACCGCGCGTTCGACGGCAAGCTGCGTCCGGATCTGCCCATGGTGGATACGCCCTACAGCCGCGCCCGCAACCGCGGGTAGGGTAGGGCGCGGACGGCCATTGCTGACGAGCTGTTCGCGCTCAACATCAACTACATACGCTGCGCCTTTGGCCCCGGCTCCATCGCGAGCCGGGGCCCTTTGTTTGGAGTGGAAACTGCATCCCAGAATTGGCGCTCAGAACGGGACACGCTTTCCGGTAGAGCCTCTGGCGGAAACAGCGTCCCGGAATCATGCCTCAGAGTGGGATGCGCTTTCCGTTAACCGCTCACTTGGAAAGCGCATCCCAGTTTGAGTGTTTATTCCGGGATGCGGTTTCCGTTGAAGGACTCAACCGGAAAGCCTGTCCAGCTCTGAGACGGGATTCCGGGACACGCTTTCCGCCAGGCCCGCCATCCGGAAAGTGCATCCCGTTTTGAGCGTCCAGGCTGGGACGCGCTTTCCGTTGGCGTGGCCGTTGGGAAAACGCGGCCCAGATAGGGGGAATGCGATTCGGCGATGCTTGGCCTAGCAGCTCCTACAGGTCCACCTCGTTGAGCCATGTCGGCAGCGCGGTCTGCCGGATGCCTGCCGTCTGCAGCTTTTTGGCGAGCATTCCTGTCGAGCGGACCTCGTTCATGGTAAAGCGCAGCAGAGGGTGGCCGTAGAGCGATAGGTGCGCCTCGCGCTGTCGTTCGGCAACGAGCGCCTCGGCGGTGGTGCGTCCGGCCAGCATGGTCTGGTCGGTATATTTGATGAGCCCGTCGAGCTCGCCCAGCGTGAGTTCCCGCGCCTGGCGCTCCCAGGCAAAGTCCGTTCGTATGGGCTTGGCCGAATCGAAGGGGTCCGTCAGCTCGTATTGAAGCCAGTCGGGCGCAAAGCCCGTCTCGATCATGACGGCTCGGGCGACCGATTCCCCGCCGCTCTCGGCGCGGGCGTCGGCATATCGAAGCGTTGTGAGGGCGGTGCGAATCGCACGACCATTGCGGGCAGTCGCTCGTTGCTCAACGGCCTCCATCAGCTGTTCCCGCGCAAGGCCGAGCTTTGAGATCGCCGAATCGGCAATGGGCATGCCGTCGGCAAAACCAGTTTGCAGCAGGCAATCTGTGGCCGTTTTGATGGGCGGCGTTACCGATATGCCGGCTCTGCGTATTGCTCCGGCCGGCTCAATCTGGTTTCGCTGAATATGTGCGCCCGGACGAGCCGACGGCTTTGTCGAGCTGCAAACATGCACGACGTTCAGGTGTCGCCACGAGACCTCGAGCCCCAGCAGGCAAGCTGCCGAAAACGAGCAGAACGTCCAATCGGGGTGGATGATCGCAAGGGCGCGGAGGATTTCGCAATGGCGTTGCGCTCGGTTGAGTTCATCCCAGCGCGTTTTTCGCGCAAACAACCCCGGCATGGGCGAGACAACCGTGCCGCCGGTGCGCCGAAGGAGCGCTTTTCGGATCGCCGTGCTCGGGGGAATCAGACAGCGCCCCTCTTGTTCGGCTTGAGTGAGCAGTTGGTCGATGAGCTGGTCATTGCAATGGGTCATGAGCTACCGCCTCCTTTTGGGTAGCAAAAACGTATCAGCTGGAACTTGCCGCTCAGCTGACCAAAAGCTGACCAAAATCTAACCATGCAGGTAGATGGCCTGGTTTTGACGCCATTTTTTGAAGCCGAATCGGCGGGCGGTAATCGGCACCCGTGAACGGTAGCTAGATATGAAGCCTTGGTAAGTTTAGGGACGTTTACTTTTCCGAAAAAGAGCAATCTATCTGCTGTTTTGTGTTTCTGGATCGCATATTTGAAGGCATGTGATAAGGGCTGTGGATCGTTGCATTGTATCTGCGGAAGCTGTGTCCCGGAATTGCCACTCGGAATGGGACGCGCTTTCCGGAACAGCCCTCAACCGGAAACTGTGTCCCAGATTTCGGCCCCAGAGTGGGACGCGCTTTCCCGATGGGCCTCAAATGGAAACTGCATCCCAGAATGAGCGCTCAGAGCGGGACGCACTTTCCGGATGACATGCTTGGCGGAAACTACGGCCCAGTTTTTGGCTCCAGAACGGGATACATTTTCCGGAACGGTCCACGTGCGGTGGTATACCGCCCCTTTTGCGTGCGTCGCTTGTCGAATTACGTTATAGCTAGCTATATTATAGGACGGTATAATATAGCTAGCTATAACGTGAAGGAAGGATGGCCCTATGTTTATCGGAAGAACGGCGGAAATGTCCGAGCTCAATCGACTGTATGGCACGGGCTCCTTTGAGATGCCCGTAATCTACGGCCGCCGTCGCGTGGGTAAAACGCGTCTTATCACAGAGTTTATCCAAGGCAAGAAGGCTATTTACTTTCAAGCTCGTCGTACCAATGCAGAGGCAAACCTGCACGGCTTTAGCCAGGCGATACTTGCGGGTTCGGTTGGTGCTACAGGCGTGTCGTTTCGTAGCTTTGACGAGGCGTTTGATGCGTTGGCCACCATGGCTCGCACGGAACGTTTGGTTGTCGTGATTGACGAGTATCCCTATCTCGCCCAATCGAATCCCGAGATCAGCTCGTTGCTGCAAGACAAGATCGATCACCTGTACAAAGAGACCAAGCTCATGCTTATCCTGTGCGGGTCGTCGCTTTCGTTTATGGAAGAGCAGGTGTTGGGCTACGAGAGTCCACTATACGGTAGGCGTACGGCCCAGTTTAAGATCATGCCGCTCGATTTTACGACGACCCTCGGCCTGTGGCATGGCATGGGTCGCGAAGACGCTGCGGTTTGCTATGGCATGACGGGTGGCATTCCTGCATATATCGAGAAAGTCGATCCTGCCGCACCGCCCAAGGACAACATCAAACGTCTTTTTCTTACTCCTACGGGCTATCTCTTTGAGGAGCCGAGTAACCTGCTATTGCAGGAGTGCCGCAATCCCGAGCAATATGATGCGAGCGTGCAAGCAATTGCTCAGGGGCGCTCGAAGATCTCGGAGATTGCGAGCTCTACGGGAATCCCTGCGAGCAACGTAAAGAGCTATGTGGATAAGCTGGCGTCGCTTGGGATTGTCGAGCGCGAGCTGCCCCTAAACGAGACGAGCAATAAGCGAGCCGTGTATCTGCTGAGCGACCAGATGTTTAGGTTCTGGTACAAGTTTGTTCCGCAGAACATTGGGCTGATTCAAAACGATATGGCCGAGATGGCGTATGAGCGCATTGAGCCACACGTATCGGATTACATGGGTACGGTCTTTGAGCTTATATGCAGACAATACGTGTACGAACTCGCGCGGGCGGGCCAGCTCGATGTGGTTCCGGCGAGCGTTGGGCGCTGGTGGGGGACGGATAATCGCACGCATACGCAGGAAGAAATCGACTTGATTGTTGACGATGGCGAGGGCACTGCGCTGTTTGCGGAGTGCAAATGGCGCAATGAACCGGTAGGCGAGGATGTTCTGGAAAAGCTCGTGTACCGAAGCGAGCTCTTTAGGCGGCAGCATAAAAGCTACGTGATCTTCTCGAAGCGTGGCTTTACGCAAGGATGTCAGGAAGCTGCGGCGAGCAGGGGAGATGCCAAGCTGATTTCGTTTGCCGAGATGTGCGAGCGGAGATAACCAAGCGCGCTCTGATGTGATGCTCGGAATGGGATGCGCTTTCCTTTTGCAACCCTTGGCGGAAAGCGTGTCCCAGATTTCGGCTTCAGAATGGGATGCCGTTTCCGGATCGGCCCTCAGGCGGAAACTACGACCCGGAATTTGGCTCCAAAACGGGATGCGCTTTCCCGGTGGCATCTCTAGCGGAAACTGCATCCAGGAATGAGCTCTCGGAACGGGACACGCTTTCCCATCGGGGCTTCAAACGGAAACCGTGTTCCGGAATTGAGCCTCAGGGTGGGACGCATTTTCCGGTAGAGGCCTGGGACGGAAGGCGTGTCCCAGAATCCGGCTAATCCGATGGCCAGGTGGTTGAGCGAGCGGGCTCCGGGGCTCCATTACTGAAAATTCATTTGTTAAACCTGGCAACCGTAGGTAGAATAAAGTCGACGGCAGCCCAAGGGTGATAGCTGGGCAGCGCCGTTACTTAGTTCAAGGGGTCAATGCCTTAACGGCGTCGACCCCTCTTCTTTTGCTTCGTACGCTGCTTAAGTGCCTCGGAAAGTCCGATAAGCGCCGTGAGGAGCGAGACCAAAGCGGTCAGGAGCTTCACGAAATCAATCAGATCGGTCATGGGCATCACCTCCCGTCGCATGGAGGGCGCTGCCCGGCACATGGAACTGCCGTCAACAACTGCCATTCTATCAAAGCGCGGTCATAAATACGAATATATGTTCGATAATAACAGCAACGTGATTCCCTCGAATAGCAGCCTTTCGTAAGGGCGGCAGAAGACGGCGCTGGGCGATTGGGGCTAGACGCGCAGGTCTTCGTCACCGAAAGCCCGTTTGATTAACCAGCCCTCTGTAGGTACACTGCATATTGATGGGCCCGGGATGACCTCTGATTCAAGTCACCGGGCCTCAATCTTTTTCATGCATTTGAATAGAGCGGGCGACTCTCTTGGGGCCGTCTGCATGGCGTGTGCTTGGCGCATGGTATTGCGCCCCGCTTTCATGTCCGCGCGGGCGCCTATCCTTACGGCAATGTAGCCGCCTATGTAGCAAGCGGCAGTTGACGGAGAAAGGCCATGACCGTGTCAGCTGAAAAGACGCCGGGTATCTCGGCTATCGACACGACGAACTTTGCGCGCCAGATTGTGCTGGACTTTGAGTTTGCGCCGGTGCCAAAGCAGCGCCAGCGCCGTGGACTGCGCAATGAGATTATCGAGGTCGGCGCCGTCAAGCTCGATTACCACGGCAACGTTATGGGCGAGTTCTCGCAGTTTGTGCAGACGGAATTTACCGAAGGCGTTGCGTTTCCCGTCCGCGAGCTCACAGGTATATCGGCCGTGGACACCGCGATGGCCGACCCGCTCTACATGGTGATCAAAAGGCTCAGCGATTGGATCGGCCGCTACTCCGCCCAGATAGTTTGCTGGAGCGGGACGGACCGTCGACAGCTTATGACCGAGTGCCAGGCAAAGCAAATCGACCTTGCCGCATTTCCTACGGACTGGGCCGATCTGCAGGCGTTTTACACCTCGATCATGGACGTGGGCAGCCACGAGTGCGTCTCTTTGAATGACGCGGCGACGTGGTTTGGCATCGAGTTTGACGAGTCGACGGGTCACGCCCACAGTGCCCTAGCCGACGCGCGCGTGACCGCCAAGTTACTCAAGCAGGTGATGGACGGGGACTATCGCGTGAGTCCGCGTGCTCAGGAGATCCGCCAGCGGTGGAGGATGGGCGATCGAGCCCAGATGCGCCTTTCCAACAAGTGTCCCGAGCTGGGCGACCTGCTGCTGAAGCTGAAGGCGGAGGGGAGGTAGGCGGGGCTCCGGGAATGACCTCTGACTCAAGTCAACGGGGCTCATTTTGCTTTCTTTGGAGCTTTCTCACGGGGCTGACTTTACTTCGTCTCATTTAGTATAAAGCGGCTGCTAGATTGCATAGTGATGATAAAATTAATCAACTCAACATCAATAGCTGTCGCTTTGCGCAATGAGGGGTTCCGAGACGTATGAACGAGTCTGACACACGGCTTAAACTCATTGATCCTGCGATTATGAAGTCGTGGGATCGCAATACCCAAGTCTTCACTGAGTATTTCTTTACCAGTGGCGAGATTGTTGTGCGCGGAAGTATGGTCACCCGTAAAGACAAGAAGAAGGCTGACTACCTTCTGATGTATGCTCCGGGCATCCCTATCGCAATCGTCGAGGCTAAGGATACGGAGCACACCGTTGATGCCGGTCTCCAACAGGGGATGGGATATGCCCAGCTGCTCGATATTCCGTTTGCGTACAGCTCAAACGGAAAGGGTTTTGTTGAGCACGATTTTCTTACCGGGAAAGAGCGCGCTCTTGCCATGGACGAGTTTCCCACTCCGGCGGAACTTTGGACACGATACTCAAAAGCTAAGGGGCTTGAACATCCGTATAGCCAGGAGATTGTGACCGCTCCGTATTACCAGGAGCACGGCGGCAATCATCCTCGCTACTATCAGTGCATCGCCATCAATCGTACGCTTGAAGCTATTGCGCGAGGTAAGAATCGCATCTTGCTCGTTATGGCAACGGGAACGGGAAAGACTTTTACGGCTTTTCAAATCGTTCATCGCTTGCGACAGACTACCGAGGTTCGTAAGGTTCTCTATCTGGCGGACCGCAATATTCTCGTCGATCAGACCATAGACGGCGATTTCAAGCCTCTCAAGAGGGTTACAACCAAGGTCGTAGGTCGAAAGCTCGATTCTGCTTACGAGGTCTATTTCTCGCTCTACCAACAGCTTGTTGGAGAAAACGGTGAAGAAATATTCCGCGAGTTCGACTCGGAATTCTTCGATTTGATTATCGTCGACGAGTGCCATCGCGGAAGCGCCGCGGCGGACTCCGCATGGCGTAAGGTACTTGAGTATTTCAATTGTGCAATTCAAATCGGTATGACGGCTACGCCAAAGGAGACTGAAGAGGTTTCAAACATTACCTACTTCGGCGAACCTGTCTACACCTACTCCCTTAAACAGGGAATCGAGGATGGCTTTCTCGCCCCGTATAAAGTTATTCGTCCTAAGCTGAACGTCGACATTTACGGATACCGTACTGAGGAAGGCACCATAGATGATCGCGGCGAAGCTCTGCCCAAACGTGTTTTCGAGAAGCAAGACTTCGACAGCGAGATTGTCATCAAAGAGCGCTACGAGGAAGTTGCCAAGCGGATAACTCAATTTCTAAAGGAGACGGATCGTTACTCCAAGACCATAGTCTTTTGCGTTGACATCGAGCATGCCGAAAATATGCGACGTGCCCTTGTAAACGAGAACGCCGATATCGTAAGAGATCACCCCACCTACATCATGAAGATTACGGGTGACGACAGGGAAGGTAAGGCTCAGTTAGATAACTTCATCGACCCCGACGAGAAATACCCGACCATCGTTACGACTTCGAAGCTTCTCACCACTGGTGTTAATTGCAAGACGTGTAAGGTAGTCGTGCTCGACAACAAGTTCGGTGAGCACGGAATGACGGAGTTCAAGCAGATTATCGGCCGCGGAACCCGTATCTGTGAGGACTACGACAAACTCTATTTCACCATCCTCGATTTTCGTGACGCATCGCGTTTGTTTGCAGATCCCGAGTTTGATGGCGAACCTGTTGTTGTGTTTGAGCCTAATCCGGGTGACCCCATTGCGGATCCGGGTCCCGGCGGCAATGGCGGCAGTCCCGTTCCGCCTCCGTCTCCGATCGTAGACCCACCCGTATTGCCGCCGGACGATCCGTCCTCCCATGTGAAATATCACGTTCATGGGGCCGACGTCTATGTAGTGTCGGAGATGGTGCAGTATTACTCCTCCGATGGCCTTCTTGTAACTGAGAGCCTTAAGGACTATACGCGAAAAAACATTCTCGGCGAATACGACACTCTTGACCACTTCCTAGCGGCGTGGAACTCTGAACATAAGAAACAAGCGATTATCGATGAGCTGCGCGCGCGTGGCGTATTCCTGGATGAGCTGCGGCTCGAGACTGGACAGGAGCAAATGAGCGACTTTGACCTCATTTGCCACATTGCTTACGACCAGAGACCTCTTACGCGCAGCGAGAGAGCCAATAGTGTCAAGAAAAAGGGCGTGCTCTATGAGTATGCCGGCGTCGCGCGTGAGGTCCTTGAAGCGCTTCTCGACAAATATGCGACGTCGAACCTCGTAGACTTGGACGACACCCACGTCCTCGACCTCGAGGAATTCCGTCGGTTTGGCAGCCCAATGAAGATCGTCGCCGCATTCGGCGGCAAACAACAGTACATTCAGGCAGCGCAGATGCTCGAGGACGAGCTCTACATCGCATAGAGAAAGGTAACGATAGCAAATGGCACTGGGATCTCTCGTAAAGACCCTGCAGAACATCATGCGCAAAGACGCCGGCATCAATGGCGATGCGCAGCGCATTGAGCAGATGACTTGGCTTTTCTTCCTCAAGATTTACGATGCCAAGGAGCAGGAGTGGGAGTTTCACGATGACTCCTATCAGTCCATCATCCCCGAGCGCCTGCGCTGGTATAGCTGGGCGCACGATGCGAAAGACGGCAAGGCGCTTACTGGCGATGAGCTTCTCGACTTTGTGAACAATGATCTATTCAAGACTTTTGAGAGTCTTGAGCTTGCACCTGATGCGCCTTTGCGACACGTCGTCGTCAAGGCTGCTTTTACTGACGCCAACAACTACATGAAGGATGGGATTCTACTTCGTCAAGTCATCAACGAGATTGACGAGTCGGTTGATTTTACCGAGTACAAAGAGCGCCACGCCTTCGGTGAAATTTACGAGACCATCCTGAAAGACTTACAGTCCGCGGGTAATGCCGGCGAGTTTTACACGCCCCGAGCGGTGACTGACTTTATGGCCCAGGCACTTGCGCCCAAGCTCGGCGAGACTGTGGCTGACTTCGCGTGTGGCACGGGCGGCTTTTTGACGAGCGCCCTCAAGATTCTCGACTCCCAGGTTCAGACTCCAGCCGATCGTGAACTCTATGCAAGATCGGTCTACGGCATCGAGAAGAAGCAGCTCCCTTACCTGCTGTGCGTGACCAACATGCTGTTGCACGATATCGATAATCCTGAAGTCTTTCACGATAACTCTCTCGAGAAGGATGTTCGCGAGTGGAAGCACAAGCCTGACGGCCAGTTTGACGTCGTACTTATGAACCCGCCCTATGGCGGGTCCGAGAGTGCATCGGTGCAAAACAACTTCCCTGTTGCACTCCGTAGCTCCGAGACCGCAGATCTATTCCTTGGACTCATTCTTTATCGTCTTAAGCGAGGCGGCCGCGCTGCTGTTATCATTCCGGATGGTTTTCTCTTTGGCCAGGATAGTGCAAAGACGGAGATCAAGCGTCGCCTGCTTGAGGACATGAACTTGCATACTGTCTTGCGCCTTCCACAGAGTGTTTTCGCTCCGTACACGAGCATCACTACTAACGTTCTGTTCTTCGATAATACGGGGGCCTCTGAGGGCGTTTGGTTCTATCGCATGGACATGCCCGAGGGGTATAAACACTTCTCTAAGACCAAGCCCATTAGGATCGAACATTTTGCACCTGTAAAGGAATGGTGGGAGAACCGTCGGGATATCGAGGAAGACGGCAATCCCAAGGCCAAGTACTATACGGTTGACGAGTTGCGAGACGGCGGTTTTAACTTTGACGTGTGCGGCTATCCTCACGAGGAAGAGGAGATCTTACCGCCTGACGAACTGATCAGGAACTACAAAGAAGAGCGCGCTAAGCTCGATGCCGAGATTGACCAGAAGCTTGCTCGTATTTGCGAGATTCTTGGGATTGAGGCGTAGATGAAGGCAAAAGACCTGAAGAACTCAATCCTGCAAATGGCGATTGAGGGAAAGCTCGTTCCACAAGACCCGAGTGATGAGCCTGCAAGCGTCCTGCTTGAGCGTATTCGTGAAGAGAAGCATAAGCTTATTGCTGAGGGTAAGGCTAAATTCCCGAAGGGCGGGGAGAGCATTATCTATATCGGTTCCGATGGCTCCCCCTATGAGAAGCACGTGGACACTAAGGGATGCGTTCTGAGCGACAAGTGCATCGCGGACGAGGTTCCGTTTGGGATTCCGGAAAGCTGGGCCTGGGCGAGATTTAGTGAAGTCATTGGAATTGCAGCGCGTTTGGTCGACCCGTTGAAATATCAGGACTTTCCTCATATCGCGCCTGACAACATCCAAAAAGGCACCGGAAAGCTCTTGTTCTGTCATAGTGTTAAGGCCGACGAGGTTAAGAGCGCCAATCACCTGTTCTCTGCAGGACAGATTCTCTATTCGAAGATTCGTCCAGCTCTTCGAAAGGCGGTTATCGCCCCTTTTGATGGGCTGTGTAGTGCGGATATGTATCCGCTCAACACCAAGCTGCAACCTGAATATGTCCTCACGGTTCTCCTCAGCAATTTCTTCACTGAGGAGACGCTTAAGGGTGATACGCGTGTCAAAATGCCAAAGACTAATCAGAAGTCATTGAACGTCATTCTGGTCCCAGTTCCGCCTCTCGCCGAGCAGCGCCGCATCGTCGAGCGGGTGAACGAGCTCATGCCCCTGGTCGAGGAGTACGGTGAGCTCGAGGACGCCCGCGAGGAGCTCGACGCCGCGCTGCCCGGCCGCCTGCGCAAGTCGGTGCTGCAGCTGGCGGTTCAGGGAGGGCTCGTGCCGCAGGACCCCGCAGACGAGCCCGCCGGCGTTCTGCTGGAGCGCATCCGCGGGCAGCGCCGGCAGCTCGTGGCCGAGGGGGAGATGAAGGCCCCGAAGGGCGGTGAGTCGATCATCTTCGCCGGTTCCGATGGCCGCCGCTATGAGAAGAGGGTGGACGCCAGGGGCCGCGAGTCCGAGCCCGTCTGCATCGAGGACGAGATCCCGTTCGAGATACCCGAGAGCTGGGAGTGGGCGAGGCTCGAGAGCGTCACCACTTACATCCAGAGGGGCAAGTCGCCGAAGTATTCGACCGTCGAGAAATACCCCGTGATCGCCCAAAAGTGCAACCAATGGAGCGGATTCTCCGTGGAAAAGGCGAGGTTCATCGACCCAGCCACCGTATCCAAGTACGCGGATGAGCGGATTCTGAAGGATGGTGACCTTCTCTGGAACTCGACCGGCCTCGGCACGTTGGGCAGGATGGCGGTCTATGACTCGGCGAAAAACAGATACGGCTGGGCCGTCGCCGACAGCCACGTGACGGTGATCAGGACGCGGGAAGATTGGCTTGATCACCGGTTTGCCTTCGCCTATTTCGCGGGGCCGTCAGTCCAGTCTGAAATTGAAGACCAGGCAAGCGGCAGCACGAAGCAGAAAGAGCTTGCGCAGGAGACGGTCAGAAACTACCTAATCCCAGTTCCGCCCCTCGCCGAGCAGCGTCGCATCGTTTATGAAGTTGACTGGCTTTTCAAAATACTTGTCTAACTGTTTTCATGACCTCGTCGAAAGGAAGATGTCATGAGAATGTTTGTACAATACTTGCAGGAAAAGGGTTATGCGGAAAACACTGTTGATTCTTATTCCTTTGCAATATGCCAGCTTATCGATAAAACTCAGTCTCTAACAAACCAGTCACTTCTTGCGCACAAAGAGTGGCTGGTTTCTTCATTCGCTCCGAAAACGGTTAACAACCGCATCGGCGCAATTAACACCTACCTTGATTTCATCGCTTTCGATGGAATCCGACTCAAAGGAGTGCGAATTCAACAGAAGCCGTTTCTCGACAATGTCATCAGCAATGAACAATACATGCAGTTAATCAGCGGCCTGAAGCAAGACGGTGATTGGTTTTGGTATTTCATCGTTCGCTTTCTTGGTTGTACGGGTGCGAGAGTAAGTGAGTTAAGACAGTTCAAAGTAGAACACGTTACCGCTGGATATATGGACATTGTTTCAAAAGGCCAGAAGCTCAGGAGAATTTGGATACCTGACTCTTTGCGTGAAGAAAGTCTTACATGGAAAGCCAAGCCAATGAATGGCCTTCTATTTCCAGGCAAAAACGACAACGCGATTACTTCGCGCGGCATATCCGTAGGGTTGAAGCGTGCCGCACTGCGCTATGGCGTCGACCAAGACGTCGTATACCCGCATTCATTTCGGCACTTGTTCGCAAAAAACTTTATCAACCGCAACCCAGATATTTCACTGCTTGCTGATCTTATGGGACACGAAAGCATTGAGACAACGCGAATCTATCTGCGGCGCACTGCCGATGAACAGCGCGCCGCGGTTGATGAAGCAGTCAATTGGTAAGAGCAAATACTTCGGTGACTCTAGAAACAATTCGTTTCTGCTCGCTGGCCGGGGGAACAGGAACTAGAGCGCGATACAGCCTGTTGTCATTGATTGCCGGATAGGCAACCCCCTTCGCGTTCTCATTGGCATTTGCATAAGAGTCAAAGCTAGGAGAAACCAAAAAGTAGAGAAGAAAACTAGGAAGGAATCCGTCAAGACATGAAAGGACAGCAAACCCAGTACTTGCGATGGGCTTAATATTAAAATCCTTATCTACGATACAGGCATTATGCAAATAAGGGCGGACGGTCGCATAGAGCACATCATTCTTTGCGACTAGCTTTCTTGCTCGTGAGGGCGCGTCAGCTGCATTTATAACAGTTTCTTGTCCGAGCTTTTGGTTCACATTGTCAATCGACGAGATGTCGATATAGGCAAAACGCGCCTCAGGCCTCTTCTGCCCGCGATTCAAGACAAGAGACCCTAAACGACGCCACTCCCAGCTCTCGGGTATCTCGAACGGGATCTCGTCCTCGATGCAGACGGGCACGGACTCGCGGCCCTTGGCGTCCACTCTCTTCTCATAGCGGCGGCCATCGGAACCGGCGAAGATGATCGACTCGCCGCCCTTCGGGGCCTTCATCTTCTTCTCGGCGACGAGCTTTCGGCGCTGCCCGCGGATGCGCTCAAGCAGGGTACTCGCGGGCTCGTCTGCGGGGTCCTGGGGCACCAGCCCGCCCTGCACCGCCAGCTGCAGCACGGATTTGCGCAGGCGGCCGGGCAGCGCGGCGTCGAGCGCCTCGCGGGCGTTCTCGACCCTGCCGTACTCCTCGACCAGGGGTATGAGCTCGTTCACGCGCTCGACGATGCGGCGCTGCTCGGCGAGAGGCGGGAGGGGGAGAAGCCAGCTCGACAACGTTTGCGCGGGAAGGTGCTTGATTGTGGTTCCGGTAAAGCAACTATCCCATATATGCGATTGCACTATAAAGCAAATATACAGCTCGCAGTAAGTATTGAGCAGCAGCCTTTTGCTGCAGCGAATCCTGTGAAGCGCCTTTTGATAATGCATCGTCTCGTTCGATGTCCAGATTGCGCATCTCCCCGGTACGCCGCCTTCGCAGACGATTAGGTCACCATCAGAGAGCGCATACTTAGCACGATCCGTTTCGCCCATGGGCATGGTCTTCACATTGGCGAGGTCGAATCTGCCCCATTGAACATTGGCATTTCCAAGGTATGGCGCGAGATCACCTTGGTTTTTCTGTTTGTCAAGCATCTTGCCCAGCTGGATAGAGGCGACGTTCGATAGCTTTGTCCAGCACCACCCCTCGGGCAGTTCCTCAAACGGCACTTCGTTCGCGATGCACTTGTCGCTAGTCACGCGACCCTTGGCATCTACCCTCTTCTCATAGGGGGAGCCATCGGAACCGATCAGACGTTCAATTGTGTTCGCAACAAGCATTGTAAAATCTAGTGATATGAGCATCCCGGTTGCTTCTGCGCTTCGATGCTCTCGTCTTTAGCGCCCTCCGTTCGGTGGAGGACTGACGGTAGGTGACGTAAAACAAGAAAAGGGAGCAAACGCAAATGAAAGCAACCGAGGCAAATCTACTCGACCTTATGGGCGTGGCGAAGATGCAGTTCGTCATTCCCGTGTACCAGCGAGTTTACTCGTGGAGTGTAAAAGAGTGCGAGGTGCTTTGGGATGACGTCATGCGAGCGGGTCGTGATGGCGTATCGCACTTCGTGGGGTCAATGCTTTATATCCCCGAGTCCGAGAGCTCTGCCACGAGCATTTCGCGCGTGCTTCTGATTGACGGACAGCAGCGCATGACGACGTTTTCGTTGATGATTGCAGCTTTGGCTGACTATTTGGAGAGCAACCCCGACAAGGCTGGCTTCCTTGGCGACCTCAAAATCTCGGCGCTGAGGAAAAATTACCTCTTTAACGATGACGACTACAACGGTCTGGCACGCTACAAGCTGGTGCTCTCGCAGGACGATAAAGAGACGCTGTTCTCCATCGTGTCTGGGGCTCCCGTGCCAGATGAAAAATCGGATCGCATTGTCGAGAACCATGCGTTCTTCCGCGAAAAGATGCACGGGAAATCATTCGACCCTGCAAGGCTTTGGGCGGGGCTAAACCGCGTGCAGGTCATCGACACTAAGCTCACCGCTGGCGTTGATAATGCCCAGCTCATATTTGAGTCCATGAACTCCAAGGGCAAGCCGCTCACGCCCATTGACCTCATCCGTAACTACGTTCTAATGTCGCTTCCCAACGACGAACAGACCAAGCTTTATGAGGGTTATTGGCATCCACTCGAGTGCTTGTTCGGAAAAGGCGGCGAGGACGAGTTCAATGCATTTATCTGGTACTGGCTGTGGCTTAAAGTTCCCAATAGGATGCCGAAGGAGAACGAGGCCTACTACGAGTTTAAGCGCTATTTCGCCGACGACTACGATGGTGACACCGAGGGCCTGCTTAAGGAGCTGCGCGGGTATGCACATAGATACGCCAGTCTGTTCCTTGGTAAGGAGAAGGACGACGGACTGCGCCGAGTGTTCGGCAGAATCGTAAGCCTCGACGTGAAGCAGATAAGGCCCCTCTTAATGTTGCTTTATTCGGTTTACGAGGGGAATGGACTTAACCGCAATGCGTTTTTACGTATCTGCGAGACTATCGAGTCGTTTCTGTTCAGGCGAGCGGTTTGCGGCAGACTTACCACGGGCCTAAATAATTTCTTTGCCAGCATGTATCGCAATCTCGAGCAGCAGGACGATATCGAGGAGTACGTTACGGCGATGCTCCTTATCCACAGCAGCGGTATGACCGCATACTTTCCGACAGACGAGCATTTTGTCGAGGAGTTTAAGACGCGTGACTGCTACAACCGCTTCTCTAAAAAGCGCTATTACCTGGAGCGCATGGAGAACTGGCACCACCCGAAGGAGTCCATCTCAGCCGACGATTACCAGATCGAGCACATCATGCCCCAGACGATCGATGATGAGCACGGCTGGAAGGAATCGCTTGGTGAGAACTGGGAAGACGTCCACGACAGGCTGTGCAACAACTTGGGAAATCTTACGCTGACGGGCTACAACCAGGAGTACTCAAACCGGTCGTTCTCGGACAAGCTCAATCTGCCTGACGTCGGATTTAAGTGCAGCCCGCTCTACCTAAACAAATCGATTGTCTCGCATGAAAAATGGGGTGAGGAAGAGATTGGGCAGCGCGCGGACGAGCTGGCGAAAGAAGCGTGCGAGATATGGAAGTATCCCGACCTTCCGGCAGACGTCGTCGACAAGTACCGTCCTTCTCGTGGGGAGTCTGACGAGGCTCCTGTCTGGACTCTGCAGGAGAACCACCCCACTTTTGCCGAAGGTGGGCTCAATCAGAAGCTTTTCGATGAGGTGCGCGAGTCCGTTCTGAGTGGTAACCCTTCGTGGGAGTCCTACATAGCTAAGTACTATGTAGGCTTCAGGTCGGGCAAGCGAAAACTGCATGCCGTGCTAGAAGGCAGGACCAGCAACGGTGGTTGGATTGCCGTTGGCTTGGCAAAGAGTGTGGATGATCTAACGGATCCAGAGGACATGTGCCAGGACAAGCGTACGCAGGGTGGATTTGGCCCGGGCTTACCCACTTACGTTGCGCTTCGGAATGCCGATGACATTCCTGCGGTGCTCGATCTCATAAAGCAGTGCTAGGTTGAAGGCCGGGAATCTAGTTCCCGGCCCTTGCCAGCTCAAAATCATCGATGGCTCGTCCGCCCGTCTACACCCTTACGATCCTGCGGGCCGCACTCAGCAGCTCGTACTCCCTCTGGCTCCACTGGTACAGCTCGGTTGCGCGTACGGCGTCGCGGCACAGGTCCAGAAACACCTCGGCGCCCTCGCAGAAGCACTCGCGGGCAAAGGCGCCGGATCCGTCTGCAACGCACGCGCCGTCGGCAAAGAGCTTCCAGCTGGACGGCTCGCGCGAGTCGTCTCCGAGCAGCTTGATCTGCAGAACATGTGGGCCGCCAGCGGCACATGGCCCTTCTTCCAACGCCTGCACCGTAAAGCGCATCTGGAGGGACAGAGTATAAAATCCGGAAAAGTGTCGAAATAGGCACCTTAAAACTTCGGAAAAGTGTAGCTGGATGACAAAACAGCACTTAGAAGCTGGTGCTGAATGCGGGATCCTGCGGCTGCCTTCAGCCCTCGCTACTCGTCGTCTCCGTCGTTGGGGTCGCCCTTGAGGGTGTTGATGTCCAGGTACTGGTTATCGTCCTCTTTTTGCTGGGTTTCCGACTCCGCTTGGGTGGGGCCGCGGAACAGCTGGAATCCCTCAAACGCAATGACACCGAGCAGGGCAATGATAATGGCGATAAAGGCAACCTTGACTGCCTGCGGAAATTCTGAGAAACGCAGCGCCTTTTCCTCGGCGTAATAATCGGCGAAGCGCTCTTCGCCCGTGCTTTTGGTATACGCCGGCGCGGACGCGGCCTCCGGGTCATATTCCGGTGCGGGCGTGGCAGCGTACGGATCGTTGAGATAATCGCTCGATGCGGTGCCATAATTCTCGGTCTCGATGCGACCGTTGCCAGCATAGCCATCGGAATAATCGGAATATGCCGCACCGCCCTCATAGTCCGCGGCGCTCGTGTTGGCGGCAAAAAGCGGGTTAACTGGAACGTCGAGCGCCGGCATGCCGGTAGAGGTCTCATCCAGATCGGCTGCAGCCCAGGAATCGTAGGCAACCTGATGGAAAACGGGCTCATCGAGCCTTGCGACCGGAGGCTTGCGTGCCGCAGGAACAGGCAACTGCTGGGCGCTGTACATAACGGTGCTGTCGGCCGATTTGCCCTGCGTCGCTGCAGCGAGAAATGCCGCCGTCTCGGACGGGTCGCTTGCGGGGCGGGGAGCGGGCGTGGGCGCCGAAGTGGGTGCGGGCGTAGGCGCGGGCGTCGAAACAGGCGACTGCGCAGGAGTCGGCGCAGATGCGGGCTTAGGCGCAAGTGCGGGATTGGGACTTGACGGGCGAGCCCCGCCGCCCATGAGTTCGTCGGCGGTCCACGGGCGATCATCCATCACGTCGTCAAGGCTCAGCGAAAACAGGTCGTCTTCACCCTCATCGAACATGCGGTGCACATGTCCACCAATTGCCGGAATCAATCCGCGACCGGTGCATGATGCCTTGCTCAACGCCATTCTGTTCCATCCTTTCGAAATACTAATGACATCGATTATATGGAACTTCCCAAGCGGCTCGGTCTTGGATTCGTGCTTTCCAGAACTCGCGCCCAAAAGGGGAGGGGCAATCCAGGCGAGTGCCTACTTGTCGCCGGCCGCCGCCTTGGCCTCATTGAGGTAGCTATAGAAGCTGTACTTGGAGATGCCAAAGAACTCGCAGGCGCGCTCGCTCGACTTGGAAATGAGGAAGGCGCCGCGACGGTCGAGGTAGCCAATGGCGCGGATGCGCTCATCTTTGGTCATGAGTGCCGCGGGCTTGCCCACAAACTGTTCGCACTCGCGCAGCAGGTCCTCGAGCAGGTCGCCGATGTTTTTGGTGATGGGCTCGGGCTCGGTGTATCCCTTGTCGCCCGTGCCGGTGAGCGCGTCGAGCGAGCGCTCAAAAGCCTTCATGAGCGTAATGTCAAAGTTAATGCCCAAAATGCCGACGGGCTTGCCCTCGTCGTTGCGGATAAAGATGGTCGAGGACTTGAGCAGCTTGCCATCGGCGGTTTTGGTGAGGTATGGCTCGCGGTCGTGCACGTCGGCGGTGCCCTCGTGCATGGACTCAAGCACAATATGGCTGGGGCCGTCACCCAGTTTGCGCCCGCTGACGTGGCCGTTTTCGATCACTACGATGGAGTGGTCCACGTCCTCGGTCTCCAAGTCGTGGACGACGACTTCGCAGTTGGGGCCAAATTGGAGCGCCAGGCCGTGTGCAAGGCGCTTATAAAACTCAATCTGTGCGGGGGTCATAGGTGCCTTCCTAAAAATTAGTTTGGGCTCACTTTGCCATAAACCCCACTTGTTCGCAAATAACGAAAGCGTCGCTGCGTTATGTAACCGTTCGTCGGCGAAAAGGTACCGATTACGGCAACAAACAATTTGTTAGGTTTTCCAATCAAAAAGTGTGATAGAACAGTGCTAACAAACTTTTTGTTTGGCATCCACATAAAAGTTCAGTCGCATGAATGGGAATGGGCTGAAACGCGTATGCGGGGGCCGACAAGAGAGAACTTAAGGAGTTCACCGTATGGCCGATAAGATCCAGTGGGCGGGCAACACGATGCCCAAGAGCGATGACAAGCACTTGGGAATCATGAGCCTTGACCACGTGAAGAAGGCCCGTGCCTTCCACCAGTCGTTCCCCCAGTACACCGTCACTCCGCTTGCCCGCCTGGATGGCCAGGCCGCGCGCCTGGGCCTGTCCAACCTGTGCGTTAAGGACGAGAGCTATCGCTTTGGCCTCAACGCCTTTAAGGTTCTGGGCGGTTCGTTTGCCATGGCCAACTACATTGCCGACGAGACTGGCAAGGACGTTGCCGAGTGCACCTTCGATTACCTGACCTCCGATCAGCTTGCCAAGGACTTTGGCCAGGCTACCTTCTTTACCGCCACCGACGGCAACCATGGCCGCGGTGTGGCATGGGCTGCCAACAAGCTGGGCCAGAAGGCCGTCGTGCACATGCCCAAGGGTTCCACCAAGCCCCGCTTCGATAACATCGCTGCCGAGGGCGCCACGGTGACCATCGAAGAGGTCAACTACGACGAGTGCGTGCGCATGGCCGCCGCCGAGGCCGATGCCTGCGAGCGCGGCGTCATCGTTCAGGACACCGCCTGGGAGGGCTACGAGAAGATTCCGTCCTGGATCATGGAGGGCTACGGCACCATGGCTTCCGAGGCTGCCGAGCAGCTGCGTGAGATGGCCATCAACCGCCCGACGCACGTCTTTGTCCAGGCTGGTGTAGGCTCGCTCGCCGGCGCCGTGGTGGGCTACTTCACCAACCTGTATCCCGATAACCCGCCCACCTTTGTCGTGGTCGAGTGCGCGCCTGCCGCCTGTCTGTACAAGGGCGCTGCCGCCGGCGACGGCGATCCGCGCATCGTGGACGGCGACATGCCCTCCATCATGGCCGGCCTGTGCTGCGGCGAGCCCAACATCCTGGGCTGGGATATCCTGCGCAACCATACCACCGCTTTCGTGTCCTGCCCCGACTGGGTTACTGCTCGCGGCATGCGCACCCTGGGTGCTCCAGAGAAGGGTGACCCGCGCGTCATCTCCGGCGAGTCCGGCGCTGTGACCACCGGCCTGGTCGAGACCCTCATGCTCGATCCCGAGTACGCCGAGCTCAAAGAGCTCATCGGCCTGGATAAGACGAGCTCCGTGCTCTGCTTCTCCACCGAGGGCGACACCGATCCGGATCAGTACCGTCGCATCGTCTGGGAGGGCGAATACCCCACTTGCTAATACTGGGTGGAGTAAATAGGTATCGCTCCGCCACCTCACAGGTAGATTCCTTCGTTTGAAAGGTTATGAATAATGGCTAAAGAACTCGATTTCGACGCTATCAAGGCTGCTGCTGAGTCTCATCGTGCTGACATGACGCGTTTTCTTCGCGCAATGATTAGCCATCCCTCTGAGTCCTGCGAGGAGGGCGAGGTTGTCGCTTGCATCAAAGCCGAGATGGAGAGTCTTGGCTATGACGAGGTCAAGGTCGACGGCCTGGGCAACGTTATGGGCTTTATGGGCGAGGGCGACAAGATTATCGCCATCGACTCCCACATCGACACCGTCGGCATCGGCAACATCGAGAACTGGGACGCCGATCCCTATGAGGGCTACGAGACCGACGAGATCATCTACGGCCGCGGCGGCTCCGACCAGGAGGGTGGCATGGCTTCTGCTACCTACGCTGCCAAGATGATGAAGGACATGGGCCTTATCCCCGAGGGCTACAAGATCATGGTCGTCGGTACCGTCCAGGAAGAAGACTGCGACGGCATGTGCTGGCAGTACATCTACAACAAGGACGGCATTAAGCCCGAGTTCGTCATTTCCACCGAGCCCACCGACGGCGGCATCTATCGCGGTCACCGCGGCCGTATGGAGATCCGCGTCGACGTTCACGGCACCTCCTGCCACGGCTCCGCTCCCGACCGCGGCGACAACGCCATCTACAAGATGGCCGACATCATCGCCGACGTCCGCGCCCTCAACAACAACGGCTGCGACGAGTCGACCGACATCAAGGGCCTCGTCAAGATGCTCGACCCCAAGTACAACCCCGAGCACTTCGAGGACGCCCGCTTCCTGGGCCGCGGCACCTGCACCGTCAGCCAGATCTTCTACACCAGCCCCAGCCGCTGCGCTGTCGCTGACTCCTGCGCCATCTCCATCGACCGTCGCATGACCGCCGGCGAGACCTGGGAGTCCTGCCTGGACGAGATCCGCAACCTGCCGGCAGCCAAGAAGTACGGCGACGACGTGAAGGTCTCCATGTACATGTACGACCGTCCGTCCTGGACCGGCGAGGTCTACGAGACCGAGGCTTACTTCCCCACGTGGATCAACAAGGAGACCGCTCCGCACGTCAAGGCCCTCGTCGACGCCCATAAGGCTATGTTCGGTGACGAGCGCATCGGCTGCGAGCCCAGCATGGACAAGCGCACCGGTCGTCCGCTGTGCGACAAGTGGACCTTCTCCACGAACTGCGTTTCCATCCAGGGCCGCTATGGCATCCCCTGCGTCGGCTTTGGCCCGGGTGCCGAGTCTCAGGCTCACGCTCCCAACGAGGTCACCTACAAGGACGACCTGGTCACCGCTGCCGCCATGTATGTGGCTGCCCTGAACCTCTACGATCCGAGCCAGGCCGATGGCGATGCCACCGTGTTCCGCGCCGGTCTGACCAACAACAAGATCGACTAGTCCCATTCCTCGATCTTGTTGAGCCGGGGGCAGTTTATGCCCCCGGCGCCTCCTGTTGACTTGGGGCCCGCGGTCGTTATCTCCCATGCTTCCTCGACGGTGGCGGGTCCTCGTCATAGCGCTCTGCATGTTCTGGCCACACGCGCATGCCGGAGCGCATCTACTCATTGCGATCGTTTCATCTTTAGAAAGGATATTTACATGGACGCTAAGTTTACCGAACTCGTCGAGCAGCTGAACGGCCTCGATTTTAAGGGCATGTACGGCAGCGACTTCCTGCACACCTGGGATAAGACCACCGATGAGCTCAAGGCGCTCTACATCGTCGCCGACGCCCTGCGCGAGCTGCGCGAGAACAACGTTTCGTCCAAGATCTTCGACTCGGGTCTTGCCGTCTCCCTGTTCCGCGACAACTCCACCCGTACGCGCTTCTCCTTCTCTAAGGCAGCCAACCTGCTCGGCCTTGAGCTGCAGGACCTGGACGAGAAGAAGTCCCAGATCGCCCACGGCGAGACCGTCCGCGAGACCGCTACCATGATCTCCTTCATGGCCGACGTCATCGGCATCCGCGACGACATGTACATCGGCAAGGGCGACGCCTACATGGCCGAGGTCTCCGAGTCTGTCCAGCAGGCCTACGAGGACGGCGTTCTGGATCACCGTCCCACGCTCATCTCCCTGCAGTCCGACTCCGATCACCCCACGCAGTCCTCTGCCGACATGCTCTACCTCATCAACGAGTTTGGCGGTCTTGAGAACCTCAAGGGCAAGAAGGTTGCCGTCACCTGGGCCTATTCGCCCTCTTACGGCAAACCGCTGTCCTGCCCGCAGTCGCTGATCAGCCTGCTGCCCCGTTTTGGCATGGACGTCACCCTGGCTCACCCCGAGGGCTACGACCTTATGCCCGAGGTCGTCGAGCGCGCTAAGGGCTACGCCGCCGAGTCCGGCACCACCTTTAAGCAGGTCAACACCATGGCCGAGGCCTTCGAGGACGCCGACATCGTGATCCCCAAGAGCTGGGCTCCGTTTGCCGCCATGGAGAAGCGCACCAACCTGTACGCCGAGGGCGACGACGCCGGCATCGCTGCGCTCGAGAAGGAGCTGCTCGCCCAGAACGCCACCCATCAGGACTGGTGCTCCACGACTGAGCTCATGGAGAAGACTGCCAACGGCCAGGACACCATCTTTATGCACCCGCTGCCCGCCGACATCTCCGGTGTCTCCTGCGAGCACGGCGAGGTCAACGCCGACGTCTTCGACATGCACCGCGTGGGCATGTACAAGGAGGCCAGCTACAAGCCGTACGCCATCGCAGCCATGATGTTCCTGCAGAAGGTTGCCGATCCCGCCGCTACCCTCAAGGCCCTCGACGAGCGCAACACCGCCCGTTGGCTCCAGGCCTAAAGCCGGGCTGAGGTAAGCCATGTAAAGGGGGCGCTCTGCCAACTGGCGGGGTGCCCCTATTTTGCATCGCGGGCGTGCGGGATAAGCGCTTTCGATGTGGATGCCCGCGGCGCGAGTTATGGGTACGATGGTTTCAGGGGAGGTATCACCATGAAACTTGGATGCGTCATTATGGCTTCGGGCGAGGCCAAGCGGTTTGGCTCCAACAAGATGCTCGCCGATATCTATGGCGAGCCGCTGATTGCCCGGACCATCGATTCGGTTCCCCGGGGCTTTGACGTTGTGGTTTCGACGCGTTGGCCCGAGGTCGCCCAGATTTGCGAGGACAAGCATTGCCCGTGCGTGCTGCACGATGGCGAGCTGCGCAGCGAAAGCGTCCGTGCGGGCCTTTCGTGGGGAGTCGAACGCAACTGGAAAGGTTGCCTCTTTTTACCGGGCGACCAGCCGCTCGTGAGTTCGGATTCTTTTGAGGCTATGGTTCGTGCATTTGACGAGCGTGGCCGCAAACATCCGGTGCGTCTTGCGTGTAACGGTGAGCCTTCGAGCCCGGTGCTCTTTCCGGCGGAACTGTTCGATGCACTTATGTGTCTTGAGGGCAAGGACGGCGGGGGCTCGATTCTCAAAGGTCGCACCGACGTGGTGCTGGTCGAGGCGCGTGCCTACGAGCTGTGGGACGTCGATACCGTCAAGGGACAGCGACGCATAACGGAGCATATCGCCGCCTGCTCGTATTTTGATCGCGTGGCCAACTGTATTAATCAATAAGGAGCAACATGATCATCATCAAAAACGGCGCGCTCGTGACGCCCCAGGGGCTTCGCCGCGCCGATCTTGCCATGGAGGGCGACAAGATTGTGCGGATTGCCGCGGCGATTGAGCCGGCCGAGGGCGATACCGTCGAGGATGCCGTGGGCTGTTGGGTGTTCCCCGGCTTTATCGACGGCCACACGCACATGCAGTGCTGGACTGGCATGGATTGGACAGCCGATAGCTTTGAAACCGGCACGCGTGCGGCTGCCTGCGGCGGTACGACGACCATCGTGGACTACGCGACGGCCGATCGCGGCGTGACCATGCCCGACGCCCTTGCCGAGTGGCATCGCCGTGCCGACGGAACCTGCACGGCCAACTACGCCTTTCATATGGCACTCGCCGAGTGGAATGAGCGCAACCGCGCCGATCTTTCGGCTATGCGCGAGGCGGGCGTATCGTCGTTTAAGACCTACTTTGCCTACGACCACCTGCGCTTGGACGATGCCGAGACACTCGAGGTGCTGGAGGAGCTCAAGCACCTGGGCGGTATCCTGTGCGTGCATTGCGAGAACGGTACGCTGGTGAATGAGCTGCAGAAGCGCGTGTTTGAGCAGGGCATCCACGGGCCCGAGGGCCATGCGCTCAGCCGTCCGGATGTGTGCGAGGCCGAGGCCGTGAGCCGTCTGCTGTATCTGGCGCACTTGGCCGGGGACGCTCCGGTCAACGTGGTGCACCTTTCGACCAGGCTGGGGCTCGAGGCCATTCGCGCTGCCAAAGCGCGCGGGCAGAAGAACATCTATGTCGAGACCTGCCCTCAGTATCTGATGCTCGACGATACTTGCTACTTGGAGCAGGGCGAGGACGGCTTTGCGGGTGCCAAGTACGTGATGAGCCCGCCGCTGCGCCATGCCGGCGACCGTGCAGCCCTGCGCGAGGCACTTGTGGCCGGCGAGATCGATACTATTGCGACCGATCATTGCAGCTTTAACCTGCACGGGCAAAAGGACCGCGGGCGCGACGATTTCCGCGCGATTCCCAACGGTGGGCCCGGCGTGGAGCATCGTCCCGTCGCGATTGCCACGAGCTTTGAGGGACAGCTGGGACCCGAGGATTTGTGCCGCTTGATGAGCGAGAACCCGGCGCGCGTCTTTGGCATGTACCCGCGCAAGGGCTGTCTTGCCGAGGGCGCCGATGCCGATGTGTGCGTGTGGGATCCCAAAGCGCGCTGGACAATCAGTGCCGCGACACAGCATCAAGCTGTGGACTACACGCCGCTCGAGGGTTTTGGGGCACATGGCCGCGCCAAGGTCGTGTTTGTGAACGGCGTGCTGGTGGCACGCGACGGCGAGCCCACCGGAGCCCAACCCGGCCGCTACGTCCCCCGCTAGCAGGAAGGCCGCCAGGGTAGCTAATTTGGGACGGGGCTCTTTTAGCTACCCTTGCCTGCCTGATGATTTTTCTCTCAACATGGGGTAGCTAAAAGAGCCCCGTCCCAAATTAGCTACCCCTTGAGGCTGGTGGCGACGATGGGGCTGCCGAGGGCTGCCTCGAAGCAATCTGCCATCGTTGGGTCGGCAAGCGTGTCGACTTGGTTGAGCATGATGCGGGCATTGTTGAGGTTCAGCATTCGCAGCTCGGCATTGAGCACCATGGCGACGCGCTCTGGGGTGGCAGCGTCGGTGGGCTCGCAGCCGCAGCGCTCGCAGAAGAGCTCGGGGCGGTGGGCAGCCTCGGCGACGGGCTTGCCCAGCCCCGAAGCGCCGACGACCCAGACAACGTTTGCCGTGGCGTCGGGAATTACCGGCTCCCAGGCGGCATGCGCCTTGAGCGGGAGTCGCTTGCTGCCATCTGCCTCGGCCAACACGTAGTCAAAGCGCTGCGCCAGCTCGTTGAGCGGCTCGGCGGGGGCGGAGAGCTTGCCTGTCTCCGGGTCCAAAACACCCGCCTGGCAGATACTTCCGCGGCTCATGCCAGCGCATGCCTCGCAAGTGCAGCCAGGAACATGCAGAGCTCCCGGCTTCCAAGGCGCGGCGCCCAGGCGACGGCTCGACCCGTCCCATGGCACGCCGGCGACGGGAAACATGTGCGTGGTGGTACAGAGGAGCACGCGGCCGCCGGCGCGCATGAGCTCAAGACCCAGCGTTTTGAGCAACGTCGACTTGCCGCCGCTGCCGATAATCGCGGTAATGCCCGGCTCGATCCTGAGCGCCGAGGCAAGATTGCCGCTAACCGTTTCCATCTGTTCACCTCCGTATAATACTGTGATAATAAATAATCATCAGAGTAGCGGTCGAACCGCTTTTGCTCTGCTCAAACCGTAGCACAGGGAGGTGCCCCGGGAATGCTCGTTTATGTTCGCGGCGCCGGCGATATCGCCACGGGTGTCGCCGCTCGCTTGGTGCGCGCCGGCGTGTCGGTCGTCATGGCCGATATCGCGGTTCCCACGTGCATCCGCCGCACAATCAGTTTTTGCGAGGCTATTCGCCTGGGCGAGGTCCAGGTCGAGGGCATTCGCGCTCGCTTGGCGCAGACGCCGGCAGAGGCGCTCGAGATTACCCAAGCGGGGGATGTTGCCGTCGTGGTGGACCCTCAGGCCAAGATGCTCGATGAGCTTAAACCCGCGGCTGTGGTCGACGCGATTCTGGCCAAGCGCAACCTGGGCACCACGCGCGACATGGCGCCTACCGTCATCGCCGTGGGGCCGGGCTTTACCGCGCCGGTCGATTGCGACGCCGTGGTCGAGACCATGCGCGGGCATTTTTTGGGCCGTGTCATTACCCAGGGCTCGCCCCAGCCCAACACGGGCGTGCCGGGCGTGATCGCCGGCTATGGCAAGGAGCGCGTTATCCACAGCCCCGCCGCCGGCGTGTTTCGGTCCGACCGCGCAATCGGCGACATCGTGAGCGCCGGAGACGTGATTGGCTACGCGGACGATACGCCCATGTGCACACAGATCGATGGCTGCCTGCGCGGGCTTTTGGCGAACGGCGTGCAGGTGACTGAGGGCTTTAAATGCGCCGATGTCGATCCGCGCGGCGATGCCAGCTATATCAACTACATTTCGGACAAGGCGACGTCGGTCGGCGGCGGCGTGCTCGAGGCACTCGCTATGCTCACCGATATCTTTAGAGGATAGAAGGCGGCAATGGAAAAGCTCGATGTTGTGAATGCGGCGCTTGCCGCCCTGCGTGCTGGCGAGACGTGCGAGCTCGTGGTCGTGGCCGGCACGGCGGGGTCGTCACCGCGCGGTGTGGGCGCATGGATGGCCGTCTTTGCCGACGGCAGCCAGGCGGGCACTATCGGCGGCGGCAAGATTGAGCTCTTTGCGCTGGATGAGGCGCGCGAACTCCTGAGCGCGGGACAGTCGCGTCTGGTCCGCTACACCATGGGCGGCGAGAACTCCGATACCGGCATGATCTGCGGCGGAGCCATTTGCCTGTGCTATCTGCATCTGGATGCGACCCAGGCACCGTTGTTCCAGGAAATTGCCGACGTCTTGGTCTATCGGCGCATCGGCGACTTCGTCATCGACTTTGAGCCGTTTATCGCGAGCGCGCTCGAGGGCGATGTGGCCGAGTACCATGGCGAGGCATCGCGCCATACCATTGCGGGCTGCCCCGGGCTTTCACTGGTGGAGGAGGGGAGTAACGTCACCTACACCAACGCTGCCTCTGAGATTCCCGCGGCGCACATCGAGACGCTCTGCCCCGAGGGCCTGACCTACATCTTTGGCTGCGGACACGTGGGCGCCGCGACGGCGCGCGTGCTCACGGCGGCGGGCTTTGCCGTCGTGGCCTGCGATGACCGCCCCGGCACGTTGACGCCCGAATGGGTGCCCGGTGTCTACGATCGTCGCCTGGTCGATTACAAGAACCTGAGCGAGCTGTGTCCCATCGGTCCGCGCGACTTGGTGGTCGTCGCCACGGCGGGTCACAAGTCCGATATCGACGTGGTGATTCAGGCCATGCGTGCCAAGCCTGCCTACCTGGGCTGTCTGGGTTCGCGCCGCAAGACGGCCTTTGTGCGTGCCCGCCTGGAGCAGGAAGGTTTTACGCAGGACCAGATCGACGAGCTGCACCTTCCGATCGGCGTTGCCATCGAGGCCGAGGACCCCGAGGAGATCGCCATCTCCATCGCCGCCGAGATGATCCACCTGCGCCGCACCAAACTCGTCCCCCGCAAGCGCTAATCGCATCCCCACCAATAAGTTGCGGTGAAATACGGACTGTTTAAGCCTGTTAGGCCGCCAAACAGTCCCTATTTCACCGTAACTGCTTTTTGGGACCCATTTGTGCGGGGGAGTTGTGGAGTTGTGCAGGCAGACGAGGTTTATCTGGAAATACGCACCCAATGCGCGTATAGTACCGATTGTTTTGTCGGCTCCTGCTGCGTCGAGTCCAAACCGCGAAATGCCATGAGCGGCGCGGATGCAGCCAGGAGGCACGAGGACAACCCACCGTGGCCACGCCCCGTGCTTAAAACCCCAAGAAGGAGTGAACAATGGCAGAAGAGAAGTATGTGCCGCGTCTGAAGACCAAGTACAACAACGAGGTCAAGCAGCAGCTTCAGGACAAGTTCCAGTACGAGAACGTCATGATGATCCCCAAGTTTGAGAAGATTGTCGTGAACATGGGTGTCGGCGAGGCCGCTACCGATTCCAAGGCCATCGACGGTGCCGTGCGCGACCTGCGCGCCATCACCGGCCAGCAGCCGATGATCACCCGTGCCCGCAAGTCCATCGCTACCTTCCGCCTGCGCGCTGGCATGCCGATCGGCTGCAAGGTTACCCTGCGTGGCGACCGTATGTGGGAGTTCTTCGATCGTCTGACCTCCGTCGCGATCCCCCGTATCCGCGACTTCCGCGGCATCTCCGCCAAGAGCTTCGACGGCCGTGGTAACTTCTCCATGGGCGTCACCGAGCAGCTCATCTTCCCCGAGATCGACTTCGACTCCGTCGATCACCAGCGTGGTATGGACATCACTTTCGTGACCACCGCCAACACCGATGAGGAGGCCAAGGCCCTTCTGGACGCCTTCGGTTTCCCGTTCAAGAAATAGGTTCACCTGCCCTATAAGCGCCGTTCCCACAAGGGGGCGGCGCTTGGGGCGAACAATACTCTATGTGAGGAGGATATAAGTGGCTAAGACATCGATGATCGTCAAGTGCAATCGCAAGCAGAAGTTCTCTACTCGTGAGTACACGCGCTGCCAGCGCTGCGGCCGTCCGCACTCTGTGTACCGCAAGTTCGGCCTGTGCCGTGTCTGCTTCCGCGAGCTTGCACTCAAGGGCGAGCTTCCCGGCGTTAAGAAGGCCAGCTGGTAAGTCACTACCAGCGTTTCAAGCATCCGTTTGGAACAGGGAAAACGCGCTAGTTAGGCTTTGCCGTTAAGGGCGGCGAAGAACCAAGAGCACGTGTTCATCAAGAACGAAGGAGAATCTGTATGAACCTTACAGACCCGATCGCAGATATGCTTACGCGCATCCGTAACGCTAACTCTGTGAACAAGGCCACGGTCTCCATGCCGAGCAGCAAGAAGCTCGTCGAGATCGCTCGTGTTCTGCACGAGGAGGGCTACATCGAGGGCTACGATGTCGAGGACACCGTTCCCCAGAAGACTCTGCACATCACGCTTAAGTATGGTCCCAAGAAGGCTAAGGTCATCAACGGCATCCGCCGCATTTCCAAGCCGGGCCTGCGTAAGTACACCGGCGTTGCCGACATGCCCCGCGTCCGCGGTGGCCTTGGTACCGCCATTATTTCCACCAGCCATGGCGTCATGACCGACCGCGATGCTCGCAAGCACAACGTCGGCGGCGAGATCATCGCTTACGTCTGGTAATTCGCTCGGTAGGTAGAAGGAAAGGAGATCACCGTGTCTCGTATCGGTAATAAGCCTGTCCAGATTCCCGCCGGAGTCGAAGTGGCAGTCAACGGCAACAACGTTGTCGTCAAGGGCCCCAAGGGCCAGCTCGAGCTCGATGTCTTTGAGAAGCTCGCTATCAACGTCGAGGACAACGTCCTCACCGTTTCCCGTCCCGACGACGAGCGTGAGACCCGTGCCCGCCACGGCCTCACCCGCGCTCTCATCCACAACATGGTTGTTGGCGTTTCCGAGGGCTTCGAGAAGAAGCTCGAGCTCGCCGGCGTCGGTTACCGCGTGCAGCAGAAGGGCAAGAACCTCGAGTTCTCCCTGGGCTTCTCGCACCCCGTGATCGTCGAGGCTCCCGAGGGCATCACCTTCGAGGTTCCCGACAACACCCACGTGAACGTCAAGGGTATCAATAAGCAGCAGGTCGGTCAGATCGCCGCTGAGATCCGCGGCCATCGTCCTCCCGAGCCTTACAAGGGCAAGGGTATCCACTATGTTGGCGAGCACATCCGCCGCAAGCTGGGTAAGGCCGCCAAGTAGTCGTAACCGACTCACTCGCATAAGACCAGCACCCCGTTAGGTGCTGGCAAGATCAACCTTTTTAGGAGTTTACGTATGAACAAGCATAAGGCGAAGCTGGAAGGCCTCAAGCGTCGTCAGCGTCGTGTTCGCGGCAAGGTCTCGGGTACCGCCGAGCGTCCGCGTCTTCGCGTGACCCGTACTAACGCCAACATCTATGCCCAGATCATCGACGACAGCAAGGGCTCCAGCCTGACGCTCGTCTCCGCCTCGACCCTCGAGGCCGAGTTCAAGGGCACCCACACCTCGAACAAGGAGGCTGCGGAGAAGGTCGGTCAGCTCGTTGGCAAGCGTGCCATCGAGGCCGGCATCACCAAGGTCGCTTTCGATCGTGGTGGCCGTATCTACCATGGCCGCGTCAAGGCCCTCGCCGACGGTGCTCGTGCCGCCGGTCTCGAGTTCTAGGAGGTATGTAGCACATGGCTCGTAATCAGAAGCAGCAGCGCGAGGCCTCCGAGTTCGAGGAGCGCGTCGTTTACATCAACCGCGTGTCGAAGACCGTCAAGGGTGGTCGTCGCATGAGCCTCGTCGCTCTCGTCGTCGTCGGCGACGGCAAGGGCAACGTCGGCGTTGGCATGGGCAAGTCCGCTGAGGTGCCCATGGCCATCTCCAAGGCGTCTCTCGATGCCAAGAAGAACATGTTCCACGTGCCGGTGACCGATCAGGGCACCATTCCGCACGAGGTTCTCGGTCACTTTGGTGCCGGCCGCATCATCATCAAGCCCGCTGTCGAGGGTACCGGCGTTATCGCCGGCGGCGCTGTGCGTCCCCTCTTCGAGCTTGCTGGCATCAAGAACGTCCTGTCCAAGTCCCTCGGTACCGACAACGGCCTCAACATCATCAAGGCTGCCGTCGAGGGCCTCAAGGAGCTCTCCAGCCCTGAGGACGTCGCGGCTCGCCGTGGCCTGACGGTCTCCGAGATGTTCGTCGGTAAGGAGAACTAAGCATGGCTGACACCATCAAGATCAAGCAGGTCCGCAGCACCAATGGTTGCAAGCAGGACCAGGTCCGTACTGTCCGTGCCCTCGGTCTCCACAGGATCCGCGAGGTTCGCGAGATTGCTGACAACGAGTCCGTCCGCGGCATGATCTTCAAGGTCAAGCACCTTGTCGAGATTGTAGAGGAGTAGCAAATGCAGCTTCACGATCTTACTCCCGCGCCCGGTTCCACCAAGAACCGCAAGCGCGTCGGCCGTGGCAATTCTTCGGGTCACGGCACCACTTCTGGCCGCGGTCAGAAGGGCCAGGGTTCCCGCTCTGGCGGCACCAAGGGTGCCGGCTTCGAGGGTGGCCAGACTCCGCTGGCTATGCGCCTGCCCAAGCTTCCGGGCTTCCGCAACCCCCGTCGTATCGAGTACACCGCTGTTAACGTTGAGCGTCTCGAGCGCAAGTTCGAGGACGGCGCTGTGATCGACGGTGCCGCTCTTAAGGCCGCTCGCATCACCAAGAGCGAGTTCGAGCCCGTCAAGGTGCTCGGCAATGGTGAGCTCACCAAGAAGTTCACGGTCAAGGTCGACAAGGTCAGCGCTTCTGCGCAGGCCAAGATCGAGGCCGCCGGCGGAAAGGTCGAGCTGCCGTGCTAAATGGTCTTAAGAATGCTTTCCGCATCAAAGAATTGCGCGAAAAGATTCTTTTTACCATAGCTATGCTCGTCGTGTACCGCATTGGTGCGCACGTTCCTGTGCCCGGCATTCCCTTCCAGGGGATGCTGGGCCTTTTCTCGACCGATAACAATTCGGTCGCCGCAGGTGCTATGGCCCTCCTGAATCTTTTCTCTGGTGGCGCGTTGAGCTATGTTTCGGTGTTCTCCCTGGGCATCATGCCTTACATCACCAGCTCGATCATCCTCCAGATGCTCCAGGCCGTTGTGCCTTCCCTGCATGAGCTTGCCCGCGAGGGCGAGGTCGGTCAGACCAAGATTACGCAGTATTCGCGTTACCTCACCCTGGCTCTGGCAATCCTCAACTCTGTGGGTTACCTCTTCCTCTTTAAGAGCTTCGGCATCAGCTTTACTGGCGCCGGCGCTCCCGAGATCATCTTCGACCTCATGATCGTCGGCACGCTCACCGCGGGCGCCATGCTGATCATGTGGATTGGTGAGCTCATCACCCAGCGCGGTATCGGCAATGGCATGTCGCTGATCATCTTTGCGAACATCATGGCCGGTCTGCCGCAGGCGATCTTCTCCAGCACCGAGGGCAATGCCGGTGGCATCATCACCATGGTGATCATCTGCGCAATCATCCTGCTGGTCATCCCGCTGATTGTTTTCCTTGAGCGCGGCCAGCGCCGCATTCCGGTCTCCTACGCTAAGCGCGTCGTGGGCCGTCGCATGATGGGTGGCCAGACCACCTACCTGCCCATCAAGGTCAACACCGCTGGCGTCGTGCCGATCATCTTCGCTTCGGCGCTGCTGTACTTCCCGGCCCAGATTGCCGTGTTCTTCCCCGGCATCGGCTGGATCCAGGCAGTTGCCTCTGCGCTTTCGACCGGTTGGCTCAACTGGGTGCTTAACGTTGTCCTCATCGTGTTCTTCGCGTACTTCTACACCTCCATGGTGTTCAACCCCGATGACACGGCCGACAACCTTAAGAAGCAGGGCGGCTTTATTCCGGGCGTCCGTCCGGGTAGGGCTACCGCGGCCTACATCAAGAACGCGCTCAACAAGATCACGCTTCCCAGCGCTGTCTTTTTGGCGCTCATCGCCATCGTGCCTTCGATCATCTTCTCCTTCACGGGTAATCATCTGATCCAGGCATTTGGCGGCACGTCCATCCTCATCATGGTCGGCGTCGTGCTCGACACGGTCGATAAGCTCGAAGGCCAGATCAAGATGTATGATTACGATGGATTCTTTAAATAGGCTAGAGGAGGATTGCTCATGAACCTCGTATTGCTCGGAGCTCCGGGTGCCGGTAAGGGCACCGTCGCACAGGAGCTCGTCGCCGAGTTTGGCGTCGCTCACATTTCCACGGGCGACCTGCTGCGTGCTGCCGTCAAGGGTGGCACCGAGCTTGGTATTCAGGCTAAGAAGTACATGGACGCTGGCGAGCTCGTTCCCGACCAGCTCGTGATCGACCTTGTCAAGGAGCGCCTTGCCGCCGATGACGCCCAGCAGGGCTTTATCCTCGACGGCTTCCCGCGCAACACTGCCCAGGCTGTGACGCTCGATTCCGAGCTCTCCGCCATGGGTCGCGAGATCGACTGCGCCCTTCTGGTCGACGTGGCCCCCGAGGTCATCATCGATCGTCTGTCTTCGCGTCGCACCTGCCGCGCCTGCGGTTACACCGGCACCGCTGCCGATGCCACCTGCCCCAAGTGCGGCGGCGAGATGTATCAGCGCGACGACGACAAGCCCGAGACCATCAAGAACCGTCTCGACGTCTACGAGAAGTCCACGAGCCCGCTCGTCGACTACTATCGTGGCCAGGGTCTGCTCAAGTCGGTCAACGGTGACCAGGCTCGCGAGACCGTGTACGGGGATGTCAAAGAGGCTCTCGGTCTATGATCAAGATTAAGTCTGCAACGCAAATCGAGCAGATGAAGAAGGCAGGAGCGCTATCTAAGATGGCGCTCCGCCACGTTGGGGCCATGGTTCGCCCCGGCGTGTCGACCTTCGAACTCGATCAGCTTGCCGAGCAGATTATCCGCATGCATGGCGGCACCCCGGCCTTTAAGGGTTACGGCGGGTTCCCCGGAACCATTTGCGCATCAATCAACGATGCCGTGGTTCACGGTATTCCCAACCCCGATATGATCCTGCGCGATGGCGATATCATCTCCATCGATACGGGAGCCGTTCTCGACGGTTGGGTCGGCGATAACGCCTGGACGTTTTTCGTCGGCACCCCCACGCCCGAGGCCAAGGCCCTTTGCGAGGTTACGCGCGATTGCCTAAAGGCTGCCATCGAGCAGGCTGTTCCCGGTAACCATATCGGGGACGTTGGCTATGCCGTTCAGTCCCTCGCCGAGTCTCACGGTTACGGCGTGCTTCGCGATTACGTGGGGCATGGTATTGGTCGCGTGATGCACGAGGATCCCAACGTTCCAAATTATGGAAAGAAGGGGAGAGGTGTTCGCCTTCAGGCTGGTATGGTTATCGCCATCGAGCCGATGGTTACGATGGGTTCCAATCATGTGAGCACAGGCTCCGATGGTTGGATCGTTACCACCAACGACCACCTGCCCGCCGCGCACTACGAGAACACCGTTGCCATTACCAATGAAGGTCCGGTGATTCTTACCACGGATGCTCAAGGTGCTTGGTGTTCGCTCCAAGGCGGAGAAATGTAACAAGTTCCACTTAGATGTGGAGCCATTACGAAGATATTACGATGCGTGCATGCGTGTTGTAGAATACTCAATCGCTGTCGTTTTCTAGAGAAAGATGATTGCTTGTGAAGAAGGAAGACGCAATTGAGCTCGAGGGTACGGTAAAGGAGCCGCTGCCCAACGCCATGTTTAAGGTTGAGCTCGAGAACGGTCATTCGGTTCTGTGCAACATTTCTGGCAAGATCCGAATGAATTACATCCGCATTCTCCCCGGTGACAGGGTTGTCGTGGAGCTTTCCCCGTACGACCTGACCCGCGGTCGCATCACCTATCGCTATAAATAGCGACACGCATACACGCTCTTTTCCGACTGCAGGCTTAGCTCAACCTACGGTCGGTTTGCGTGTGAAGACCAGCCATAGTTTTAAACGCCTGCGGCTGGGCGAGTAGATAGTAGGGAAGTAGTTTGAGCGCTACCGAAAGGAAGAACGATGAAGGTACGTCCTTCGGTCAAGAAGATGTGCGATAAGTGCAAAATCATTAGGCGCCACGGCAAGGTCCTCGTCATTTGCGAGAACCCCCGTCATAAGCAGCGTCAGGGTTAAGAGAGGAGACTACGTTGGCCCGTATTAATGGTGTCGACCTCCCGCGTGAGAAGCGCGTTGAGATCGGTCTGACCTACATTTACGGCATCGGCCGCACCACTGCGACGAAGATTTGCGTCGAGTGCAACGTTAACGTGGACACGCGCGTTAAGGACCTCACCGAGGATGAGGTTAACGCCATCCGCGATTATATCGATAAGAATCAGATCATGGTTGAGGGCGACCTCCGCCGTGAGCGCAACCAGAACGTCAAGCGCCTTATGGACATCGGCTGCAACCGCGGCCTTCGTCACCGCAAGGGCCTCCCGGTCCGCGGCCAGCGCACCCACACTAACGCTCGTACCCGCAAGGGCCCGAAGCGTCAGATCGGTGCTAAGAAGAAGAAATAAGGAGCGCTAGATAGATGGCTACTGCTAAGAAGAACGTTCGCGCTGCCCGTCTGAAGCGCGCGGACCGTAAGAACATTTCCGTGGGCCAGGCTCACATTCGTTCTACGTTCAACAACACGATCGTTTCGATCACCGATCCCCAGGGCAACGTCATTTCCTGGAAGTCGGCTGGCCAGGTGGGCTTCAAGGGCTCCCGTAAGTCCACGCCGTTCGCTGCCCAGATGGCTGCCGAGGCTGCTGCCAAGCAGGCCATGGAGCACGGTATGAAGAAGGTTTCCGTCTTCGTCAAGGGCCCCGGCTCCGGTCGTGAGACCGCCATCCGCTCCCTCCAGGCTGCTGGCCTCGAGGTCTCGAGCATCCAGGACAAGACCCCCATTCCGCACAACGGCTGCCGCCCCAAGAAGCGTCGCCGCGTGTAACTGAAAGGATCGTATCAATATGGCAATCGACAGGACTCCTGTTCTTAAGCGCTGCCGTCAGCTCGGGATCGATCCCGCTGAGCTCGGTTACAGCAGCAAGAAGGAATCTATCCGTCAGCCCAAGCGCCGTCGCAAGGAATCTGAGTACGGCATGCAGCTGCGTGAGAAGCAGAAGGTCAAGTTCATCTATGGCGTTCTGGAGAAGCAGTTCCACGGCTACTTCAACAAGGCCCGTAATATGAACGGCGTCACCGGTGAGAACCTCATGATCATTCTTGAGTCTCGCCTCGACAACGTCGTCTTCCGTCTGGGCTTCGCTCGCACCCGCAAAGAGGCTCGTCAGTCCGTCCGTCACGGTCACTTCACCGTGAACGGCAAGCGCGTGGACATTCCGTCCTACCGCGTCAAGGCCGGCGACGTCGTCGCTGTCGGCGAGAAGTTCCGTGACCTCCTCCCCATCAAGGAGGCCCTGATTTCCTCCGAGCGCTTTGAGGTCCCTGGCTGGCTCGAGGTCGATATCGAGAAGCTGTCTGGTAACGTGCTCGCTCTGCCGACGCGTGAGCAGATCAGCGGTGATATCAACGAGCAGCTCATCGTCGAGCTCTACTCTAAGTAGTCCATCCGGGCTGCTGAGGCTGGAGGTAATACATGTCAGAATTCATTAGGCCTCAGGTTCAGGTCGAAGAGATCAACGAGACCTCTGCTCGTGTCTCCGTCGAGCCGCTCGAGCGTGGCTACGGCGATACGCTGGGTAACTCGCTTCGTCGTGTTCTTCTGTCCTCGCTCGAGGGTGCCGCCGTTGAGGCCATTCAGATCGATGGTGCGCAGCACGAGTTCATGACCATCCCTAACATGGTCGAGGATGTCACCGACATCGTCCTGAATGTCAAGGGTCTTGTCTTCAGGGCTCTCGGCACGACCGACGAGGCGACCGCCACCATCTCGGTTGACGGCCCCTGCGAGGTCACCGGTGCGGACTTCTTTATTCCGTCCGAGTTTGAGCTGGTCAACCCCGAGCAGCACATTGCTACGCTCACCGAGGGTGGCCATCTCACCATGAGCATGCGCATCGGCTATGGCCGCGGCTATGTCTCTGGCGAGGCTAACAAGCGTGACAACGATCCCATCGGTGTGATCAACGTCGACTCGCTGTACTCGCCGGTGTCCCGTTGCGCCAAGCTCGTTGAGGCTTGCCGTGTCGGCCAGCATACCGACTACGACCGCCTTGTCCTCGAGATCGAGACCAACGGTTCCATCGCCCCGCGCGACGCCGTGGTTCAGGCTGCCAATATCATCAACCAGCATATGGCCGCCTTTATGAACCTTGCCGAGACCCCCGAGGTCGAGGAGGAGGCTTCGATCTTCGCTCCCGAGGACACCAACGACAACGCCGAGCTGGACAAGCAGATCGAGGATCTGGACCTTTCCGTCCGTTCCTACAACTGCCTTAAGCGCGCCAGCATTCACTCGGTCCGTCAGCTTGTTGAGTTCTCGGAGAACGATCTGCTCAACATCCGTAACTTCGGTGTTAAGTCGATCGAGGAAGTGAAGGACAAGCTTGAGTCCATGGGCCTGAGCCTGAAGGCTTAATGCTTCGCATATTTGAGGAGAAACTAGACCATGCGTCACAACGTTAAGAAGGGCCTGAAGCTCGGCACCGATGCGAGCCACACCAAGGCCATGAAGAAGAGCCTTGCTAAGGCTCTCTTCGAGAACGACCGCATCAAGACCACCGAGACCCGCGCTAAGGCGCTGCGTTCGGTCGTCGACCCGATCATCACCTGGGCCAAGAAGGGCGACCTGCATTCTCGTCGTCTGGCTATCGCCAAGCTCGGCGATAAGCAGCTCGTTGCCGAGATCTTCGACAAGGCTGCTCAGGGCATGTGGCAGGACCGCAACGGCGGTTACACCCGCATCATGAAGCTCGGTAACCGTAAGGGCGATAACGCTCCTATCGTTATCATGGAGCTCGTCACCGAGCCTTGCACGCCTAAGGCCAAGAAGGCTGCTCCGGCCCCCAAGAAGGCCGCTGCTCCCAAGAAGGTCGAGGCCGTCGAGGAGGCTCCTGCTGAGGAGACCGCTGAGTAGACATTCTGTCTGCATAGGCTATATTCGAGGGGTACGTTCGCGTACCCCTCTTTTTTTGTCGCAATACTGTTGCTAGTTTGTTGGGAGCGCCCATGACTGCGCCGTCTGATTTCAATTCGACCCCCGAGCTCGACGCCACCCTTGTATTTCGCGTGGCCTACGATGGCTCCTCCTATAGCGGATTTGCCGAGCAGCCGGGCCAGACGACGGTTGCGGGCGAGCTGCGCCGTGCAATCGAGACGTTGCTGCGCCGCCCAATCGATCTGACGTGCGCGGGGCGTACCGATGCCGGCGTTCATGCGGTGGCCCAATACATCAGCGTGCCCGTAACGGACGCTGAGCTCGCTTTGACGCGCCGTAGGTGGCTGAGGGCTATGGATGCCCTCCTGGGCAAAGATATCGCCATAAACGAGGTCTACAAGGCTCGTAAGGGCTTTTCTGCGCGTTTTGACGCGCGCTCTCGCACGTACACCTATCGCATTGCCGACCGTGATGCGCGGCCCGTGCTGTCACGCGGTGCAGTGTGGTGGCATCGCTATCCCCTCGACGTCGATGCGATGGCGGCCGCCTGCCCTGCGCTTTTGGGCGAGCAGGACTTTAAGAGCTTTTGCAAGGTCGCCTCTGCCGTGGGCAAACCTACGCACCGCTGCGTAATGCGTGCCGAGTTTGGCCATGAGGTCGCCTTTGGCGAGGACATCCTCACGTTTACCATCGAGGGCAATGCGTTTTTGCATTCGATGGTGCGAACCATTGTGGGCACCCTTGTCGAGATCGGCATGCATCGCCGCGATCCCGAGTGGATGCGCGAGGTAATTGATGCCTGCGATCGCTCCGCTGCCGGTCCTACGGCGCCCGCATGCGGTCTTACCTTTATGGGCGTGGACTACGACCCCGCCGAGCTTGTGGTGCTCGATTAGGGAAGTGGCTGCCTGACGGCGATCTTTGTGTGCAGTGCCTGTGAGCGGGGCGTGTGCAACATCTGTTCTTGACGTGCATCGCGACGGGCGACCATCCGCATTAAATGACGGGGTGTACCATGAACGGCAGTTTGTTACTGGCTGTCGAGAGGACGGAAAACTTGGTTCGACGTGGTTCGCATCCGCGACTTTCGGTGATCCTGATTGTTGAGGGTTCGCCCAGTTATACGATGCGCGCTCTCGAGAGCATCCAGAACCAAGACCTCTACGATTTGCAGATTGTCGTCGTTTGCCGCGGCGTGGTAGCTGGCGTGCGCCATTCGCTCGAAGTTGCTGCCGATAGAGACATTCATATTGATTTGATTGATGTTGAGGACCCAGTGCCTGGCGCCTGCCTGCGTGCCGGCTTTGCGGCTTCGCGCGGCTCCCAGATCATTGCGATGAATGCCAATGAGTGGTTTGCGCCGCAGTCCCTTTCGCAGATGGTCCAAAGCTCCTGCGACGCTTCTGCTGACATCGTGTTTCCCTCTGTTTCGCTCGATCGCTACGATGCTCACCGCGAACGTCATTCCCGAGTTTTGGACGCGACATCCGTTTCTGAAGATGAGGACCGGGCGGCTTGCCTGACCCAATTGGTTTCCTGTGGTTTAATCCGACAGACCTCTGGCGTGCTGTATGATCGCGCCCTCTTTGAGGCGTGCCTTGCGCACGGCGATGCGTTTCACACGGTGTCTTTTTTGACGTTCGCGCTTTCGCGGGCAAAGCGCGTTTCGGGATGTGGCCGTGCCCGTTTTCATGCAGTGGCGCCGTCGATTACGGAGACGTTTGACCCCACGATGTTTGCCAAGCTTTCTGATGATATCGGGGCGCTCGACAGGCTTGCCGACTCGCTTGCCGTCGCGGGCGGTGGCGATCAGTTGAAGCTGGTCTGCCAGCGGTATTACTACGCCGGCCTGGTTGCCTGCATCGAAAATTTGTGTCTGAGCCCCCATGGTGTATCTTCAATAGAGCGTTCGGCCCGTTTGCATGATATGCTCGAAGCGCAGCGTACCCGTCAGATGGTTGCGGCTCTTAAAGGCAATCATCGGGGCCTAGGTCTGCTCTATGGTTCGATAGCTAGTGCCAAGCCTATGCGATGTGCGTTGTATACGCATCTGGAGGCTTTTTTCAATCGTTCGGGCGTCCGGACTGTCTAGTAGCGTGATTTTCGAAATAAATTGCATGGAATTGTTTCGAAATGCGTTCTTATTCACTAAAACCCTCAAATAGCGCTAAACTATTCAATTACTAAGTGATTGTCTCCGCCATCTTTTGGAGTGAGGTTTTGTATGGCCAAAAAACGCAATGGGCGCCAGGATGCCATCAGAGATATTGTTCGCAATAAGGACGTACGTACGCAGCGCGTTTTGGTAGACGAGCTTCGCGCCATGGGTTTCGATTGCACGCAGGCGACCGTTTCGCGCGATATCGCGGACATGGGACTGCGTAAGCTCCCCGAGGGCATCTATGTCCTTGCCGAGGACCTGCATCTGCAGCGCATGGTTTCCGAGTTGGTTACCGGCGTACTGCGCACCGATAATCTGGTTATGATCAAGGCACAGCCCGGTACGGCTTCTGGTATTGCCGCAGCGGTCGATGCTGCGGAGCTGCCCGACGTGCTTGGCTCGCTTGCCGGCAACGACACGATCTTAGTCATTGCGCAGACGGCCGAGGACGGCGAACGCCTTGAAGCGCTCATCAACAAGCTGAGTAACTCTCACAAGTAGGGGATGCGTGGCACTGCTGCTGTGCCGATTGTTGCTATAGGTAATTGCCGAGGGCGTTGACGAAGGCCAGCGCCCTTTTGCATGCCAGTGCCTGTTGCTCTATCGGTCCTGCAGCCGGGGCCGTCGTGGCGTCTTGTGGCATCTGTCGAAATAAAGAAGCGCCCGAGCAGCGTACGTGCTGCTCGGGCGCCTTGGTGTCAGATGCCGCTTTGCGCCTACTGGCCCGTAGAGGGGTCGGGCGTGGGCGTAGGACCGGGGGTAGGCGTCGGCGTGCCACCGTCGCCACCCGTGCCGCCATCGCCACCCGTGCCACCGTCGCCACCTGTCGTACCGCTATCGCCGGTGGTGTTACCGCCCGGGGTTTCAGTGGTCGTGGTTGTCGTTGTCGTTGTGGTGGTTGTGGTCTCTTCCTCTTCTTTTTCCTCGTCTTTATCCTCTTCGTCTTTCTTTTTGTTGTTTGTGCCGTAGAACTTCCAGACGTTATTGTTCTTGTACGTGGGAGCCGTTCCGGTCTGGAATTCCTCGCGCTCGGTGCCCGCAAGAACGGTGTTCATGAACTTCTTAAAGACGGGCAGGTTGGTGCTGTCGCCCAGCAGGTCCGAACCGTACTTTTGGATGGGAATCTCGCCTGCGGAATAACCGGTCCACAGGGCGCATGCCAGTTGCGGCGTGAAGCCGCAGAACCACAGGTTGGTGGTGTTGTCAGTGGTGCCCGTCTTGCCGGCATAGGGCTGGTTGACGTTCAGCGCGCCGGCGGCACCCGTGCCGCTGCCCTGCATGACGCCGGATAGAACATCGGTAACCGCGGCAGCCTCGCCTTCGGTGAGCACCTGCGTGGGATTGTCGGTGTGCTGGTACAGAACCGAGCCGGTACGCGAGTCGATCTCGGTAATGGCGATGGGCTGACGGTAGTAGCCACCGTTGGCAAACGTTGCGTAGGCAGATGCCATCTCGAGCGGTGAGATGGACCCGGTGCCGAGCGTCATGACGGGAACGTCCTCGATATTGTCCTTGGCGGGATCGATGCCAAGCTTTTTGACGAGCGACATGATCTTGTCATTGCCGATGGCTTCGGCCACCTGAATGTAGCCGGTGTTGGATGAGTATGCCGTTGCCTGCTTAAGCGTGATGTTGCCATAGCTCTGGTTGCCGTAGTTTTGCACCTCGGTCGTGGTGCCCTTGGCCTTGAGCGGCGAGTTGCAGTTGAGGGTGACGTTGGGGTTCATACCGTTTTGGATGGCAGTTGCCAGCGTAAAGGCCTTAAACGTGGAGCCCACGGGGCGCTTTGCCGTAGCGTGGTTCACGTGATTCTCGTCGGCGTTGTAGTCGTAGCCGCCTACCATGCACTTGATATAGCCGGTCTTGGGGTCAACGACGACCATGCCCATGTCCAGGCCGTCGAGCGAAAGCGTGTCGAGCTGCGAGCGCACAGCCTCCTCGGCCACCTGCTGCATGGTGGGGTCGATGGTGGTCTTGACGGTCAGACCGCCCTTAAAGAGCACGTCGGTGGAGAACTCCTGCTCAAGCAGCTGTTTAACGTAGGAGACAAAGTAGGGCTGAGAGTACACATCGACGCCACTGCCCGAAATCTCGGTCACGTTAAGCGTGATGGGCTCAGCCTGTGCGGCATCGTGCTCTTCCTGCGTGATGTGGCCCAGACGCAGCATGTTGTCCAGAACCTTATTGCGGCGGGACAGCGCCAAGTCGGGATTAACCGTGGGGTCGTACTGCGAGGGCGAGTTGGGAAGGCCGATGAGCAGCGCGGCCTCGCTCAGGGTGAGGTCGGCGGCGGTTTTGGACAGATAGGTCTCGGCGGCGGCCTCGATTCCATATGCTCCATGGCCGTAGTAGATGGTGTTGAGGTACATCATGAGGATCTCGTCTTTGGAGTACATATCCTCCATCTTGATGGCGATATAGGCCTCGCGCACCTTACGCTCGATGGTCGAGTCGAATTGTTCCTCCTGCAAGATGGTGTTGCGAACCAGCTGCTGGGTGATGGTCGATGCGCCCTCGTGGCCGCCGGTGAGGGTTGCCACCGATGCGCGTGCAATGCCCCAGAGGTCGATGCCGCCGTGCTCGTAGAAGCGCTCGTCCTCAACGTCAACGGTGCCCTGCAGCACGTACGGGGACACTTGGTCCTTGGTGATGGACTTGCGGTTTTGCGTGTAGAAACTCGCAATGGTGTTGCCGTTGCAGTCGACGATGTCGGTGGGCTCGCTCACCAGATACGCGTTGGCATCGGTGTAGTCGGGCAGATCGGACAGCCAGCGGTTGACGTTGCCGATCATGCCGATGCCAAACGCTACGCCCGCGATAAGCAGAAAGCCCAAAAACGAGAGCAAGATCATGGGAAGGGCATGCGTCTTAGAGCGACTGCGCCCCTGTCGTTGGCGAGGACCCATATATTGACCTCCAGGTATGTCGTGCCAGGCGGCAGGTGTTATGCCTGGCAGGATGGACATAAGTTATTACACGATAAACCAAACGAGGCACGCGGGGCCTCGTGTATGCTGGATGACGGCATTTTTCAGAGTGAATGCATACCTTGGTGAGGAGTTTACCGATGGCGATTCGGCCGATGGAACCGAGCGGACAATGCGAAAGCGAGTTGGCGGCGGCTGGAGTGGCGCTGCCCGAACTGCTGGCGCCTGCTGGCGGGCTCGACCAGATGCTCGCGGCGATTGCGGCGGGTGCCGATGCCATCTATGCGGGGCTGGACGGATTCAACGCTCGAGTGAGCGCGCATGGCTTTAACGATGATGAGTTCGCGCGCGGTTGTGCCGTGGCCCATGCCCGTGGCGTGCGTGTGTACGTGACGCTCAACGTGTTCGTGTTCGATGATGAGCTTGCCGACGCCGTGGCGTTGGGGGCGTATGCGCATGCGTTGGGTGCCGATGCGTTGATTGTGGCCGATGCCGGGCTGGCCTGTGCGCTTCGTGCGGCGATTCCGGGGGTCGAGATTCACCTGTCCACTCAGGCGGGCGCTCATAGCGAGGGTGCCGTGCAGTTGGCTGCCAAGGAGTTGGGCGTTGAGCGCGTGACGACTGCGCGCGAGCTGAGCGTGGCGGAAATTGAGACGCTTTGCGCTACTGGCGTGCCCATCGAGGTGTTCTGTCACGGCGCTATTTGCATTGGATACTCGGGTGCGTGCGGGTTCTCTGCCCTTCGACGTGGCCGCTCTGCGATGCGCGGTGATTGCACGCAACCGTGCCGTCTATCCTATGACTTGGTGGACGAGGCGGGGCAGAGTGTTGTCGCTGTCGAAGGGGATCGCCTGCTTTGTCCGCGTGACTATCTGGGCATCGCGCATCTGCCCGAGCTTGTTGCCGCCGGCGTGGCATCGCTCAAGATCGAGGGCCGCATGAAGAATCCCGACTACGTCTTTAACGTGGTGAGGGTGTGGCGTCGGGCGCTCGATATGCTGCGCGACGGCACATGGGATGCCGATGCGGTGCCGGCGCTTGAGCGCGAGCTGGGAAGGTCGTTCAACCGCGGCTTTACCGATGCGTATCTGCGGGGTCGTTCGGGCGCCGAGCTCATGAGCTTTGAGCGCGCGATCAACCAGGGCGTGCGCGTGGGCCATTTGGTGGCGGTGGGTCACGAAGAGGTGACGGTTGAGCTTGATGCCGCCGTGGCGGCGGGCGATACGCTCGAAATCCGATTTTACCCGGGTGCCGACGCGCGTCCCGATGTGCCCAAGCGCTGGCCACAGGTGCCTTGCCCCGTGGATGCCGCTGCGGGAGAGCGCATCGTCGTGCATTGCAAACGCAAGGTGGACGCGGGCTGCGAGGCCTATCTGATTCGCAGTGCCGGCGTGCTGGGGCAGACGGCAACGGTGTTGGAGCGCATGCGGGTCGAGGCAGATGCGGTCGCGCCTGCTGAGCAGTCCGTTGAGGTACTGCCGTTTGAGGGCGTTCTGGCAGATGGCGATGTACCGACGGAGTTGGCGGGACCGGCGGAGCCGGCAAAGCATGAGGCTTTTGCTCGTATGGTCTTTGCCTGGGAGCTGATGGATTTGGATCCGCGCGATGAGCGGGATCTGTCCGATGCGACGGTGGTGCTCGACGAAGTGTGCCGCGCAGGCGACGCCGAGCGGACTCGAGCGCTTATGCAACGTGCCGGGCGTATTGTTTGCCGCAACCTGGGGCAGGTGGCGATGGCCCGCGAGCTGGGCACGACGTTTGACGTGGCGGCGCCGGTGTTCTGCGCCAATCGGGCCACGCTTGCCTGGCTGCGCGGGCTTGGCGCGAGGTGGGTATACTTGCCTGCCGAGTTGCTCAGCAATGACAGGGAGCGTATTGCCGAGCTGGCTGCTGAACCCGGCGTCTTGGGTCCGTTCGACGCCGACTGTCCCGAGCTTATGGTGTGCGAGCACTGCCTGCTGACCGCCGAGGGCGTCTGCGCCACCGATGCGACGGGGCAGGTCCGTTGCCGCGACTGCTTGCGTCGTCGGCAGGTGCGCTATCTGGTCGAGCGTGACGGTACGCGTCTGCCAGTTGCCATCGACGCATGCGGCAGGACGAGGATTTTCCTGTCGTAGATGCTGCGTCGCGTCAGTTTGTTATCATAAGAGAGTTTATGGACTTCCAGCACCGCCGTTTTCGGCGAGGGTGCTATAGCAAAAGGAGGATACCCAATGCTGTCTGTTGACGAGCAAATGCGTATCATCACCTCGGGCGCCGCGCAGATCGTCCCCGAGGCCGACCTTCGCAAGAAGCTTGAGAAGGGCGAGCCCCTCAACATCAAGCTCGGCGTCGATCCCACCAGCCCCGACCTGCACCTGGGCCACGCCGTGCCGCTGCGCAAGATGCGTCAGTTCCAGGACCTGGGCCACAACGTCACCCTCATCATCGGCAACGGTACCGCGTTGATTGGCGACCCTTCGGGCAAGAATTCCACCCGTCCGCAGCTTTCGCAGGAGCAAATCGAGGCCAATGCCGAGACCTACGTGAGCCAGGCCATGAAGATCCTGGATCCCGAGAAGACCACCATCGTGCACAACGGTGACTGGATCTTGTCGATGGATCTGGCTGGTCTGCTGCAGGTGTGCTCCAAGTTCACCGTCGCCCGTATCCTCGAGCGCGACGACTTTACCAAGCGCTACCAGTCCCAGACGCCGATCGCCCTGCACGAGTTCCTGTACCCCGTGATGCAGGCTTTCGACTCCGTGCAGATCAAGGCCGACGTGGAGATGGGCGGCACCGACCAGCTCTTCAACCTGCTTGCCGGCCGTGAGCTCATGGAGAAGATGGGCATGGAGCCACAGATCGCGCTCACCATGCCGCTGCTCGAGGGCACCGATGGCGTCCGTAAGATGTCCAAGTCCTACGGTAACTACATCGGCCTGACCGACGCGCCCAAGGATATGTTCGGCAAGACCATGTCCATCCCCGACGAGATGATCGGCAAGTACTACCGCCTGGCGAGCTCGCTCACCCCGGCCGAGGTCGACAAGATCGACGCTGCCCTGGCCGACGGCTCCGCCGATCCCTATGAGCTCAAGCGCGCTCTGGGCCGCGACCTGTGCGACACCTACCACGGCGCCGGTGCAGGCGACGAGGCTCAGGCCGAGTTCGACCGCGTGTTCAAGGAGGGCCAGCTCGCCGACTTCCCCGAGAAGCACATTGAGCTGACTGTTAACGACGAGGGCCAGATCTACCTCGCCGGCCTGCTCAAGGACCTGGGCCTTTCGGCCAGCGCCGGCCAGGCCCGTCGCGACATCGACGGCGGCGGCGTCAAGATCAACGGCAAGGCCGTGGCTCCCAAGAGCTACAACATCGACCCCAGCGCCCTCAAGCTGGGCGACACCCTCTCCGTGGGCAAGCGCAAGGGCTTTAAGTTGATTTAGTTACGCGGTTTTACCAAACCGCGTAACGACTCGACGCTGCAAACCCGCCAGAGCGGCAATCTGCCTTTCAACTTCGGCGGCATGACCAGAAGGTCAATGCCGCCTCGTTTCAAGGCACCTTGCTCGCTCTGGCGGGTTTTCGCTGTCGTTGCCAAAACAGCGGCGTTTTTGTTGTCGGGACGGCAGTTAGTAGTTGTTGGGTAGTCGTTGGGGACGTTCTTGAATGACTAGTCGTTTAAGAACGTCCAACGACTACCCAAAGCAGCCTGTCCCCATTGCGCCAAGCGGCGTGTGCCGTTAAGCGGGGAGGCGTATTGCTGACCCATCGTTTGGGCATACAATGGCTATTGGTTTGCTGCGGTGAAGGCCTGTCCGCTCCGCAGCTTTTTTCTACGGTTAAAGGAGTATGTATGTCCGTTGAGGTCATGAGATCTGTGATCGAGGCCGCCGAGGGTCGTGTGCCCGTTGACACGCTGTTTGCCAACGCACAGATTGTCGATGTGTACGGCCAGCGCGTGGCGCCCGGTAGCGTTGCCGTCAAGGATGGCGTGATCGTCGGTGTGCTCTACGATGGTCGCGACGATGCCGCCGGTACGTATGAGGCTGCCGAGGTCATCGATTGCCAGGGCCGCTATCTTGCCCCCGGTTTTATTGACGGACACTTGCATATCGAGTCTTCGAACATCCGCCCTGCCGAGTATGCGCGCATGGCGGCGACGCGCGGTACCACCACTGCCATTGCCGACAGCCACGAGATCGCCAACGTTTCCGGCCTGGACGGCCTGCGCTTTATGATCGAGGACGGCCGTCGCGCGCCCATTTCCATCAAGTACATGATGCCCTCGTGCGTGCCCGCGCTGCCCGATGAGCAAGCAGGCGCTGTGATTACCGCCGCTGACATGCAGGCGTTTTTTGCCGAGCATCCGGGCGATGTCTTTGGCCTGGGCGAGATGATGAACCTGCCGGGCGTCTTTATGGCCGATCCCGAGACCTGCGCTCGAATCGACGCTGCCAACCAGACGCCGTCCAAGCAGGTTGACGGTCACGCGCCGCTCGTTGCCGGCAAGGACCTCAACGCCTATGCCGCAGCAGGTATTATCGCTGACCATGAGTCGACGATTCCCGAGGAGGCACTCGACAAGCTGTCTCGCGGCATGTACGTGATGCTGCGCGAAGGTACGTGCAGCCATGACCTGGCCAACCTGTCGCCGATGCTGCTGGAGAATCCTGCCCGTGCCCGCCGTTGCTGCTTTGCGACTGACGACCGTGCTCCCTCCGACGCGCTTGCGACCGGCATGATCGATAACGCCTGCCGCGTGGCGATTGAGGCCGGTATCGACCCCGTGGTCGCTATCTCTATGGCGTCCCTGTCCACGGCCGAGGCGTTTGGCCTGGACCACGGTTGCCGCGACCCGCACGAGCTGCGTGGCGCCATCGCCCCGGGCAAGCGTGCCGACCTGCTGGTGCTCAATGACCTGACGTTTGCCACGGCTCCGCATCGCGTATATGCCGCCGGTGCCCTGGTGGCGCAGGACGGTACCTTTGTGGGCGAGATTGCACCCGAGATGGCCGAGGTTGCGGCCCTTGCCGATGAGCTGCGCGCCTCCGTTAAGCTGCCGAAGCTTTCGCTCGACGTATTCGACTATGCCTTTAAGCCGGGCGAGGCCGTGATTGACGTGGTGCCGGGTAAGGCCATCACGGGTATGGCTCGCCCCGAGAGCGCCGAGGGCCTGCGTCGCATTATGCTGATCGAGCGCCATGGCCGCGGCGTGTCGTTGCAGGCCGAGGGCGCCGACGGCGATGGCCCCGCTGGCCTGGGCCTGGTCGGCAAGCATATCGGTCGCGGCTGGGTGCGTGGCTTCACCATCACAGGCGGTGCCATCGCCTCGACGATCGGTCACGACTCGCACAACGTATGCGTGGTGGGCGACAATGCCGCCGATATGATGGCTGCCGTCGAGGCCGTGGGCCAGGGCGGTCACGTACTGGTGCGCAACGGCGAGGTCGTGGCGCGCATCCCGCTGGCGCTCGGCGGCCTGATGAGCGAAGGCACGGCCGAGGATGTCGCCGCGCAGCACGACGACTTTATGGTCAAGGCGCGCGCCATGGGCATCGAGCCGCCGCTCGACCCCATCATGGGCATCATCTTCCTGCCCCTGCCGGTTATCCCGACGCTCCGCATCCGCCCCGAGGGCATGTTCGACGTCACAACCTTCACCTACGCCGACTAGTCATCGGGGACGTTCTTAAACGTCTAGTCGCCTGCGACACTCTTTGACGTGTTGCCTGGCGCTGCGACCGTGGGACCTCTGACGCGCGTGAGCTATTTGCTAGGTCCTTGTAACGTTTGCGCCCGCGGAGTCTTACCTGAGCTCCCTTTGGGTACGTTGGAATTGGATACACGTTCGATTCCAACAAGCCCGAAGGGAGCTTTTCCATGTTTAAACTGATTGCATCCGATATGGACGGCACGTTGCTTGACGAAAACAGCCAGGTGCCTCCCGAGACCTACGAACTGATTCTGGCGCTACACGAGCATGGCGTGCATTTTGCCGCATCGTCAGGTCGCCGCTACGATCGCCTGTGCGAGTTCTTTGCGCCCGTTCGCGACAAGATGGACTTTGTCGCCGCTAACGGTGCCCAGGTCTACGCCGACGGCAAAATGGTAGACCGTGAGGTGTATTCGCACCTGGCGATTCGAAAGCTCGCCCAAGCAGTCGCGACGTTTCCCAATCTGCATCTTGCGCTCTTTGACCGAACCAAGTCCTTCCTGCTCGATGACGAGTGCAAGTTCGTGCGTGAGGTCGATAAGGACCTTCCCAATGCCGAGCGTATTTGGGAGCTGCCCGATCCCAGCGTAAATATCATCAAGGCGAGTATCTTTTGCGATGACGGTGTCGTTATGGACAGCGCCTACGTGCTACAGCGCGAACTTGGTCAGCTCTTTACTTTTGCGCCTTCGGGCAACGCGTGGATCGATGCTATGCAGCCCGGTGTGTCGAAGGCCTCGGGCATCGCGCAGCTCGCGGAACACTACGGCATTGGACGCGACGAGGTCATGGCGTTTGGCGACTCGATGAACGACTACGAGATCATTCGCTTTGTCGGCACGGGCTGCGCGATGGAAAACGCGCGCCCCGCGCTCAAAGCGGTTGCCGATCGCGTCGTAGGCTGCAACCGCGACCACGCCGTTCAGCAGGAGCTCCGTCGCGTGCTGGAGAGTCTCGCCTAATTCGGCAGATGGAGACGTTCCTTTTCTGTCGGCAGCCGGGGACAGTCTTTGCGGCGCCCCGCGAGGAGTGTCCCCAACGACTACTTAGCTACCCTGCCGGGTTGATGCTGCTAGGCGAGGGCGGCCATGATGGTGCGGGCGACGCCGTCGTGGTCGTTGTCGTATTCGGTGATGGCGTCGGCGGCCTCGTGGTCTTCGGGTTCGCCGTTGATCATGGCCATGCCGTGGCCCGCTGTCTGCAGCATGGGGATGTCGTTGATGTTGTCGCCGAACGCCCAAGCGTCGGCGAGACGCTCGCCCAGGTGCTCGCATAGCCACGTGAGGGCCGTTCCCTTGGTGGCGCCCTCGCCCATGACCTCGATATTCATGGCGTACGAACGCGTGACCTCAATGCCTCCGAGCGTGTCGAGCTCCGACGCGATGGCGTCGCGATCGGCCGGGTCGTGCCAGTACATGGCGATGCGTTCGAGCGTCTCGACCTCGTCGATCTTGCTGTCGATATCCATGTCGATCGGTGTTCGTGTGCGCTTGAGCGAGGCTGCGATATGGGGGTCGCCGCCGCAGAATTCGTCCAGGCGCGTGTAGAGCGAGCGGGGGAGGAAGCACTGCCCATCCGCGAAGATATCGAAGGTCACATCGTGGCCGGCGGCGATGCGATGGATGCGATGGGCGATGCCGCAATCGAGCGGACGGCTCAATATGCGCGTGGCGTGTGAGGCGTCGGTGGGCACGTCGTCGTCGAGCTGCCAGACGCTGGCACCGTTGGCACAGACGGCATAGTGCACGGCGGGATGGGCGAGGATGGGCTCAAAGATGCCCGACAGCGGACGTCCCGTGCAAGGCACAAATTCAATCCCGCGTCGAGCGAGCTCGTCGAGCATCGTCCAGGCGGCATCGCTCATCTGCTTATCGCTCGTCAACAGCGTTCCATCCATATCGGAAAACACAATCATTTGATGCAGCCCTTTCTGCTGGCATAAAAAGCGTGGCCGAGGGCGGTGATGCCCTGGCCACGCTCGAGTTCTATAACGGTCCGCGTTCTAGCGGTCGGCGAGCGGCTTGTATTCTAGCGGCTCGATCACCGGACGGTATGCCGGGCGGATGATGCGATGCGCGCAGAAGAGCTCTTCCATGCGGTGTGCCGACCAGCCGGCCATGCGGGCGACGGCGAACAGCGGCGTAAAAAGCGTCTCGGGCACGCCGAGCATTTTGTAAATAAAGCCCGTGTACAGGTCGATGTTGGCGCAGATGGGCTTGGTCATGCCGTGGTCGCGCATCACCTGCGGTGCCAGGCGCTCGATGCGCTCGATGAGCGCGAACTCCTCGCCCAAGTCCTTCTTGGCGGCAAGCGTGCGCGCGTAACGGCGGCACACCTCGGCGCGCGGGTCGCTGAGCGTGTAGACGGCGTGGCCCATGCCGTAGATGAGACCCGTGCCGTCGAAGGCCTGCTTGTCGAGAATCTTGCCCAGGTAGGCTGCGACCTCGTCCTCGTCCTCCCAATTGGAGACATGCGCACGAATGTCCTCGTGCATGGACACGACCTTGGCGTTGGCGCCGCCGTGGCGCGGGCCCTTGAGCGAGCCGATAGCCGCGGCGTAGGCGGAATACGGGTCGGTGGCCGAGGAGGACAGGACGCGGCAGGCAAACGTGGAGTTGTTGCCGCCGCCGTGCTCGGCATGCAACATGAGCATAACGTCGAGCAGCATCGCCTCATCGCGGGTGAACGCCATGCCGCCGCGTAGGACCTGTAGGATGGTCTCGGCGGTGGAGAGGCCGGGCGTGGGGTGCGGCACGTGCATCTCCGAGCCGTGGCGCTTGGCGACCGATGCCATGTGCGCAAAGGCGGCGATACGGGGGAGACGGGCGAGCATGGAGATGGCGACGTCGATTTCGTGCTCGGGTGTAATGGCGTCGGGCTCGGCATCGAAGGCGTAGAGCAGCAGCACGGCGCGCTGAAGCACATTCATGATGCTCGACGACACCGTGGTCATGGGGAACTCACGGACGTATTCGTCGCTCAGGTGCCTAAAAGCACCCAGGCGTCCGCAAAAACCGTCAAGCTCTTCCTTGGTGGGTAGAGAGCCCGTGATGAGCAGGTAGGCGACCTCTTCGTAGCCGTAGCGGTTCTCGGCCTGGGCGTTGTTGACCAGATCCTCGATGCTGTAGCCACGAAGCGTGAGTTTGCCCTGATCGGGCACGACCTTACCGTCGACCTTGTTGTAGCCGTGCACGTCCGAGATGCGGGTAAGACCCGCGACCACGCCCGAGCCGTCAGCATTGCGCAGGCCGCGCTTGACATTGTGCTCGACAAACAGGCCCTCGTCATAAGGGTCGGTCGGCAGGCCGTGGTAGAGGTTTTCGCTCTCAGACGAAATCTGGCGGCTTGCTTCGTAATCCAGAACCAGGCGGCTCAAGTGGTCATCGAAGCGGTAATAGATTTTCTTGGCGTCGTAGGCCATGCGTGCTCCTCTCCGGGCCGCATCGGGGTGACTTGCATGGGCATGCGCGCGTCAGGCTATCCCCAGCGGCTTGTTCGCTACAGGCGGTACATAAAGTTAAAAACGTCCTCGCGCTGAATGGACACGTTGACGCCCGAAAGCTCGCCTGCCTCGGCCAGGGCCTTCTGCAGCTCGGCGAAGTCGAGCTTGGACTCGGCGGTGTCGGCCAGCATAGTCATGGTGAAGATGTCCTCGATAATGGACTGCGTGATGTCGCGGATGTCGACGTTGGCCTCGCCCAGAACACGGGTGACGCCGGCGACAATGCCGGGGCGGTTCTTGCCAAGGACGGTGATGACGATGCGGGAGGACGAGATCTCGGCCATGGGAAACCCTTTCGCGTGATTGCGGCGCGCGGGGGCGCTCCGCTACGGTACAGTGTTCATCATTGTACCTGTCCCGCGCAAAAAAAGGCACCTTTGCTGCGGCGTTACACGTCTGCAACATGGGGCGCTTGTCTCGCGGGATGTATTTTTGGCACCCTGGACAGGTCAGGCGGTTCCTGTTGGCGCCGCGATCGGGCAGACGCGCCTGTGCGCTCCGGTGCAAAGACCGTGAACCTTTTGTGGGACGCTCGACGCCGTGGTACCATAGCCGAGTTTGTTGTCTTGGTCGGAAACCAAGACGCCTTATGCGCTGATCGGTAACCAGCGCCTGACCAATAAGGAGTCCTACCATGAAGCAGGGTATCCATCCCCAGTATGTCGAGTGCACGGTGACGTGCTCCTGCGGCAACACCTTCAAGACGCACGCTACTGTGTCCGAGATGAAGGTCGAGCTTTGCAACGAGTGCCACCCGTTCTACACCGGCCAGCAGAAGTTCGTCGACACCGGTGGACGCGTCCAGCGCTTCGCCGACAAGTTCGGTGGCGCCGCTGCCGCTCAGCTCAAGAAGGCCGAGGAGGCCAAGGCTGCCAAGGCCGCCAAGGCTGCTGAGGCCGAGGCCGCTCGCAAGGCCGCCGCTGAGGCTAAGGCTGCCGAGAAGGCCAAGCGTGCCGCTAAGTTTGCCGAGGAGGCTGCCAAGCAGGCCGCCGAGGCTCCCGCAGAGGCTCCCGTCGAGGAGGCCGCTGCCGAGGCCGAGACCACCGAGGCTGCCGAGTAAATAGCTCGCCGCGGAAACACTCGCATTCATGGCATAAGGGCCGCGCATCCATTTGGGTGCGCGGCCCTTTTCTTTTTATTGGTGCAAGCTAACCCGTTCCCATTGCACCAGGTTGGTGCGTAAGGGGCGGGTCAGCTTGCACCAAATGGCAGAGAGACAACGTTTTCCCAGATAAAAGCTGCCAAAATAAACCAGTCCCTTTTTGGCAGGTTGGTCATAGTTATTACGTGGCGGTTGAGGTCGACCGCATAGGCGGCGTCTTGTTTGGCTAAAGTACAAATATCTGTGTTTAACTCGTCCAAGGTTTCATGCCGCGGGCGATGGCCAAAAAGGAAAACCACATGGGATTCATGTCAAAGTTGCTGTCCTTTGGATCTGATAAGGACCTGAAGCGCTACTACAAGATCGTCGACAAGATCAACGGTCTTGAGCCCCAGTTTGAGAAGATGACCGAGGAGGAGCTCCGCGCCCAGACCGATAAGTTCCGTGAGCGCTACGCCAACGGCGAGTCGCTCGATGACATGCTCCCCGAGGCCTTTGCCACCGTGCGCGAAGCTTCCAAGCGCACCATGGGCATGCGTCACTTTGATGTACAGCTCATCGGCGCCATGGCGCTGCACGAGGGCCACATCGCCGAGATGAAGACCGGCGAAGGCAAGACCCTCGTCTCCACGCTGGCCGGCTATCTCAACGCTATCGCCGGTAAGGGCGTGCACGTCGTCACCGTCAACGACTACTTGGCCAAGCGCGACTCCGAGTGGATGGGCCGTATCTACAAGTACCTGGGCATGACCGTCGGCCTGCTGCAGAACAACATGCCGCTCGAGCTTAAGCGCCCGGCCTACCAGGCCGACGTCACGTACGGCACCAACTCCGAGTTTGGCTTCGATTACCTGCGCGATAACATGGTCACCCGCCCCGAGCAGCGTGTTCAGCGCGGCCACAACTACGCCATCGTCGACGAGGTCGACTCCATCCTGATCGATGAGGCCAGAACGCCGCTCATCATCTCGGGCGCCGGCACCAAGTCCGCCAGCACCTACAAGGACTTCGCGCGCGCCGTGCGCGGCCTTGAGCGCGGCGAGGACGTCTCGCACGACATGCTCACCGCTACCGAGGACGTGGAGCCCACGGGCGACTTCGTCATGGACGAGGCCAAGCACACCATCGCCGCCACCGAGCGCGGCCTTAAGAAGATCGAGCGCCGCCTGGGTATCGATGACATCTATGCCGACCTTTCGGGCCAGCTGGTCAACCACCTGCAGCAGGCGCTGAAGGCCCAGTACATGTTCCACCGCGACAAGCAGTACGTGGTCACCAACGGCGAGGTCAAGATCGTCGACGAGTTCACCGGTCGTATCATGGAGGGTCGCCGCTATTCCGAGGGCCTGCACCAGGCCATCGAGGCCAAAGAGGGCGTGCTCGTGCGCGAGGAGAACCAGACCCTTGCCACCATCACCCTGCAGAACTACTTCCGCCTGTATGACAAGCTCTCCGGCATGACCGGTACGGCGCTCACCGAGGACGCCGAGTTCCGCGAGATCTACAAGCTGCCCGTCGAGGTCATTCCCCCCAACAAGCCCGTGCAGCGTGTTGACCACGAGGACCTGGTCTACCGCACCATCCAGGCCAAATACAACGCCGTTGCCGACGACGTTGAGCGTCGTCACGCCAAGGGCCAGCCGGTCCTGGTGGGCACCGTCTCCATCGAGAGCTCCGAGAAACTGTCCGCCGCCCTCACTAAGCGCGGTATCGCGCACGAGGTCCTCAACGCCAAGCACCACGAGCGCGAGGCCCATATCGTGGCCCAGGCTGGTCGCTATGGCGCCGTGACCATCGCTACCAACATGGCCGGTCGTGGCACCGACATCCTGCTGGGCGGCAACCCCGACGAGCTGGTGCGCGAACGCCTGGAGTACGAGGGCCTGACCATGGAGGACGTGACGCCCGAGCAGCTCGAGCAGTTTAACGCCGAGGCCAAGGAGACCTGCAAGGCCGAGCGCGAGCGCGTGCTTGCCGCCGGCGGCCTGACCGTTATCGGCACCGAGCGCCATGAGTCCCGTCGTATCGACAACCAGCTGCGTGGCCGTTCCGGTCGTCAGGGCGATCCGGGCGAGACCCAGTTCTACCTGTCGCTCGAGGATGACCTCATGCGCCTGTTCGGCGGCGACAGGATGGACCGCGTCTCCAAGATGATGGTCACGGCCGACATGGGCGACGACATGCCCATCCAGCACAAGATCATTTCCAAGGCCGTCGAGAATGCCCAGCACAAGGTCGAGAGCATCAACTTCTCCATGCGTAAGAGCGTTCTTGAGTACGACGACGTCATGAACAAGCAGCGCCAGGTCATCTACGCCGAGCGCAACAAGATTCTGGACGGCAAGGACCTGACCGACCACATCACCGAGGTCATGCACGATACCGTGTACCGCTGTGTTCAGGAGTTCTGCACCAAGGACAGCCACGAGGGCGAGCGCGATCTTGAGGGTCTGCGCAAATGGGTCGTCGAGCTGACCGGGCATATCGATACCCCTCAGTTCCCCGACGAGGACTTTGAGGCCCTGGCCGCCGATGTCTTGGCTTATGTTGAGAAGTGCTACAACATGAAGGCCGAGCGTCTGGGCGAGGACCTGATGCGCGAGCTCAATACCCAGGTCATGCTGCGCGTCATCGATACGCGTTGGATGAACTACCTGCAGGAAATGGACTACCTCAAGACCGGTATCGGCCTGCGCGGCTTTGGCCAGCGCGACCCGCTGGTTGAGTACAAGACCGAGGCCTACGGTGCGTTCCAGATACTCGTCGATACCATGTACGAGGATTACCTGCGCACTGTTCTGCGCATTGAGCTCAAAGCTGCCCCGCAGGCTGTGGAGCACAAGGAGGACCCCGCCCTTAAGGGTGCGCGCTTCTCTGGTCCCGCCGAGGTCGATGGCGACAACAGCGATTCGGTACTGCGCAAGCAGGCTCAGGTGCAGGCCCGCACCGCCGTCCAGGGTGGTCCGGCTGCCGTTAACAACGGTGGCAAGGTGACGACCTACCGCAAGTCCGAGAGCGATGACCCCTATGTCAACGTGGGCCGCAACGACCTGTGCCCTTGCGGTAGCGGTAAGAAGTTTAAGTACTGCCACGGCAGGAATCGTTAATGGCCGAGACTCTAGAGGTAACTCCCGCCGAGTTGGACGCGTTTGCGGACCGACTCGGCGAGGTCGAGTCGTATCTCCATTTGGACGAGAAGCGCACCCGCGTGGCGGAGCTCGAGGCCAAAAGCGTCGCCCCGGGCTTTTGGGACGACGCCGATGCCGCTCGCGCCACGATGGAGGAGATCGCACGCGCCAAGGAGGACATCGCCGCCGTGGATACCGCGCGCGGTGAGCTCTCCGATGCGCGCGCCGCGTTGGAGCTTGCCGAGGAAATGGGCGATGACCCCGATGCCGCTGCGCTGCGTGAGGAGGCTGCCGCCACGGCGGAGCGCCTTTCCCGCGCCATCGACGAGCTTGAGCTTGCGAGCTGGTTTACCGGCGAGTTCGATCACGGCGACGCGATTGTGACCATCAAGCCCGGGCAGGGTGGCTTGGAGGCCCAGGATTGGACCTTCATGCTCTTTAAGATGTACATGAAGTACTGCCAGCGCCGCGGCTGGAAGGTTACCATCAACGATTGCCCCGCGGCCGAGGTCATCGGCATCGATCGCGCGACCTTTACCGTCGAAGGCAAGGATGCCTTTGGCATGCTTCGTGCCGAGGCCGGTGTTCACCGCCTGGTGCGCATTAGCCCCACCGACGACAAGAAGCGCCGCCAGACTACGTTTGCCGGCGTCGAGGTCATTCCGGTGCTACCCGACGATATCGATATCGAGATTAATCCCGATGACATTCGCGTCGACGTGTACCACGCAAGCGGCCCGGGCGGTCAGGGCGTCAACACCACCGACTCCGCCGTGCGCGTGACGCATTTCCCCAGCGGTATCGTGGTCACGTGTCAAAATGAGCGCAGCCAGATCCAGAACAAGGCCGCGTGCATGCAGATCCTCAAGGCTCGTCTGTACGAGATTGAGCTCGAGAAGCGCGCCGAGGCGCTCGATGAGATCCGCGGACCCAAGACCACGATTGGTTTTGGCAACCAGATTCGCAGCTACGTGCTCTACCCGTACCAGATGGTCAAGGATCTGCGCTCGGGTGTGGAGACCAGCAATGTCGAGGCCGTTCTTGACGATGGCGACCTGGACCCGTTTGTTATTGGCTACCATCGCTGGGCTACCGGCAACGCCGATGCAGAAGGCTCGGAGGTCTAAAACATCGGGTGGCTTCAAGCCGATGCCAAACCCAACGGTTGGACGGGTTTGTATCCAGAATAAACCCTGCGCAGGGGTGGTTTTTGTCCGGCGAATCGGTAGAATCGAATACAAGAAGAAGTTCAAAGCGCATCCGTTTGGGTGCGCTTTTTTGAGGGAGGCAGCATGGCATATCGTCTGGACATCAAGCGCATTCTTTCGATGAACTTCTTTCACGACCTGCCCCAGATCATGTTGGGGTGTGCCTTGGCCGCCATCGCGACCGACTTGTTTTTGATTCCCAACGGTCTTGCCGCCGGTGGCGTTACGGGCCTTGCCACCATTATCCAGGCGGTCGGCGCGGCGCGCGGCCTATCGCTTCCCGTTGGTATTCAGACGATCGTGATGAACGCCTTGCTGTTGTTGGTCGTTATGCGCGAGGGCGGCATGTTCTACGTGGTGCAGACCGCGACGGGCTTTGTGCTGCTGGGCTTCTTTACCGATCTGTTCGCCCCGTTTGTAGCACCTCTGGCGGATGCGGACCTGATGCTTCCCGCTATGTGGGGCGGCATTATTACGGGCATCGGTTACGGCATGGTGTTGCGCGCCGGCGCCAACACCGGCGGCTCGGACACGATTGGCCAAATCATCTCGCGTAACACCTCACTGCCGGTGGGCTCGACCGTCATGGCGATCGATGTTGCCGTATGCGCGCTGTCGGCTCCGGTCTTTTCAATCGAAAACGCACTATATGCAGGCCTTTCGATGGTCATTAGCGGCTACGTGATCGATGCCGTGGTCGATGGTGGCAACAAACGCCGTATGGTACTCATCATCTCGGACAAGTTCCCTGATATCGCTGCCGATATCATGTATGGCCTGGGTCGTGGTTGTACCAAGTTTAAGGCGACTGGCATGTATTCGGGTGCCGAGAAGCCAGTGATTATGGTCATCGTGAGCCGTCGAGAGCTCAATACCCTCAAGACGATCGTGCGCGAGCGCGATCCTCATGCCATCGTGACGGTTGCCGACGTTACGGAAGCCTTCGGCGAGGGATTCAAGGACATTAGCGCGTAGGGTCGATCGCGTTCCATCCAAAAGACGTTCACATTGATAAACCGTTTCATCAGCGGTTCTGCCTGCTAAATTGTTCAAATAATGATAAAAACTCTGGTAAAGCCATCAGTTTCCAGCATAATGAATGACGTACGTGCATTGCGGCTGTGTTGGGATTACCTTTCCGTGCCGTGCGCATTTTGTCTAATGAGGATGAAAGGAAGGCACAATGAGCGACGAAGAGCTCAAAAAGGTTGCCAACGAGGTAAGGAAGGGCATCGTCACCGGCGTGCACGCTGCCAAGTCCGGCCATCCGGGCGGTTCGCTCGGCGCTGCCGACATCATGACCTATCTGTACTTTGAGGAAATGAACGTCGACCCGGCCGATCCCCGCAAGGCCGATCGCGACCGTTTTGTGCTCTCCAAGGGCCATTGCGCTCCGGGCCTGTACGCCGTGCTCGCCGAGCGTGGGTTCTTCCCCAAGGAGGATCTCGAGACGCTGCGCCATATCGGCAGCCACCTGCAAGGTCATCCCAACATGAACGACACCCCGGGCGTCGATATGTCCACCGGCTCGCTCGGCCAGGGCATCTCCGCCGCCGTGGGCATGGCGGTTGCCGCCAAGCACTGGGGCGATACTTACCGCACGTACGCCCTGCTGGGTGATGGCGAGAGCGAGGAGGGCCAGGTCTGGGAGGCAGCCATGTTTGCCGGCAACCAGCAGCTCGATAACCTCTGCGTGATCGTCGACCACAACGGCCTGCAGATCGACGGCCCCGTCGAGGAGGTCAACGACCCCATGCCGCTCGCCGACAAGTTCCGCGTCTTTAAGTTCCACGTGGTGGAGCTTGCCGACGGCAACGATTTCGATCAGATCCGCGCCGCCTTTGCCGAGGCCCGCGCCACCAAGGGTCAGCCGACCGCCATCATCGCCGAGACCATGAAGGGCAAGGGCGTTTCCTTTATGGAGAACCAGGTTGGTTGGCACGGCAAGGCCCCCAACGATGAACAGTTTGAGCAGGCCATGGCAGAGCTCACGGCCGCCGGAGAGGAGCTCTAGGATGGCAGACGTCAAAAAAATCGCCACGCGCGTAAGCTACGGCGAGGCCCTCGTCGAGCTCGCCAACGAGCACGATGACTTTGTGGTCCTCGACGCTGACCTGGCCGCCGCCACGCAGACCGGCAAGTTCAAGGCCGCCTGCCCCGATCGTTTCTTCGATGTGGGCATTGCCGAGAGCAACCTGATGGGCGTCGCCGCCGGTATCGCGACCACCGGCCGCGTTGCCTTCGCGAGCACCTTTGCCATGTTTGCCGCCGGCCGCGCCTTTGAGCAGGTCCGTAACTCCATCGGCTACCCGCATCTCAACGTTAAGATTGGCGCCACGCACGCCGGTATCTCGGTGGGCGAGGACGGCGCCACACACCAGTGCTGCGAGGATATCGCCCTGATGCGCGTCATCCCTGGCATGACTGTGATCGTTCCTGCCGACGACGTCGAGGCCCGCGCCGTGACGCGCGCCGCCTACGAGTGCGACGGTCCGGTGTACATGCGCTTCGCTCGTTTGGCCTCGCCGGTTATCAACGACCCCGAGACCTACAAGTTCGAGTTGGGTAAGGGCATTGTCATGCGCGAGGGCGCCGATGTGACCATCATTGCCTGCGGCCTGATGGTCGGCGAGGCTCTCGAGGCCGCCGAGCAGCTCGCTGCCGAGGGCATCGACGCCGAGGTCATCAACATGCACACCATCAAGCCCATCGATGCCGACCTGATCGTCAAGAGCGCCACCAAGACCGGCCACGTCGTGACCGTCGAGGAGCACTCCGTGATCGGTGGCTTGGGCAGCGCCGTCGCCGACGTCCTGTGCGAGCAGTGCCCGACGCCGCTCAAGAAGATTGGCGTCAACGACACCTTCGGCGAGTCCGGCCCGGGCGCCGAGCTCCTGCACAAGTACGGCCTGGACGCCGCCAACATCGTGGCGACCACCAAGGAGTTCTTGGCATAAGGCAAGGCGGATCTCAAGGACTGCTTCGCCAGAACTATAAAACTGTTTCGCCAGTACTATGGAAGCCCGGCAGGGGCGCTCTCATGGAGAGCGCCCCTGTTTCAGTTGCGGTGAAATAAGGACTGTTTGCCAGCTTAAAGGCTCAATTAATCCGTATTTCACCGCAACTTTCGAAGGCGTTCTCGCTTTTGCTGGCGGCGGCACGACGATTGATTGCTGCCTGGCACAGTGCGGCAACGTCGGGGGCGTCGTCGCCTTTATATGTCATGGCGAGTAGGGCGGCATCATAGATTTCGTCGTTGGTCATATCGCTGGCATCGATGGGGCAGAAGGTGAGTATCGAATTCTGCTCAGCGAGCTCGGCGAGATTGATCGTTTCGCCTGCGGTAAAGACATCGTCGAGGACGAGCGTCGCGCTCGTACAGGGAATTTGATAAATCTTGCCATCAGTGGCGATGGGGGAACCTGCCGCCTCGAGCGTGTACACACCTTGAATGAGGCTGATACCGGAACCGTCGGAGGCGACGAACTCAACCTTGTCGACCGTTATCCCGTCGACAGTCTTGCCCGTAATGTGTATCGGGACACGTGAGGCCCCGCTATCGGTATCCCAACCTGCGGCAGAGATGTTGAGCACAATAGCATGCTCCGAATGAGCCGATATAAAACAAGACAATGCTTGCCGCAGATGAAGACCCAAACAACTGCCGCCGACAATGGCAATTGCCAACATGCAGGTAAGAACAACCGCAATGTGATTCCGAGGCTTTACCCGAATTGCAGAATTAGTCGACATGCCATGGATGGTAACCCCACATGTTGTGCAATACCTCACGCCATTGCGCAACTCAGTACCACAATAAGGACAATTCATACCAGCCCCCACAACCATAGACGTTCCAATCGAGGCCAATGTAAAGCGATTATTCAAATTCGAGTTGCGCAACAATTAGCCTTAATTTAAGTTGCGGTGAAATAGGGACTGATTAGACCTTTTAACTGGTAAAACAGTCCCTATTTCACCGCAACTCATGAAGACGCTGTTAGCGCCGGAATAATTTAGCCAAATATAGTCGGCCGAGATTGACCAATCCCGGCCGACCCATTTTAGCCAACACGCCCGCATCTATGACTTTCCTATCGCTTCCCTACATCCCCTCGGGCTGGATCCCCCTCACCTTCACCGCCTGGGGGACGGCCTCCACCGAGTAGGTGTCGAGTCCCCTGCCGCGGTAGCTCGGGCCCCGCATCACGAACACCGACGCCTTGTCGAACAGCCTGTCGAGGGCGCAGAGGAGCGTGTCGTCGCCCGTGAAGAACTCATCCCACCCGCTCGGGGCGATGTTGCTCGTGAGGACCATCGCGTTCGGCCCCCCCTTCTCGTAGCGCCTGTCGACGACATCGAAGAACAGGTCGGTGCACGGCCTGTCGTAGACGCATCTCCCCACCTCGTCAACGATGAGGCACGACGGCTTGACGAGCGAGGAGACGACCCGCGAGGTGTTTCCCCGCTGGACGGCCTTCTGGAACCTGTCCCTGAGCTCGGTCGCCTTTATGTAGTAGGTCTTGAGCCCCCGCATGCAGCACTCGCGCCCGTAGGCCTGCGCGAGGTGCGTCTTCCCTATGCCGCCGGGCCCGACGAAGGCGACGTTGCGGTGCGCGTAGAGGTCGGCCAGCGACGGGAGCTTGCCCAGCGCGGCCGCGTCCCGGCCCTGGATCCTGGAGAAGTCGAAGCCCTCGAAGGTCTTGGGCTCGCGCCTGGGCAGCCTGCTCAGCCTCAGCAGCGTCTCGATGGAGGCGAGCCTCCTCTTCTCCGCAAGGTAGGAGAAGGTGGCGGCCACGGCGGCCATCTCCCCGTCGCCGAGGTCGAGGTCCGAGGCGAGGGTC
>NZ_JBDMHB010000009.1:0-63812 GCF_039752955.1 Collinsella aerofaciens
GCCATGTCTCTCCTCTCCCTACTGCCCCTGCGCGCGGTAGCGGGCCTCGGTGGCCTCCTTGGCCGGGCGCCACCAGGCCTCGTTGGCGACGTACCAGTCGATGGTGGCCCTGAGGCCCTCGGCGAAGTCGGTGTGCGTCGGGCGCCAGCCGAGCTCGGTCTGCAGCTTGGTGGAGTCGATGGCGTAGCGGCGATCGTGGCCGGGGCGGTCGGCGACCCAGTCGAAGTCCTCGGGGTCGCGTCCCATGGCCGCAAGGATCATGCGCAGGACCGTGATGTTGTTCTTCTCCCCATTTGCGCCGATGAGGTAGGTCTCCCCCATCCGGCCCTTGGTGAGGATGTCCCAGACGGCAGAGGAGTGGTCCTCGGTGTGGATCCAGTCGCGGACGTTCTCGCCGCGGCCGTAGAGCTTGGGGCGCACGCCGTCGATGATGTTGGTGATCTGCCTGGGGATGAACTTCTCCACGTGCTGGTAGGGGCCGTAGTTGTTGGAGCAGTTGGAGATGGTGGTTCGCAGCCCGTAGGTGCGGGTCCAGGCGCGCACGAGCATGTCGGAGGACGCCTTGGTGGAGCTGTACGGCGAGGACGGGCGGTACGGCGTCTCCTCGGTGAACTTGGCGGGATCGTCGAGCGCCAGGTCGCCGTAGACCTCGTCGGTGGAGACGTGGTGGTAGCGGACGCCGTATTTCCTCACGGCCTCCAGCAGGCGGAAGGTGCCCTCGACGTTGGTGCGCAGGAAGGGCTCCGGGTCGGCGATGGAGTTGTCGTTGTGGCTCTCGGCGGCGTAGTGCACGATGGCGTCGTGGCCGGGGACGATGCGGTCCAGCAGCTCCGCGTCGCAGATGTCGCCCACGACGAGCTCCACGCGGTCCGAGGGCAGCCCGGCGATGTTCTCGGGGTTGCCGGCGTAGGTCAGCTTGTCCAGGACGGTCACGTGGACGCCCGGGTGGTTGTTCACGACGTGGTGCACGAAGTTGCTGCCGATGAAGCCGCAGCCGCCCGTGACGATGATGTTCCTGGGCTCGAAGAGCTCTTCAGACATATCTGTATCTCCCATTGGATCGGATTAGTACTCGCGCGGGCTGTTGACGATCTCGCCGGCGGCGACCTTCTTCAGGTGCCGCCCGTAGACCGACTTGCCGTAGGCCTTGGCGGCCTGCTTGAGCCCCTCGGTGGTGATCCAGCCGTTCTCCCAGGCGATCTCCTCGGGGACCGAGACCGGCAGGTCCTGGGAGTGCTCCACGGCGCGGACGAACTCCGCGGCCTCGTGCAGGCTCTCCATGGTGCCGGTGTCCAGCCACGCGTACCCGCGGCCCAGCGTCACGACGGACAGCGTCCCCTCCTCCAGGTACATCTGGTTGAGCGTGGTGATCTCCAGCTCGCCTCGGGCGGAGGGCTCCACCCTATGCGCCTTGGCGGCCACGTCGCCCGGGTAGAAGTACAGGCCGGTGACGGCGTAGGAGCTCTTGGGCTCGGCTGGCTTCTCCTCGATGGAGACGGCCCTCCCCTCGCCGTCGAACTCCACGACGCCGAAGCGCTCGGGGTCGTCCACGTGGTAGCCGAAGACCGTGGCGCGGCCCGACTCTGCGTTCTGGACGGCGCGCGTCAGGTGGCGCGACAGGCCGTTGCCGTAGAAGATGTTGTCGCCGAGCACCAGGGCACACGGCTCGCCGGCGATGAACTCCTCGCCGATGGTGAAGGCCTGCGCCAGGCCGTCCGGCGAGGGCTGCTCGGCGTAGGAGAGGTCCACGCCGAAGCGCGAGCCGTCGCCCAGCAGGCGCTCGAAGTTGGGCAGGTCGGTCGGCGTGGAGATGACCAGGATGTCCTTGATGCCCGCCAGCATGAGCGTGGACAGCGGGTAGTAGATCATGGGCTTGTCGTAGACCGGCAGCAGCTGCTTGGAGGTCACGAGAGTGAGCGGGTACAGTCGCGTGCCGGACCCGCCCGCGAGGATGATGCCTTTCATTTAATCTGTCCTCTACAATCGAAATGCGCTTTAGGTCGAGTGATAAATAAGACTTGGGTATCCTATTTTGCTAAACCCCCTCATTCTTAACGAAATAGGCAAGGTAATGACTGCGGAATATGGCTACCTGAATTGCCCCTTCCATTTTTCAATGCTCGACCAAGGGAGATTGATTCCGGTTATTTCAGGTTGGTTAATCCAATCAGCCATTTTGAGTAAAAAGTCATCTTCTCGTTCGAAAACAGGAAGTCCGGTATCTTCACCGATGATCGCGTGCCAAATGTTGGTAATGGACTCACTTTGCTTCAACGCTATGAAAAGCGCCAGTATCGAAAATCAATTAATAATCCCACAATGATGTGAATTCGTTCGGGCAAATAACGACCGCAAAGTGATACAAGCGAATAAGATCCGGCAAGAGTTAGCGCCCAAACAGCAAATGTCGAAACACCAAGTGGAATGACGAATAATCCAAGCAGTTTCCAAACGGCCTTGAGAACAAGTATATGGCAGAGGTAGATTCCAAAAGAGGCGTTCCCAAGGTCAACAAGCAAAGTAGAAGATAATCGCGACTTGAATGATCCCGGAACCGCCATAAGAAGCGCGATCACAGCTAAAAAGGTCGCGGCAGAACCGAGCTTAAGCTGAGTTGTGGCCATATTGAAATCGCCAGTCAAATACCACCAGAAGTCTGCGACCTCCTGAATTATTAAAAATATAAAGAGCACTGCAACAAGCTGAGTGGTTCGTCCTTCAATGAGCGCAGCCCAACGCCTCCAGTCGAGACCGAAAACATAAAAGATGAGCCACATGGGGCAGAAAACCTGTATTAGAGGCAATGCGATACCGGCAACGGCAGCGAGCTCCCTTAGAAGCAAGCAAGCCGGTGTCACACAATAGACAAAGAACCTATACCGTGAAAGGAGCCTGAACAGTACCGGAGTAAGCAGCACAAGCTGTGAATAGACCAATAGATAGTACATCTGAGCCGATACGGAGCCCACGGCGAACGCCAGAAACCCAGACGCCCATGAAGGGCGGGAAACGCCGCAAGATAGATAACGCTCCAGAACGCATAAGGTCCGGCAACCTTGCTAATGCGGCGTCGAAGACCCCCCCCGCATTAAATTTGCGCTCGTCGGTAAGAACACCGGATAAAAACAAGAACAACGCAACAGAAAAGTTGAGGAATGGGCGAATGGCGACCGACGCGGCACATTGAGGAAGACAGTGGATAAGCACCACTGCGGAAATCGCAAGCCCACGAAGAGCTTGAAGGTAGCGATCCTTGGCCATCTAGGCTCTCCTTCCAACGAGTCTCTTTAGTCGTCGTTTAATACCACCAAGCTTGCCGCGGACACGCTGCCAGAGAGTGGGACGGAAATCCCACTTGTCCATGAGATCTGGGATGGAAAGCCCGGCAGACACGTCGTTCAAGAACTCGTCGCGCTTTGGATAAGGCGTGACAGAATGGACGAGGCTAGGGTTGCCCGCGATTACCCCATCAAGCGTCGCCGGACCGTTTGCAGTAAGCCCAGAAATAGCCTCGAATGCCCGCACGCCCTTCTCGGTATTGCATAGGACGGCAGATACGCCCTTGGAGTTGTCGACCTCGGGATGGGTATTCTGGAACCCCCAGAAATCACCGAGCGTGATATCGGCGCCGCTGGAGCGCTTTGCTGGACATGCCAGACAGGACGAACGAAGGCTCGCATTGGCCAGAAACGCTTTCATGTACCAGTCTTTGCCGAATATCTGGGACTCGGTGTCCCCGGTGTTGTCTTTCTCCGCTATGTGCTTGTACATAGCGGAGTAAGACAACCATCCGGTTGTCTTACTCCGCATATTGACGTCGCAGACGTCCGACCCGAAGGCCTCACCACGGTAGTCGACCCAGCGCGACCAGAGCTCTGGAGACGGAACACCGTGGCAGATGACGTCGACGCCGAGGAAGAGGTCAGAGTCGGCGAGTTTCCCCAGGTATGAGCGCATGCCAGCCACCTGGCATGCAGTACCGGCAAAGAGCGCCGGCCTGCCTTCACGCAGGGCAGCGCGGACGCCCTCGAAGACGCCGCGGCCAACCGCGCTCTGAACGTATTTCGAGCGCATAACGGCGCCGAGCGCCGGCCTGTCCTCCACGAGCACGTGACGAAGCTCGCGGCAACCGTCCGTCCACGCGGCGCCCGCCACAACACCGCCGCGCGAGAGAGCGTCACCGGCGAGTAGACCGAACACGCCGCCCGACGACGATCTATCGAGCAAGCCGACGTCATGAGCCTTCGCCCAGAGGGCGAACTCGCACCCGTCCTCCCCAGGGGCGTTGAGCGCCGGGCATACGGCGTCGCACGCCCCGCAGCCTACGCACCCGGAGGCGTCGACGGTGGGGTGTAGGAAGCCACAATCATCGGGTTCCATGGAGATGCATGACTTGGGGCAGCGGGCAGCGCACGCGCCGCAGCCGCAGCAACGGTCGCCAAGCGAGACGACCCTCGGGGATTTCTCGGAATCATTCATGATGGACCCTATCTAAGGAACGGGAGACGAGAGACGACCGCGATACGTTCGTCCTTCGTTAGGACGGCGAGCCAAAGGGCTATGGCGAAAAGCGCGCTGTAAACGGCGCCCCACTCGAGGAACGCGGGCCATCCGTTGACGGGCAGGACCGCCGTGCCAGCGAGGCAGGCGACGGTGACGGCAGCCCAGGCGAGCAGCACCGGCAGGTTCCGCTTCCAGAAAAAGAGCATGTCGAGACCGACCCGCTTCTGGTAGTACCAGTTCATCCACAGTCCGTTGCCGAGCACGATGCTGACGACATAGGCGATCGCGGGGGCCCACGGCCCCAGCGCCGGGGCGGCCGCGGCGGTGAAGGCAACGTTCCCGACCGCCATCGCAAGGTAGACGAGACTCCTGGCGTGGTGCATGTTCTTGGCCCTCTGGATCTCGATGCCGACGTTCTGACAGAGGGGCACCATGACGGGTAGCGTCATGGCGAGCACGAGCCAGTAGGCCTCGGCGAAGCCCGGGCCCGCCCACCTCGTCACGAAAAACTTCCCGAGAATAGCGAAACCTCCGTACACCCAGCAAAACAGTACCATCTGGTAGCGGCCCACGCGCGTCATAAGGCGAGTGAGCTCGGCGTTGTCGTCCGAGGTGGCGACGATGCGGTTGACCTTCGGAATGAAGACGTTCGACATCGTGGTGGAGAGCGAGTAGAAGACTTGGCGGATGTTCACGGCCACCGCGAACAGAGATACCGCAGTCGCGCCCGAGATGGCCCCCAGCATGATGTTGGGCACGCTCTGATTGACCATCTCGCAGACCTGGTTACCGAAGATCCAGGCACTGAAGGCGGCGATGCCGCGCATGACGCCCCAGTCGGCACCCCTGAGCTCGAAGCGCATGCCCAGCACGACGATGGCGTAGCGCGCGTTGAGGGCGAGCAGGACGAGGTTCACCGCGAGCTGTGCTAGGGCAACGCCCACGGGCCCCATACCGGCGGCCAGCAGGGCCCAGGCGCACAGCGGCGTCGCAAGCGTGGTGACGAGCTGCCTGGTCTGCTGGTAGACGAAGCGCTCGTGCGCCGTGATGTAGGAATTGAACACGACGGTGAACAACGTCGAGGCGACGTTGAGCGTCATGATGGCGAGCAGCTCCCGGGCGAGCGAGACCTGCGCCTCGGTGAACCCGGCCGAGAACACCGCGCCGGCGTTTGCGGAGAAGCCCATGCCGAGGGCGACCGCCGCGGCTGTGACGGCGACGTAAAGCGTGAGGTACATGCCGTTCAGGTGCCGGATGTCGCGCTCGCCGCCGTGCGCCACCGTCTGCGTGTAGAAGCGCACGTAGGCCTCGGAGAAGCCGAAGGACAGGAGCGTCAGCGAGAAGACAAAGGAGTTCGAGCTCTGGAAGACGCCGTAGTCCGCCTGCCCCACGTAGGACAGTAGCATCGGCGTGTAGACGAGGTTGACGAGGTTCTTTGCGAGGATGTTGGCGTAGCCGAGGAGGGCGCCCGCCTTACGCTGGCTAGCCACGGGCGGCCTCCGAGGGAATGCTCAATCCACATCTATCGAGGAATTCAACAACGATCTTCCTCTGAGCTGCCAACCTGTCATACGCCTTTGAATAGTCACTCTCGAGCAGTTCCGAATTACATACGGAAAGAATTGACCGCTCAACGAAAGAAACACCCAGCTCGCTGGCTAGCGTGTCGAATCGGCTGCTCATGTCTGGACCAGTGGACTCACGAGGGCAATATATCAGCGGCTTCCCGAACAAGATCGAGAAAATTGATCCGTGATATGAATCTGTCGCTACAAGCTTTGCGTGACGGACGGCATAGAGGAACTCTGAAGGCCCGAGGGCGTAGTAGCGCGCATCCCCTAGTAAATCGACCCTCTTGCAGCTAAGTGAATCACAGATTTCGGCAACCCTCTCTTCGTAAGCTGCACTCCCGAGGAAGTACGTCAATACATAATCATTTGGAAGCCCGCAGTGCGGCTCTTTTTCATACCTTTCCCACCAGGAGCCGTCAAACATCAGTGTTGGGTCAATCAACACCTCGGCCTTTAAGCCGTACAGACTGTTTATAAGCTCGGCGCTCTTCTGCTCACGAACGGACAGCCTATCAAACCCGTCGAAATAGCCGTGGAACAGCTCACGCTTCTCCTCGGGAATCGTCGGAGCTGCCAAGCTTGGCGAAAAAGCAATGCGCTTTTCTCTTGGCGAAAACGTGAGAAACATAGTGGAGTTAGCGTCAGGGGAATACGGAGACCAAACTTGGTCGCTCCCAGCAACGAAAAAGTCATAGGATTTAATGTCACGTGGAGGGTTGGAATCAGATATAACCTCCCGGCTAAAGGAAATGTTACGGGAATTGAAATCCTCAAACGAACGATGCCTCTGGATGTGGGCAACGGCAAGCCCCTTTGGAATGAGCGAAGCCAAAGACTTGAGCTTGTATTTGGCAGATCTCGAGTCCTTCTGTCTGAACGTAAGGACATCTGCACCCGAGAGTTTGAGAGTTTCTTGGACAGCAAGGTTCTGGAGCCTCTGCCCATAGTTGTCCCCATGCGTAAATGTGGAAATGCCTATTTTCATGTTCAAACCTGTTCTTCGTCTCTATCAATAATCAAATAGTCTGCAGCCGAGGAATTCCACGACCAAGCCAGCGCTCCACAGAGCAGCAGTAGGCACAAGCAGCAGTTCACCCTTGTAAAGCACTGCGTATACAGAAAGGTAATAAGAATTGTTAGCAAAAGGAGCAAACGAACAATCCGGCCATTAGATCCTTTTTCCTGCTCCATAAACTCACTAACCACGGAGTGGAAAAACGCTACATACGCTGCCGTCTCCCAAACCCCCATGAGAATCAAGAAAGACCCCATATCCGCTTGACCAAAGTGGTTAAACGACATGAACCCGGACGCGTAGAAGCTTGAGGCTCCAAGACCCTCTCCGAGACTCCATGTAGCCGGTCTCAAGAGAGCGAAGCCGATGATAGCAATCCTCTCGTTACTGCCGTCGGCAGCAGTACCGACGGAAGCTGAACTGCCAACCATATCGAACAGACCAAACACTTGCGTATCCACGAGGATCTGGAACGCAGGCACCAAGGCGTATGCAATTGTCAGGATAAAATACAAGGCGACAAGCCAAAAGAAGGGACCCGAAACATCCGCTTCTCCTCTCATGACTGAAATAAGCCAGAACATCACTAAAACGAGAGGAAGGATTATGAAGAGCGCCTTATTATCGTTGAGTGTCGCAAGATAGAAGGACAGGACGATAAGGCAGACGTTGTAAGCGATGGCAAGGGATGGCCAGAGAGGACCCCGAAGCCTCCTAATCCAGACGAAGTTGTAGAGCACGACGAATGAAGTGTAAAGGGCCACCGCATGGACGGACGCATAAGAGAACAGGCCGGAGATATTGTCCTCGAAGTAACTGATGTCGTTCGTTGTCGCAGCGATCATCCCATGGGTAGAGTACTGGATAAACATGATCGCCATATTGAGAAGCAATATGGCGTTGAAGACCGGAAAACCTGCATCAAAGAGTCCAAGAAGAAAATCCCTCTTGTTAGTGACCAAAAGAAAGAAGTAAAGCGTATAGACAAACGGGTAGAGGAGCAGCAAAATATTCGCCCTAAACGTTTCCATATTGCCACCCAAGAGGGCACCAGACAGCCACCCTGCAACGGTAATCAGCCCAAGTAGTAGCGCTCTACCGCTATATTTCCATCCGGAGAAGAGCGCCCTCACGCAAATCATGCCGGTAATTACCCAGTTGAGGTATCGCCCCAGACCATAGTACTCAAGGAAGAAAACCTGCGCCAAGATACCTATAACGATCGTCGCATCCGCCAGGTCACCCATGCAAACGGTTAGAACGCCTTGCTTATTAGGGAGATACCAACGACCTCTTCGACCAGCCCGCTCCTCCGCTTTATTTATAACGAGCCTCGCATGCCTATGATCTTGCATTGAGTACCTCCAGCAGCACACGTTCAATCAGCCTCGTGTGCATGTGAACTCCCGTGTTGAGACCTACCGAGGAGCATGGAAGCAGGTCTACGATCTCATCTGAATCGACAAGATCGAGCGGACCAGGCTTTCCGCTCCTGAAACGATTGACCTCCCTGATAAGCCGGCTCTTATCCCTAAACAGCCCGATTAGCTCCTCCTCGTTATTCAGCACCAAACCGGACCCATGCTCAACGACAAAGTCGGCGACATTGCCTGCACATGCACTCGAAATCGTATAAGCGTTTGCGGAGTAAGATTCCATACAGGTGTAGCTATAGGTCTCTGGACAAGATGGCCACATGACAACGATGGCAATCTCGCACTCCCTGAGAGAGTCGGTCATGGCATTTGGGTGCTTCTCATCAAATTCGACAAACCGCTTGTTCATCCCTGGATACATATCGTTCGAGCTGTTGAAGACGAAGAACTCGTACTCTTGTTCATCGACCGCAGATACGAGGCGAAGCCAGGTCTCCCAGCCCTTTGTCTTCCTCGGCATCCCCAGAAAGGCAACCCTGATGCGCTCCCCTGCGTTCAGAGGACGTCTGTTGCCCAGATACTCTCCAAGCAGCTTTTGGTGCGGTATTACATCAACAAGGCCCTCGTATTGGGGCCTGAATGAGAGAAACCGATTCTTCGTATAGGTCGAAGGTGCAACAAAACGGAGATTTTTGATGGAGTCAAACAGCCCTTGGATCTTCGACTCCACACGAAGGCTGTTACTGAAGTGGGGGCATTTCTCACAGGGAGCGTCGCCGAGCCTTGAGCTGTCACAAAAGCCGCTCCTATTTTGGAGGTTATAGCTTGTACAACACAGGTAATAGTCGTGGAGAAAGGCCCTGACCGGTGTTTTGCCTGTAACTTTTAGCAGTTCGGAGACTTTCTCAAGGCTCACGTACAGAAGGTGGTGGATATGAAGCTCAAGAAGGCTGAAGCCGCTTTTTTGCCAGCTGCAAAGGGCCTCGCACACCTGGGCAATACTGAAAACACCAGCCTCCACCCCGTCGACCGTAACCCCGAATTCGCAAAATAGCATCTGGTCGTCCCTGAACAGGGTCTTCTTAACCGAGTGGAGATAGACGTAACTTATGCCGTGCGACGCCATGACCTGCTGACTCGCCATAATAGCCTTTGGGGTGCCGGTCTTGTCCTTGAGATAGTCGCAAAAGGCAAGCGCTAGGACGTACCCACTATTGTGCGGTTTGGGGATGCTTTTACTCATATCATCGCTTCCCAAACAAGAGGAGAGATCTATTGAAAAGGCCCTCCTGTAGACTGCCGAAATTCAGCCTCGAAGAGAAAGAAACCCTGCACCTAGCCATGAAAGAAGCGTCCATTTTCGATACCAACTCTCCAAGAGCACGCTCTGGAGGAAGAATGCAGTCGGAATAAGTTGAAAGAAGTCCAGTAACTTGCTTTGCAAGAGTAATCTCTCGCGGATGACAAAAACTATTGATTTTCTCAATCACTTTAGATGGTAAATCAGTACTCACACCGACCACATTACGACCATGCTGGCGATATCCCATATGAGGAGAAGCATCGAAAACAATCCGATAACCCAGCAGCACGCATAGATTAGCTATCAGCTTATCATGCATGATGACGGGATGGGGCAGCTCATGCAAGCAAACAACTTCCCAAATACGCCTATCAAATACTTGCGTACATCCCATAGGTGACCCAATGCAAAGCTGGTTGAGAGGGTCGTTATCTCGATAAGATATGCACCTTTGTTGCCCATAGGTTAACCGGCCCATCTCATTACCAGCTGAATCTACAAGTCTTGAATTGCAATGATAAAGAGCCAAATTCTCCTGCTTCTTAAGCTGTTTAATCGCAGTTATCAGTTTATCGCTATCCCAAATATCATCTTGGTCGGAAAACGCATAGTAATCAGCTTCGGGAGCATTCCGCAACAACGTCAAAAACCCTAAAGCAGGTCCTAGGTTTTCTCCTGTTAACAAAGTCAGACTGCCCTCATCTGCATAGCGCTGCAGAAGATCACGAGTACCATCAGATGACCCGTCATCACGGACAAAAAGACGTACGTCAACTTCAGCCTGCGAGAGAATGCTGTCAATTTGTTCTGAAATAAATGGGATGCCGTTGTATGACGCCATTAATACGACGCACTTTGGCACCTTGGAATTACTCAACATATGGATTACCTTATCATTAATGCCTAAAGCAAACGCTCTCGATGTGTTAACCCCTGAGCAAACCCAGTGCAAGCAGTATATCCTTGACCAAGTACTTGGCGCAGTCTTTTGGCCTCGCCCTGAGAACGAGTCGGTTAACCCGTACCCCGTTACGAAAGCCGTCCATAAAGGTATTTCTTTCTATAGGCTTCGTCGAAGGACGTTGAAGCTGTTCATTGTTGGCCACAGCTAGACCAGGATCAACCGGCAAAAGCTCAAGGTCCGTCATTTCTAACAGTTCTCGACCCTTGTCTGTCTGCACAAGTGCGAGGGATATCCCGTTCGCGACCTCATCAGAAAGCTCGCTACCCCATGAATCGCCAAGCGTAATATCGGAGACACGATCACCCTTGGCGTAGCGGCAGGAGTAGCAGCCTTCCGTATACGGTAAACCCGAGAGGAAAGCAATCGAGTAGCGATCGCGGACACCCGTCCTACCCACAGTTTCAGCTCCGCGATAGCGGAGCTGAAACTGGACTTTCTTTCGAAAGTCCAGTATCAGCTCATTAGACAGGTTGTTACCTGTCTCTTCCAAGAATCGGCTCAGGACCTTGGGGGACGGTGAACCATGACAGATAAGGTCGATGGTGTAAAGGGAATCGGCTAAACGGCTTCCAACGAAGTTACGCATCGCAGCAACCTGACAAGGAAGACCGATAAAGAGAACCCTTTGACCACCTTGCAGGGCCTCCCTAACCTCGCGGTACGCACCAAGCGGATTGCTTTTGACGTATTTGGAGCCTTGGGCCCTCCTCAAGTAATCCGCATCAGAAGTGAGGTGGAACCGGAACTCACCGCCCTCCTGTGCACATGAACACACTAATCCATTTGACGCCACAAACGCCTCCGAGATGGCCGTAGCCAGACCCCCGGACGAAGATGACATTCTGAGCGATGTATCTTTCGCCCACCCCTGTAGCCACTCGAGAGGACGCAACGAAGATGGGGATACCATCTGGGGACACGTTTTCTCGCACAGTCCACATCCCACGCACCTTGTAGGATCAATACGGGCGTTATACGCCTCAATCGTATCCTCAATGGCAATCGCTCCATGTCGGCATGAATCGACGCAGGCCATACAGCCAGCGCACATATCCTTCTTGCATACCGTCCTAGTGCCAACGTTTGACAATGCCCTACTCCTCAATCATGCTCTTGAGCTGCGCTAGGGACTTCTCCCTCTCCGCACCCATCACATCGTTGACCCGACCAAAGTCAATCTGCTTGGATGCTAACTCGACATCATCTAGATTCTGAAGCACTCTGTCCGTGAGGTCCGTGAGTCGCAGAATACTCACGTTCCTGCTCGAGGTTCCGTTCTTGGGCAGCACTTCTACCAGCGGCGTATTGAGATTTATGGCAAAAGCCGTACCGTGGAACGAGTCCGTGACTAGGCATGCTGCGTTGTCGACATACGAGAGAAACTCAGCAAGCGTCGGCAGCCACTTGAACTTGCCCTCGCGTGAGGCCTGGTGCAGGCTTGCGGAGATCCGTATCAGGGGCAAGCCAAGCTTTTTGGCAACCTTCACGGCGTACTGCCCCACCGTCGGGTCGCTGTGAATCTGGTAGACGAGGATGTATTCGCCCTTCGGGGCAGGTGCCGCCATCCTTCTCCACGCCTCGCCATCAAGCAGCAGCGTGGGATCGACAACCTGTCCGGCCTCTATGCCCCACGAGGCAAGCTGCTCGCGCGCGGCATCCTCGCGTACGAACACGGCCTCATATGCTCGAAGGTCCTCGAGAAACCTGGGGCGCACGCTATCCGGGATATTCTTCTTACCAAAGCTTGCCGCATATGAGATGCGCCTTGCGCCCTCGGGAGCAAACTCAAGCGCGTATGACAGGTCGTATGCGCCCGAGCTGATGGGACCCCACACCTGATCGCTTCCAGTCATATAGACATCGGCCTTGGGCGGATTAGCCTTCAGCTCCTCCAGGGATGCATAGTGAGGGCTCATCTTAAGCAGCTGGGAACGCTCACGCGCAAACCGCTTGCCCGCCACCCTTGTCTCAGGCTCCATCAGAAGTCTGTAGACAGACTTCTTCAACGGGTTCCCGTTCCAGGACGGCTTTGTCGAAAGAAGCGTCCTCACCTGCTGGGATACGTCCTCACAAGCAGGTACATAGTCCATAATCTCGAACTCATGCCCCAAGCTCTCTACCGCTCGTTGTGTCGCATATGCCTGGAGCAGGGAGCCATAATTAGAGATTGCGTGCCTGGTTATGCAGGATACTTTCACGTGTTTCCTCCGATTGATATCGAGCAACCGCTATTTCTGAATTTTTGCATTCGATTTTTCCACCCGGCTGCACTACAGCGCCTCCTCAGTCTCGTACACGTGCGCGTCGGCTCGGCTTGCGTCGGAGAGGCCGTCGTTGATCGCGGCGTGCATGTCGCAGGTGGAAAGAGCGTCCAGCTCCTCCTTCGTCACCTTGCCCGACTCGTAGTCGCGCACGATGGGGAGCTCGTGCATGTCGAACTTCTTGTCGGGCTTGAGCTTGTGCGCCAGCACCCACGACGCGGGTTTCCAGATGTACTTGTGCATGGCAGGAGACACGGAGCCGATCATCCAGCAGTTGCGGTCGCAGTGGCGCACGCAGCCGCGCACTTTCTCGGCCTGGGCGCTCTCCCACAGCTCATCCCAAGACTCGTCGTTAAGGTTGCCCATAACGAGCTTCTCCTTGGTGCCGTTGCAGGGCATGACGTCGCCGTAGGGGTCGATGAAGAACGTGTCGAACGCCATATCGCACGGGAGCAGGCGCTTCTGCCCATAGATGTAGTTGATGAGGCCCATGTTGAAGTACGCGCGGAACCACTTCTTGGGCTCGTTGGACTTGAGGAGCTCGTTTACCAGGTCCTCGAAGTTCTGGGCCACCATGGGACGGTCCTTGATGATGTTCTTCGCCTCGACAAAGTAGAAGCTGTTGTGCAGGCTGGCGGTGGCGAACTCCATGCCGAGCTCGTCGGAAAGCTTGTACAGCGGCACCAAGTCCGCAGCGTTGCGATCCTGCACCGTCATGCCAAAGCCCACGTCCGGGTGCTTCATTTCCACGAGCTTCTTGAGCGTCTCGTAGCCGCGGTTGAAGCCGTTCTGGAGACCGCGGATCTCATCGTTGGTCTGCTGCAGACCCTCGATGGAGATGCGGATTCCCACCTGGGGGAATTCCTCGGCAAGGGCGATGATGCGGTCGGTGAAGAAGCCGTTGGTGGAGATGACGATGCGGTCGGACTTCTTGTACAGCTCGCGCACGATATCCGCAAGGTCGGTCCTGATGAAGGGCTCGCCACCGGTGATGTTGGTGAAGTACATGCGCGGGAGCTTCTTGATCACGTCGAGGGAGAGCTCCTCCTCCGGACGGCTGGGAGCCTTGTAGCGGTTGCACATGGTGCAGCGCGCGTTGCAGCGGTACGTTACGATTACGGTTCCGTTGAGTTTCTTCTCGGCCATGGGTTAGGCCACCACCTTCCGGTCAATTAGTTCTTGATACAGGGAGACGAGATTCCGGATGTATTTCTCTTGATTACAGTTCTCTGCCACGAATGAACGGCAATGCGCGCTCATCGCGGCGTAAGCCGCAGGATCGGCGGCCACCGCCGCACCCCTACGGATTGCATCTGCGAGTCCTGCCTCATCGTGGGCTTCAGCCAGGAAGCCCGTTTCACCCTCACGTACCAGCTCGGGTATTCCGCCCATGTTCGTACCGATAACGGGCTTGCCCGCGGCGAGTGCCTCGAGAACCGCATATGGCGCGTTCTCGAGCCACTCTGACGGCGCAGCCGCCAGAGTGGCTCGATTCACAAGTCCGCGCAGGGCGTCACCGGTTTTATATCCAACCAGCTCAATCCTCGAGCTTATTTCGTTTGGCATTGCGGAAACTTTGACCTTCACAGCATCACATTCAGGGCCATCGCCTGCAATAACAAGACGCCAATCAGGGATCACCGGTGCCGCCTTCTCAAAAGCATGCACGAGCGTTAACACGCCTTTCTCGCGAGAAAGGCGTCCCAGATACAGCATGTAGGGATCTTCATTATTTTGGTTGGCAACTTCCCGTGACATCGAATCGGGATTCAGGAAATTCCGCATGAGGACAAGCTGACGCTCGGGAAGCCCCGCTTCAATAAACTTGTTCCGCATGAACTCACTCGGGCAGATGATGCGATCGAGACGTGAATAGGTTTTGTGCCGTTTAAGCCACTCCGCCTCAGCCACCGCTAACGCGCTTTTTGCGATCGAACCCTTTACGCACTTCTTCTTAAGGCAATTGCCAAAATGACCCCCGAGACACGAATCGCAAACGTTGCCCTCGGAATCAAGCATAAGATAGCTCGGGCAAGCAAGAATCAAGTCGTGCGAGGTATACACAACCGGCGTTGGATGCTGCTTTAGCCAAGGAGCGTCCAAGATGGAAAACGTAATCTGCCTATGAGTGAGATTGAGATGGATTACATCGGGCTGGAATTCACGGCACAGCGCATCGAACTTCTCGCGCGCCTCTTTGGAATACACAAGTGCCTGCGCGGCCTTCGCCTTATCGACAATAGAGCTCGGTCCGTTATAGTCGCGATTCGTTACAAAGTAACGCGACCACTCAGTCGGCTCATTACGCTCATCCTCCATGCTGAAGAAGGCAACTTCATGCCCAAGAGCGCGAAGACCATCGGCAAGAGCAAAGTAGTACGTCTCGCTTCCACCCTTGCGCCAATGAAACTTATTTACAAGAAGGATCTTCATTACGCAACACCCTCATACAAAGCAAGCGTCCTTTGGACGACGCTGTTCCAGTCATAGCCATTAATCGCGCGGTCACGTGCCATGGCGCCCAGCCTCTCCGCTTGGGCAGAATCCGCTATCAGGCCTTCAAGCACGTCGCGCAGCGCCCCCGCGTCTCCGTGTGGGAACGTGAGCCCGCAACCCTGCAGAACATCCGCGCACTCGGGAATATCCGAGGTAACGCATGCCGCACCGTGAGACATGGCCTCCAGCAAGCTCATGGGCAGGCCCTCAACGTCGGAGGGGAGCGCGTAGCAATACGCGTTGGAGTACAGCTCGGAGAGCAGGTTGCCCTCAACGTGGCCGGTAAAGAGCGCGCGGGGGTCGGACGCGGCAGCCTCTTTGAGCGCCACGGCGTAGTCGTCCGTATCGGAGGAGTCGCCCGCGATAACCAGGCGCTTATCCGTCTTTACCTGCTTGTACGCCTCCACCAACAGTTCCGGTCGCTTCTCGGGCGTAATGCGACCGAGGTAGAGGACATAGGAGCCCTGGGTGAGCCCCAAGCGCTCGGAGATCTCCTTCGCGGGAAGATCCGCCTCGGGAGTGATGCCGTTGGGAATGAGCGTAGCCTCGCGGCCGTAAGCCTCCTTGAAGTACTCCTGATTGCCCCGGGAAAGCACGATGAGCGCATCCGCGCACTTGGCCGCCGTCGCCTCGCCGAACTTGATGTACTTGGAAGCCAAGCCGCCCCATTTTGCACGCTGCCAGTCCAGGCCGTGGATCGTTGCCACGGTCCTGATGTCCGCGGAACGCGCAAAACGAAGGGGGACACACGGCCCCTCTGCGTGATAGTGAATTACGTCTGCCCCGTCTTTGATGGCGGCCCTTGTTGCGGCAAAGCTGCTCGTGAGCGCAGAGAGCCCCTTGATGTCCAGAGCCTTTACGGGAACGATGCGGTAGCCATCCTTCTCGTAGGGCTCGGAAGGAGCTCCTTCGCCCATACGGTCGTAGCAGGTTACTTGGTGACCAAGGTCTGCCATACGGCGAGCAAGCTCGCCTACCACCACTTCTACGCCGCCCTCGCGCGAACCCGTTCTCTTTTGGCCTATCATGGCGATGCGCATGCTACACGGCACCTTCCCCAGAGAACATCGTCTTCAGCGTGCCGAATATCAACCGCAGGTCCTGGCGCAGGCTGCGATTCTCTATATAGCGAAGATCCAGCTCAACCATTTCGTTGAAGCCCAGGTAGCTGCGGCCCATTACCTGCCAAGGACCGCTGCAGCCGGGTTTTACCGCCAGGCGCTTCATGTCGTGCTCGCTGTACAGGGCAACCTCGCGCGGCAGGCCGGGGCGCGGGCCAATGAGGTTCATTTGGCCCAAGAACACGTTGATGAGCTGGGGCAGCTCGTCGATGCTGTGCTTGCGAATGAAGTTACCCACACCGGGAATAATGCGCGGGTCGTGCTTCATTTTAAACATGGGGCCAGTGGCCTCGTTTTGGGCCTGCAAGTCCTTGAGCATTTGGTCTGCGTTGGGAACCATGCTGCGGAACTTGTAGATCTTAAACAGGTAGAACGTGCCGTCTTTGCGCACGCGGCCCACGCGCCACTGTGAATATAGGGGGCTGGCACCCGGGCTCTTTATGCAAATGACCACGCTCAGAATTACCCCGGGAATAAAGAGCAACACCAGGGCTCCGCCGGCGGCGACAATGTCCACCGTACGCTTAACAACGCGGTAGAGCCTGTGCCCAAGCTCGGGCTTCACGCCGGAGTTGGCACCGCGCAGCATCTTGTACGCTTCTTCGTTTGTAAGGTAATCCCCCGCAGCACCGGCTGCGGCAGTGACGGAATTCGCCGTGGCGGCCGTGCGCGTCTCCCGCGCGCCCTGTGCCATGGTCATCATCGTAGGCTCCAAGAGCCCCTCCCCCGATACTTTTTGCCTTCGGTCGTCCGCTTGCGAGCTTGCAGCTAGGCGATCGCTCTTCTGTGATTGCGCATAACGCGCTGCTCTTTTGAAAGCACCGCAAGGCCAACGCGGGTGGTTACGCGTCGGCCGCACAAGTCGAGCTCCAAAAAGGCAGTGCTCTTGCGTCTGTTAATGGTTTTGATAAGGGCCTCGTGCCCCAGCAGCGGGCCTGCCGTTACTACGACCTGATCTCCATCCTTTAGAGCCTCGCTCATGGGCACCACGCGGTCTCCCCTATTGGTAAAACTGCCAATGAGCTGGGTCTCTTCTTTTGCCAGCGGCACAAACCGACCGTCCTGGGAAAGCACCCGGGCAAAGTCGTCCATGCGCAGCAAATACTGTTGCACGGTGCGCGGATCCGCCGTATCGCAAATGAGATAACCGGGAAAGAGCGGCTTGGTCGTGCTGACCCATTCGCGGTGTAGCTTGATCTCGGTTTGATATTGGGGATAAAAGAGCTCCTGCATGACGCCAGCCGGCACCATGCGCTCGATGCGCTCGCGCATAACGTCTTCGCGACCGTTAGTGACTTGGATCACATACCACACGAGCACCACCCCTTGCTGTCTTACGTATGGCTCACGGGGTTTGGGTATGGCTACGCCAGGGCGCTTGTGCGCGAAGGCGCTCCATATTCAAACCCTGAGCCCAGTTAGACAAGCACGTGGCTCTGCCCCACCGTGAACGGTATGTATAAAAGCAGCGCTGAGATTGCAGGCGTGTATAACAAATTAACCTACAACCTCAGCTGGCTGCGTGCGAACCAGTCAAGCAAGTAAAAAACTGAACCGCACGCAAACAGCTGAGGACTGCTGCGTTTAGCATATTATTGGAGCTCGTGGCTTTTCTGGCACCGCCTTTACGGCCGGATGCTGATCGACCCTGCGCTTTGTGGTTTAGTGGAACCTGCGGCACAGTTGAACTCATGTGACTTGAAGTATCCTAGCACAAGGGTTTATAGGAACCAATTTAGGTAGTACTGGACAACATATCTATTTACAAAAATAGCGGGTTATTGCGCAACTTTTTTGGGTGCAGCTTGTTGGGGAGCTTGAAAATAAAAAAGCCACTCAATCGAGTGACTTTAAATTCACGATGGTGGAGACGAGGGGGATCGAACCCCTGACCTCTTGACTGCCAGTCAAGCGCTCTCCCAGCTGAGCTACGCCCCCGTGACGGAGTGATACTATAGGGGAAAGTCGCAGGTGTTGCAAGAGGGAATTTTGAGTTTGTTGCTCTGCTTAGGGGTTTTCCTCACGCACCTTTTCCTCACGCACGGTATAAATAACCGATTGCTACTCCCTGGTGGACGGTTATTGTTGCTGTCCTTCTTACGACGTTGCTGATGCCGGTGTCGGCTAGTAAACCCAAGAAGGCGTGGTCTAGTTCCCACTCTAGGCCATGCTCGCTGACTACGGTGTTGGGGGCTATAGCGATAATGGAGAAGGTTTTGCCCTCGGAGCCCTCGATGGTCCACGATTCACCTGCGTGAAGAATACGGGCGACAACCTTGTCTTCCTCGACCCAGACGGGAGCATCCTCGTAACCGGCAAGCAAACCCAACACGCTCAGTGCCATGTCGGGGCGGCCGCCGGAGGCACAGGTCGCAATCACCTCGGCACCCGGCCAGCGACGACGAACGGAATCGAGCGACAGCGCCAGGTCGGTATAGTCCTTGTAGGGGTCATGGCGCTCTACTTCAAAGTCCTCGGCAGCATCCACCAGCGCGCGGCCGGCATCGCTCACGGTATCGGCGTCGCCTACGTAGACGTCGCAGCCCAGCCCGGCGCTCAGCAGCGCATCGAGCCCGCGGTCCACGGCCACAACGCGTTCGCACTCTCCCGCCAGCTGGCGCAGCAGATCCGCACTCGCCACCACGGGCGAGCCGCAGACCACTAATACCTTGTCCGACACAGCCCTCGCCTACCCCTCAAACTCCAACACGCGGGCCAGATCCAGCTCCTCGTGGCTATCGATAAAGATCTCGCAGTTGGCACGAACCTCGTCGCGCTCCATGCGCCCATGCGGGTCATAGATACCCACGCGCTTAAAGCCAGCGGCGCCTGAGCTCTTAAGGCCAAAAACAGCGTCCTCAAATACCCAGGCGCGCTCAAACGCATGCCCATGGCGCTCCTCCAGACGGCTCAGCGCCAGCTCGTACACATCGGGGAACTGCTTGGACCGTCCGGCCTCACCCGTCGTCGTAACAAACTCCATGTAGCGATCGAGTCCGGCGCCGGCAAGCGCAGACCCGACCAGCTCGGCCGGCGTAGAAGTAGCCACACACATGGCGATGCCGGCCGCCTTCGCCTGCTCCAAAAATGCCAGCAGCCCATCGCGCGGCGGCACCTTGGAATAACCGTCGATAAGGATTTCACTCAGCTCGCGATACAGCTCCTCGCCATCCGTGCCAATACCCCACGTGTCGTGGTAGGCCTGGCACTCGTCCTCGAGCGAAAGATGCTCAAATTGGGCAAAATCGTCCACGGTCACATCTATCCCATGGCGGTGCAATAACTCGGGCTGGGCATAGGCCCAGACGGGGGTGCTATTAACCAGTGTTCCGTCGCAATCGAAAATAAAAGCAACACTTGGAGCAGCGATGTGGGACATAAACGAACCTTTCGATGTCAAATGGTAAACAACCTGCTAAAAACGTTTTACCAAACGTAAGCCTATCAGTTTTGAAACCCTAATTGGTAAAACTGTCAAGGGTTTTACCACGGCAATTCTGCCAGTGGTATAAACATGTCGCTTACCGATTAAACGCCCTCGCAAATCCGCTTTCGTCCATAAAACTAACGTACAGGTGTTATCGTAGTTTCTGCCGAAAGTTCCACCGAGCACGCGAGGTGGAACGAATCATAGAACTATCGCCGTCCCTTCGATTCGTGCAGCCTTGGACCTTTCGCATCTAGTCACCAAGGCAACACGCTGCCGCGTCATGATGGGATCAAACGTGAGCGATACAAAGCTAAAGCCAGCAACCAAAAAGCCTGCTACCCGCAAAGCCGCCCCGCACGCACCGGAGCTCTCCAAGGACGATGTCTACCTGTTTGGCATTGGCATGTGGGAGCGCAGCTGGGAAAAGATGGGCGCGCACCCCGACACGCAGAACCGTACGCGCGGCTGGCGCTTTTGCGTTTGGGCGCCCGATGTAAAAAGCGTCCATGTCATTGGCGAATTTAACGACTGGGATGAGGAAGCCAACCCGCTGGTGCCCGTGCATACGAGCGCTATTTGGGAAGGCTTTATTCCTGGCGCCGAGCAGGGCCAGCTGTATAAGTACCTTATCGAGACCAACGAGGGCAAAAAGCTCTACAAGGCCGATCCGTACGCCTTTAAGGCCGAGTGCCCTCCGGGTACCGCCAGCGTGCTGTGGACCCTCGATGGCTACCAGTGGAACGACGCCGCGTGGCTCAAGCGCCGTGCCGGCCACAACCACATGTCGCAGCCGCTCAACATCTACGAGGTGCATATTGGCTCGTGGAAGCGCCACGGCGACGCGCCGCAGGGCGAGCCGGACGAATACGGCAACTACCCCGGCCCCATGGACCCCTTCCCCGCGCAGCGCGGCGAGTTCTACACCTACGACGAACTGTCGGTTGAGCTCGTGGACTACGTGCGCGACATGGGCTACACGCACATCGAGGTCATGCCGCTCATGGAGCATCCCTTCGATGGCTCCTGGGGCTACCAGACGACCGGCTATTACGCCGCCACGTCGCGCTACGGTAACCCGCAGCAGCTCATGCACTTTATCGATGCGTGCCATGAGGCGGGCATCGGCGTGATCATGGACTGGGTGCCCGGCGGTTTTTGCGCCGACTCCCACGGCCTTGCCACCTTTAACGGCCACATGCTGTTTGAGCACGAGATTCACCCCAACTGGGGCACGCATAAGTTCGACTTCGCCCGCGGCGAGGTCCGCTCCTTCCTGGTCTCCAACGTGCTGTACTGGCTCGAGAACTTCCATGTGGACGGCATCCGCATGGACGGCGTGTCCAGCATGCTGTACCTCAACTTTGGCATCGACGATCCCGGCCAAAAGAAGTTCAACAAGTACGGTACCGAGGAGGACCTGGACGCCAGCGCGTTTATCCGCCAGGTCAACTGCGCTGTAGAGGCGCACTACCCCGACGTGATGATGATGGCCGAGGAGTCCACCGCGTGGCCGCTCGTGACCTATCCGCCGCAGGACGGCGGCCTGGGCTTCCACTACAAGTGGGACATGGGCTGGATGAACGACACCCTGCACTACATGCAGACCGATTTTCCGTGGCGCCCCGGCAACCACGGCCTGCTCACGTTCTCCATTATGTACGCCTTTACTGAGAACTTCATTTGCCCGTTGAGCCACGACGAGGTCGTGCACGGCAAGTGCTCGCTGATCGGCCGCATGCCGGGCGACTGGTGGCGCCAGTTTGCCGGCCTGCGCACGCTGGCTTTCTACCAGATGACGCACCCCGGTGCCAAGCTCAACTTTATGGGCAACGAGATCGGCCAGTTTATCGAGTGGCGCTACTACGAGTCCATCCAGTGGTTCCTGACCGAAGAGTACGAGACCCACCGTCATCATCAGGCGTTTATCAAGGCGCTCAACCACCTGTACACCGCCGAGCCCGCCCTGTACGAGCGCGGCTACACCGACGACGGCTTTACCTGGATCGATGCGGACAACTCCAAGCAGTCCATCGTGAGCTTTGTGCGCCAGGGCGAGGACATCGACGACGACCTGGTGATCCTGATCAACTTTGACCCGGCGAGCTACGAGAGCTTCCGCGTGGGCGTGCCGCGCGAGGGTGACTGGGAGGTCATCTTTGACTCCGACCGTCCCGAGTTTGGCGGCAGCGGCTATGCCGGCGATGAGCCCTACACCTGCTCGAGCGAGCCCTATCCCTGGAACGGGCAAATGGACTCCATCGAGATTAAGGTGCCCGGCCTGGCAGGCGTGGTGCTTAAGCGCCGCGGTCCCAGCAGCTACAAGCCGCCCGTGGTCGAGGAGCCCAAGAAGGCTACGCGCAAGCGCGCGTCCTCGGTGAAGCCCAAGCCTGCGGCTGCCAAGAAGGCTCCTGTCAAGGCAAAGGCTACGACGACCAAGGCCAAGGCCAAGACCGCCGCAAAGCCCGCTGCTAAGGCTGCAGCCAAGAAGCCGTCTGCCAAAAAGGCCGCTGCCAAGGCCAAGTCTGCTTCTGTTGAGTCGTCTGCCAAGGGTGCGTAACAAAGCCGTTACAGCTGTAATTACCCGCCTCGCCGAGGCGTAGGATACAAGACATAACCGTTCCGGGAGAAACATCCCCGGGGGAAAGGAACGTATGAATAAGATCTTCGACAACAAGCAGGAGTTTACCGAGCTCTATCGCGATGCCGTCATGAGCATCAGCGGCAAGAGCGTCGAGGCCGCCAGCGATCTGGACCGCTTTAACGCCCTGGCCAAGCTCGTGGCCGAGAAGGCGCGCACCGTTGCCACCAAGAGTGACGCGCGTGTGACCGCCGAAGGCAAGAAGCGCGTGTACTACTTCTCGATCGAGTTTTTGATCGGCCGCCTGCTCGACAACTACCTGCTCAACTTTGGCGTGCGCGACATGGTCGCCGAGGCGCTCAACGACATGGGCTTCGACCTGTCCGTCATCGAGAACCAGGAGCCCGATCCGGCCCTGGGCAACGGTGGCCTTGGCCGTCTTGCCGCATGCTTCCTGGATTCCATGGCAGCCGAGGGCATTGCCGGCTACGGCAACGGCATGCGCTACCGCTACGGCCTGTTTAAGCAGGAGATCGTTAACGGCAGCCAGGTCGAGGCCACCGACGAGTGGCTCACCCACGGCTATCCCTGGGAGGTTCGCCGTCAGGACAAGGCCGTGACCATCAAGTTTGGTGGCCATGTTGAGGGCTTTGAGGAGAACGGCCGCACGTTCTACCGCACGGTTGACACGCAGGACATCCTGGCCGTCCCCTATGACATCCCCGTCGTGGGCTATGCCGGCGAGACCGTCAACAAGCTGCGCGTCTGGGCTGCCGAGCCGGTCGAGGAGCACTTTGACCTGGAGGCCTTCAATCGCGGCGACTATGCCCTGGCCGACGCCGAGCGCGCCGAGGCCGAGGCCATCAGCGCCATCCTCTACCCCAACGACGCCGGCGAGCACGGCCGTCTGCTGCGCCTGAAGCAGGAGTACCTGTTTGTCTCGGCCGGCATCTACAGCCTGCTCGACACCTTTGAGAAGGAGCACGGCGAGAACTGGGAGCTGCTGCCGCAGTTTGTGGCCATCCACACCAACGACACCCACCCCGCCATGTGCGGCCCCGAGCTCATGCGTATCCTGATCGACGAGAAGAAGCTCGAGTGGGACGACGCTTGGAACATCGTGACGCAGGTCGTGAGTTACACCAACCACACCATCCTGCCCGAGGCTCTGGAGAAGTGGCCCATCGGCACGTTCTCCAAGCTCCTCCCCCGCGTGTACCAGATCATCGACGAGATCAGCCGTCGTTGGCACGAGTCGTTCGACACCACGCAGGAGGGCTGGCAGGAGCGTCTGCGCCAGACCGCCATTCTGTGGGACGGCGAGATTCGCATGGCCAACCTGTCTGTGATTTGCAGCCACAGCGTCAACGGCGTGGCCAAGATCCACTCCGATATCATCAAGAACATCGTGCTCAAGGACTTCTATGCCTTAACGCCCGAGAAGTTCAACAACAAGACCAACGGTATCTCGCACCGTCGCTTCTTTGCCGAGTCCAACCCAACCTACGCCAAGCTCGTGACCGAGGCCATTGGCGATGGCTGGCTCAAGGACGCCTTTGAGCTGGAAAAGCTCAAAGAGTTTCAGAACGACACCGAGTTCCTGAAGGCCGTGGGTGCCTCCAAGCGCGCCAACAAGGAGCGCCTGGCCGCCTACGTTAAGGCCGAGACCGGTCTAGTCATTGACCCCAACACCGTCTTTGATGTTCAGGTTAAGCGCTTCCATGCCTACAAGCGCCAGCTCATGAACATCATGAAGGTGATGGACATCTACAACCGTCGCATCGCCGATCCCAACTTCCACGTGACGCCGACGACCTTCATCTTTAGCGGCAAGGCTGCCTCGAGCTACACCTTTGCCAAGGAGACCATCCGTCTCATTAACTCCGTTGCCGAGGTCATCAATAACGACGCCCGCGTCAACGAGGTCATGAAGGTCTGCTTTATCCCCAACTTCCGCGTGAGCAACGCCCAGCTCATCTACCCCGCCGCCGAGATCTCGGAGCAGATCTCCACGGCCGGTAAGGAGGCCTCGGGCACGTCCAACATGAAGCTTATGATGAACGGCGCCATTACGCTGGGCACCCTCGACGGCGCTAACATCGAGATCGCCGACCTGGCCGGCCGCGAGAACGAGGCCATCTTTGGCCTGACCGCTCCCGAGGTCGAGCAGCTCTGGGCATCCAACAGCTACTTTGCGTGGGATACGCTCAACAACGACCGCGAGCGTCTGGGCCGCGTGATGGACGAGCTCAAGGACAACACCTTTGCGGGTCTTTCGGGCAACTTCGAGAGCATCTACAACGAGCTCATGAACAACAACGACCCCGACCTGGTCATGGCGGACTTCCGCAGCTACGTGGATGCGTGGGAAAAGCTCACCGGCAGCTACGGTGACCAGGAGACATGGAACCGCAAGGCGCTGCTCAACACCGCCTCCTCCGGCTGGTTCTCGAGCGACCGCACCATTCGCGAGTACCGCGACGAGATCTGGCACGCGTAAAGGCGCGCGAGCTCCCCTATGCCAGCACGGCATTACTCGACGGGCGCAACGTTGCGCTGCGCCCGTCGCTAATGGGTTTAAGAACATCGATGACAGAAGGAGAAATCGATGAGTAAGAAAGAATGCATCGCGATGCTCCTCGCAGGAGGACAGGGCAGCCGATTGGGGGCACTCACCCAAAAGATCGCTAAGCCGGCGGTTAGCTTTGGTGGCAAGTTCCGCATTATCGACTTTTCTCTGTCCAACTGCTCCAACTCGGGCATCGACACGGTGGGCGTTCTGACGCAGTATCGCCCCTACCTGCTGCATGCCTATGTGGGCTCCGGCGAGGCCTGGGATCTGGACAGCCGCAACGGCGGCGTGTCGATCCTGCCGCCGTACGAAACGCAGACCGGCGGCGCCTGGTATGCGGGCACGGCCGACGCCATTACGCAGAACCTCGACTACATCAAGGCCAACGACCCCAAGTACGTCCTGATTCTTTCGGGCGATCACCTGTATCGCATGGACTACCGCAAGATGCTCAAGACGCACATTGAGAATAACGCCGACCTCACGGTGAGCGTTATGCCCGTGCCGTGGGAGGAGGCCAGCCGCTTTGGCATCCTGACCACCGACCCCGAGGACGGCCGCATCACCAAGTTTACCGAGAAGCCCGAGAAGCCCGATTCGAACCTCGCGTCCATGGGCATCTATATCTTCTCGGCCGACGTCCTGATCGAGGCGCTCGAGCAGGACGCTCTGGACCAGCGCTCGAGCCACGACTTTGGCAAAGACATCATCCCCAAGCTGCTCGGCGAGAACAAGCGCCTGTACAGCTACGAGTTCCACGGCTTTTGGAAGGATGTCGGCACCATCGCCAGCTTCCACGAGACCTCGATGGACCTGCTGGGCAACAACCCCGAGTTCGACCTGTTTGACAAGAACTTCCCCATCATGTCCAACATCACCACGCGTCCGCCGCACTACATTGGCCCGGACGGCCGCCTGGACGACTGCCTGGTCTCCAACGGCTGCAAGATCTACGGCACCGCTCGCCACTCGATCCTTTCGACCGATGTCATCATCGAGGAGCGCGCCGTGGTCGAGGACTCCGTGCTGCTGCCGGGTGCGCACGTTAAGAGCGGCGCGCACATCTGCCGCGCTATTTTGGGCGAGAACTCCACGGTCGAAGAGGGCGTGAAGCTCGGCTCTGTCGATACCACCAAGGATACGGCCGTCGTTGGAAATGACGTCGTTATCGGGAAGGGGGAATGATCCGATGATCAATCGCAAGGCCATCGGTTATATCACCGCTAACTACTCTTCGACCTACGGCAGCGTGCTGCTCAAGGACCGCCCCATTGCGTCCGTTCCGTTTTTGGGCCGCTACCGCCTGATCGACTTCCCGCTGTCCAACATGATGAATGCCGGCATTAAGACCGTCGGCGTCGTCATGCCGGGCAACTACCGCTCGTTGATCGACCACGTGGGCTCTGGAAAGGACTGGGGCCTGGACCGCAAGAAGGGCGGCCTGTTCATGGTGCCCGGCAACGCGTATGGCACCACCAAGGGCGGCATGCGCTTCTTGCTGCGCGACATCATCTCCAACAAGACGCTGTTCCAGCGATCGGACAAGCCCTATGTTGTGATGATGGGCACCAACATCATCTTTAACATGGACCTCAACACCATCATCGACGCGCACGAGAACTCCGGCGCCCAGATGACCGTGGTGTACTGCAAGGCCACGCGCAACGTCGATGACGAGACCAAGCTCGAGATTAACGAGAACGGCCGCCTGACGGGCGTGAGCGCCGGCGTCGTGTACGGCGACAACGCCTCCATGGACTGCTGCATCGTCAACCGCGAGACGCTGCTCGAGATTATCGACCACTACCAGGCCGCCGACTATCTGGACCTGCTCGAGGCGCTCCAGGGCGACTTTGGCAACATCGACGTGTGCAGCTACGAGTACAAGGGCGAGGTCGTGGGCGTGTTTAGCGAGAAGTCGCTGTACCGCCGCAGCATGGACCTGCTCGACCAGACCGTGGCCGATCAGCTCTTCGATCCCGAGCGCCCGATCCTGACCAAGGCTCACGACGTGCCGCCTTCGCGCTATGCGACCGGCAGCCACGCGTGCAACTCGATCATCTCGGCCGGCTGCATCATCAAGGGCACCGTGCGCAACTCGATCCTGTCGCGCGGCGTTGTGGTCGAGGAAGGCGCTTCGGTGACCAACTCGATCATCAACCAGAGCTGCATCATCAAGAGCGGCGCCCGCGTTGAGAATGCCATCCTGGACAAGAACAACGTGGTTCCCACCAACACCGAGCTCCGCGGCACGCCCGAGAACATCCTGGTGCTGGGCAAGGCTCCGTTAACTCCCGATACCACCATCGTGCATTAACGTAGGCACCGCAACATCGCTCGTAACATGCAGAATAGCCGCCCGGTTTGCGCCAGGCGGCTATTCTCGAATTGCAACAGGGAGACAATATGGCAGATTCCAGCAAAAAGATGCAGATAGTGTTTGCCTCGGCCGAGTGCGCACCGTTTGTAAAGACCGGTGGCCTGGGCGACGTGGCAGGCTCGCTGCCTGCGGCGCTTGTGCGCGCCGGCGCCGAGGTCATCGTGATGGTGCCCAAGTACGCCACCATCAAGGACGAGTACAAGGCGCAGATGGAGCACTTCTCCGACTTTTACGTGAGCCTGGGCTGGCGCAACGAGTACTGCGGGCTCGAAAAGCTCGAGCACGACGGCGTCACGTATATGTTCATCGACAACGAGCGCTACTTTGCGCGCGACTATCCGTACGGCTTCTTTGACGACGGCGAGCGCTTTGCGTTCTTCTCCAAGGCCATCACCGAGAGCCTGCAGCACCTGCCGGCCGGCTTTGAGTGCGACATCCTGCACTGCAACGACTGGCAGACGGCACTGGCGCCCGTGTTCTTGCGCGAGTTCTACCAGGGCCTACCGCTGTACGACCGCGTCAAGACCGTGTTCTCGATCCACAACGTGGCGTTCCAGGGCCAGTTTAGCGACACCGTGATGGAGGATATCCTGGGTGTGGCGCACATTCCGGCGGCAGCCTCGCAGCTGCGTTGCGACGCCTGCAGCATCAACTACATGCTGGGCGCGCTGCGCTATGCCGACGCTATTACCACGGTGAGCCCCACCTATGCCAACGAGATCCAGACGCCCGAGTTTGGCGAGGGCCTGGACGGCGTGCTGCGCGAGCGCTCCTATGCGCTGCAGGGCATTTTGAACGGCATTGACGTGGCGGGCTTTGACCCGGCGACCGACAAGCGCATTGCCGCAAATTACACGGTCGAGGACCGTTCCGGCAAGGCCGTGTGCAAGGCCAAGCTGCAGGAAGAGCTGGGGCTCGAGGTTCGCGACGACCGCCCGCTCATGGTGATGGTCACGCGCCTGACGCGTCAGAAGGGCATGGACCTGGTCATGTACGCGCTCGACCGCATTCTTGCCGGCGGCGTGCAGGTAGCGGTGCTAGGCACCGGCGACCGCGACTACGAGGACGGACTGCGCTACTTCCAGGACAAGTACCCCGGCACCATGGCCGCACGCATCGAGTTCGATCCTGCGCTGTCGCAGCGTATGTATGCCGCCGCCGATATGTTCCTGATGCCCTCGAAGTTTGAGCCCTGTGGCCTGTCGCAGATCATCGCTATGCGCTACGGCACCCTGCCCATCGTTCGCGAGACCGGTGGTCTGAAGGACACCGTGATCCCGTATAACGAGTTTACCGGCGAGGGCACGGGCTTCTCGTTTAGTAACTTTAACGGCGACGAGATGGGCGACGCCGTGTTCCGCGCGGCTCGCCTGTTCTGGGACAACCGCGATGCCTGGAACCAGCTGGTCACGCAGGCCATGAGCCAAGACTTTAGCTGGACGCGCTCGGCCGATAAGTATCTGGACCTGTATTTCTTTATGCATCCGGAGATTGAGAGGCCGACGGCGGTCGTTGACGAGCCTGTGGTTGTGGCCGAGCCTGAGCCCAAGGCCGAGCCGGTTGTTGAGGAACCCAAGGCTGAGGAGAAGCCGGTTAAAGCTGAATCTAAGGTGAAGATTGAGGCAGCTCTCGAGACTGAGGCTAAGCCGGCTGCAAAGTCTGCCGCCAAGAAGACCACGACTCGTAAGACGACGTCTAAGAAGGCCACTACGACCAAGGCGACGACAACCAAGACCACCGCTACCAAGACAACGACGACGCGCAAGCGCACGACCGCCGCTGCAAAGAAGGCCGCCGAGGCCGAGGCCGCTCCCGAGGTAAAGGCTGAAGCCGCCGTCGAGGCCAAGCCCGCCGTCAAGGCACCGGCCAAGACCACTGCCAAGAAGACGACCGCGACCAAGAGCACGACCGCCAAGAAGGCTACAGCTACGAAGGCGGCGGCAACCAAGGCCACTGCAAAGAAGGCCGCCCCCAAGGCTGCCGCAAAGCCGGCCGCCAAGGTCGAGGAGACGCCTGCCGAGTCCAAGGCGGAGGCAACCGTCGAGGCCAAGCCCACCGCGAAGACGACCACGCGAAAGCGCACGACGACAGCTAAGAAGACCACGGCAAAGGCCGCAACTCCCAAGGCGGAGACTAAGCCCGCTGCTGCCAAAGAGGAGCCCAAGGCCGAGGTAAAGGTCAAGCCGGCACCGAAGGCCGCTGAGGTCAAGACCGCTCCGAAGGCTACGGCAAAGACCGAGCCCGCCAAGGAGGCCCCGGTCTCCCCTGCCGCTCCGGCCGAGGAAAAGGCCCCGACCAAGAAGACCTCCGTCCGCAAGGCAACGGCCACCCGCAAACGCCGCTAGTCCGGACGATCCACAATCTAATCCTCAATAAACAAGGGGTGTCGTTCAGTGCGACACCCCTTGTTCTATAGATGAGGTAAAACGATTTTCTAGGACAACCGTTCGCCGATAGTGAGCGGCTGTAGTTTATACAACTAAAGTACAACGATATACTTAAATACTGGGCGTTAAGCCCATGGCCTGATAGCCATGACTGTATAGAACTGGACCGTACTATGAGATTGATTCACAACAGCCGCCTACCGCAGTTTCGCACTCCGTTTGGCGCTGTGACCACTGGAACTTCCGTTGCACTCTCGGTAATTTTGGAGGATGCCGATCCCAACCAGGCAACACTCACCCTGCGTACCTGGGTCGATGAAGTCGGCGAGACCCTTATCCCGATGGAACACGAGGGCGATGGCATTTTTACCGGCGAGCTCAAATGCGATGAACCGTGTCTTGTGTGGTACAGCTTTATCTGCAATATCGAGGGCCAGCCCGAGGTCCGCCTGGGTGCGCCGCAAGGACGCACCGGCGGCGAGGGCGTAACCTACAGCTACGCCGAGGTGCCGTCCTTCCAGATTACCGTCTACAAGCACCGCGAGAACCGCCCCACCTGGTACGAGCGTGGCATGGTCTACCAGATCTTCCCCGACCGCTACGCCCGTGACGAGCATTGGCGCGAGCGCACAATGGCCCAACTCGAAAAACCGCGCAAGGGCATTCAGCGCCGGATGGTCGAGGACTGGAACGAGCCGCCCGTGTACGACCGCGCCGAAGACGGCTCCATCAAGACCTGGGACTTCTACGGCGGCTCGCTCAAGGGCATTCAGGAAGACCTGCCCCGCATCGCCGAGCTGGGCTTTACGACCATCTATCTCAACCCCATCTTTGAAGCTGCGAGCAACCACCGCTACGACACGGCCGACTACACCAAGATCGACCCGATCCTGGGCACCGAGCAGGACTTTACCGAACTTTGCCAGGCAGCCGAAAAGCTGGGCATCTCCATCATCCTGGACGGCGTCTTCAACCACACGGGCGACGACTCGATCTATTTCAACCGCTACGGCAACTACCCCGGTTTGGGTGCCTGGCAGAGCGAGGATTCGCCGTGGCGCGATGCGTTTACCTTCCACGAAGACGGCTCGTATGACTGCTGGTGGGGCGTGGGCAACATGCCAGCCATCAACGAGAAGTCCGAGCTGGTGCGCGAGAGGCTCCTGGGCAAGGACGGCGTGATCCGCAAATGGCTGCGCGCCGGCGCTCATGGCTGGCGCCTGGACGTCGCCGACGAGCTTTCCGACGACTTCCTGGCCAAGATCAAGAAGGCTGTGCTCGCCGAAAAGCCCGACGCACTGTTGCTCGGCGAAGTCTGGGAAGACGCCTCCAACAAGATTAGCTATGGACATCTGCGCCGCTACCTGCAGGGCTCCGAGCTGGACTCTGCTATGGATTACCCCTTCCGCGACATGGTCATCGGCTTTTTGATGGGCTACAAGAACGCCTACGAGGCAGCCGAGGATATCGAGACCCTGCGCGAGAATTATCCGCGCGAAGCCCTGTCCTGCGCGCTCAACCTGCTATCGAGCCACGACCGCCCGCGCATCATCTCGGTGCTCGGGGGCGGCCCCGACGAGTCACAGCTGCCCGAGTGCGAGCGCAGCAAGTGGCGCCTGGACGAGAACTCGATGGGCCTGGCCAAGAGCCGCTTTTGGCTCGCCACGCTCATGCAGATGACCTTCCCAGGCGTGCCTTCGATCTACTACGGCGACGAATACGGCCTGGAGGGCCTTACCGATCCGGGCAACCGCCGCACCCTGCCGACCAAGGACCAACTGCACGACTTCGACACGCTGGCTATTGTCAAGAACGCCTCCGCCGTACGCCGTGCACTGCCATTTATGATCGACGGCGAGATCAAGGCCTTTGCGCTCAACGACGAGGTGCTGGCCTACAACCGCACGGGCAAGAATGGCGAGTCCGCGACGGTTATCATCAACCGCAGCCTGCGCAATTCGCACCGCGTGACGATTCCGGCGCTCGGCGAATGTGCAAGCGACGTGATCAGCGGTCACGAGTGCGAGATCCACAACGGTACGGTAACGCTCGATCTGTATCCGCTGGGCTCGTCGATCATCTATCACCATGCCGAGCAGCGCCTGCAGGAACCGCTCGATCACGGCGCGGGCGTCGTGTGCCATATCACCTCGGTGCCCACCGACGACGGCAAGCCCGGAACAATCGGCGCACCCACGCGTCGCTTTATCGACCATCTGGCCGCTATGGGTATGCGCTACTGGCAGGTCCTGCCTGTCAACCCGACAGACTACTTCCGCTCCCCTTACGCGGGGCCTTCAGCCTTTGCGGGCAATATTGACCTGCTGCCCGAGAGCCAAGAGGAACTTGCGGACGACTTTGAGGCTTGGAAGGCCCGTGGCGGCGAAGATGCAGACCCGCTCTACACGGCGTTTAAGCATCGCAACGCCGATTGGCTCGAGAAGTACTGCGTCTACATGGCCGTCAAGAAGTACTTTGAAGGCGAATCGCGTCACGATTGGCCGGCCGATGTCGCGCGCTACAACGAGCATCTGATCGATGACAAGCGTTTCCACGACGAGGCAGAACTGCAGGCGTACATGCAGTACCGATTTGACCTGGCTTGGTGCGAGCTCATGAACTATGCACACAAGAAGGGCATCGAGGTCATCGGCGATATCCCCATGTATGTCTCGGACGATTCGGCAGATGCGTGGAGCGAACCCGAGAACTTCTGGCTGTCCGATACCGGCAAGGCGATTGAGATTTCTGGCGCGCCGCCCGACAATTTTGCGCCCGAGGGCCAGGTGTGGGGCAACCCCACCTTCCGCTGGGATCACATGAAGGAGAACGGCTACCGCTGGTGGATGGACCGTCTGCGTCGCGCGTTCTCGCTCTACGACCGCGTGCGCCTGGACCACTTCCTGGGATTCCACAGCTACTTTAGCATTCCCGCAGGCAAGGCCTGCGCCGACGGCCGCTGGCTGGCAGGTCCGGGCAAGGATCTGTTCCAGACTGCCTATGACGAGCTGGGGCCGCTCAACTTTATCGCCGAGGACCTGGGCTACCTGACGCCCGGCGTTCGCGCGATGGCTTCGACCTGCGGCTTCCCCGGCATGGACGTGCTGGAGTTTAGCGATTACGACGTCCGCTGCGGCGTGCATCCCACGCCGGGCAAGATTCTGTACACCTCGACGCACGACACGTCGACGCTCGCCGGTTGGTGCACGCGCTCCTTTGCGGGCGGCGACGAGCCGAGCGGTGTTGAGGTGGCGGCCAAGCTGATGAGCGACGCGCTGGCAAGCGACGCCCCCCTGGTGATGATGCCGCTGCAGGATATCCTGGGGCTGGGCGACGATGCGCGCATGAACGTGCCAGGTGTCGCAACGGGCAACTGGACTTGGCAGGCCGATGAGGCTGACGTTGCAGCCGCCGAGGGCAAAACTGCACAGCTCCTGCGCAACACCCATAGATTCTGGGGCGAAGCGTGATAAAACCCCCGATATAGGGTACAGTTACAGCTGTTTGAATTTATGCGGGCAGAGCGATCTGCCCGCTTTGTGCTGAAAAGGAAGTATTATGGCGCGCTACGATTACAAGTGCTCGAGCTGCGGCAACGTGTTTGAGGTTGAGCATCCCATGTCCGAGAACCCCGAGGTCGTGTGTCCGAGCTGCGGTGCCCCGGCGGCCAAGACGTTCTCGGCCAGCGGCATCAAGTTTGAGGGCAGCGGCTTCTACAACACCGACCAGCGAAGCGGCGGCTCCAGCACCAGCGCCACGAGCGGCTGCTGCGCCAACTGCCCGCACAGCCACTAGAAACCAAACAGCCCCGCGATCAACGCCGATCGCGGGGCTGTTTCTTTGCTCTATGGGTAGCTAATCAAGCTACCCAGGTTTCCTTGTGAGTTGCGGTGAAATAAGGACTTTTTGGTGGGTGGAAGCCGCTATTCAATCCTTATTTCACCGCAACTTAGTCGTTACTTGTGGACCAGTCTGGCGCAGAAGTGGCCGTCGTAGGAATCGGCGTTTACCGGCACGCTTTGGAAGAGGCCCCGATCGTTCTGGCGTACGGAAACGAGCTTCTTGGCCTGATCGAACTCAGGGAGTTGCAGAATCTGTGCCTCGGAAAGCGGTGCCACGCTAAAGCCGGCGCCCTCAGGAGAAGCAAGGAAAGCATCCACCACCTGCGTGTTCTCCTCGTCGAAGACCGAGCACGTCGCATAGATGAGCTCGCCGCCGGCAGCCACGCGCGCGGCGGCTTCCTTGAGCATCGACAGCTGCAGTTTGGGCAGCTCAACCGTCACATCCTTTTCGGTCAGACGCCACGGTATCTCGGGATGACGGCGCATGGTGCCGGTGCCAGAGCACGGCGCATCGATAAACACCGTGTCGAACAGGGCAGGCTCGCCAAGCATGGCATCAAACGACGTAAGCACCTCATTGAGCTCGCAGGCATTGCCCGACACCGTACGAACACCCGTTATACCCGCCTTATGCAGGCGCGCGAGATTCTGGTCACATTTACGATCGTGCAGATCGAGCGCGGTATGCTGATGCTCGTACCCGGCACGTTTGGCCTGGCACATCATCACATAGGTCTTGGTACCGCGACCGGCGCCAATCTCCAGGCAACGACCGGGACGTGTCGCCGCAGTAGCGATAAGCTGAGCGTTGAGGTCCGAGGCAACCGCGGCAGCACGCTCAAACACGCCCGACGCAACCGTGACCTGCGCATCGACCGGAGCATGGCAGCCCGGGAAGACAGGCGCAACGAGCTGCGAGATATACGGGTCGGCCTTGGTCGCAAACGCATTCTCGTGCAGAGCAAGCGGCGCAGGCGCCAGATTACCGGCAAAGTTGAGCGCGCCCTCGGGCGTATCGAACGAGGCCATAATACTAGCGCACAGCCAGCGAGGAAGACCCATCAAACGAGACAAGCGAACCAGGCGGCGCGCGGACTCATCCACGTCGGATGCCGTGGCAAAGTCCTCAACGTTGTCCGCAACCTTGTGCAGCACCGCGTTAGCCAGGCCCGCGGCAGACTTAGCACCGCTGCGCACCAGCTCAACACCCTGGCTCACGGCAACGCGGCCCGGCGTATGCAGGTAGAGCATCTCGAAGGCCGAGATACGAAGCGCCATGCGCACGCGCGGCGCGACCTTATTGGGCTTATCCAAAAACTGATCGAGCAACTCATCCAAAATACCCTGCGTGGCGGCAACACCGAGCGCCAAACGAGCGGCAAAAGCGGAATCGCGCTGGTCAATGGCCTTGGCGGAAGCGCGGGACGAGAGCACGTCGCGCGCATACATACCGCGGCGATCGGCCTCCATCAACACATCGAGCGCAAGCTTGCGCGCGGGAGAAAGCTTGCTCATGACAAAACACCCCACGTCAGATCGGCACCCTGCAGGCCGGCAGCCCAGGCAGAAGCAGTCATGGCACGCTTGCCATCGGGCTTAACCTCAAGCAGTTCAACCGCGCCATCGGAAAGGCCCAGGTAAACACGCTTGCTCTTGACGGCAACAGTACCCTCGCCAAGCGACACATCAGCCGGCGCGGCATCGAGCACGCGAACCGTCTTGCCAGCGATCACGCAACGGGCAGGCGCGGTATCGGACGAAGCGAGCACATGACGCACGCAGTCGAGCGCCGCCATCTGCGGATCCAGACGCATCTCCTGCTTGGAAATCTTGGCAGCATGCGTGACGAGCGATTCATCCTGCTCAGTCCAAACAGCCGAGCCATCGGCAAGCGAGGGAAGCGTATCGGCAAGCAACTTACCACCAAGCTCAGCAAGCTCCATGGTCAGCGCCTCAGCATGCTTACCGGCAACAGACGTGGATGCCTGAGCACAATAAGCGCCCGTATCCACGCCATGCCCAATGCGCATAATGGAAACGCCGGCAACCTCATCACCAGCAAGAATGGCACGCTGAATGGGAGCAGCGCCACGCCAACGAGGCAACAGCGAAGCATGAACATTCACAATGCCAAGCGGCGCCATATGCAGCACCTCATCAGGCAAAATGCAGCCGTACGCAGCCACACAGAAAATATCAGCCTGCGCAGCCTGAAGCGCCTCAACAACCTCCGGCGTCATACGATTGGCCTCGATAACGGGAAGTCCCAGCTCCAACGCCTTGGCCTTAACAGGAGAAGGCTCAAGCTTCTTACCACGCCCACGTACAGCATCGGGACGAGTAATAACAAGCGCAATCTCGTTCCCAGCCTCAACAAGCGAAGTCAGCGAAGGCACAGCAAAATCAGGCGTACCCATAAACACAATACGCATAAAGAACGTCTCCCCTCAACCAAAGCCGAGACGGCTACAAATAACAGCGGAAAGCCAAGTACCCAGCCCATCCGCAATAACAATTCAACAAGAACAAATATACCCAAAACCAAAGAAAGAGCCGCAATAAAAGCAGCTCTTCCAGCAAAGCAATTATCAGCGAAGACGCCCCTCCCTGGCCTAACGGCACCCGGGCGAACCGAGCCAAGAAAACGCAGTCCCCGGTGCTGAGCGCCCACATATCGTCCCGCGCGCAGTTTCGCAGCGCAGCGAGAATGTTTGAGCACGGGATGATATGTGGGCGCTCAGCACCGGGGACGGTGGGACCTACTCCGTCTCGCCCGGTCGAGCGCCGCGGGCCAGGGCGTCCTGGTACTCCTTGACTGCCTTGATCCTCTGCATCGGCTTCAGTCGCTCGAACATGGTGTTGCCGTGCAGGTGATCGATCTCGTGCTGCAGACACACGCAGAACAGATCGCCCGTGGCCTCATAGCGAATCAGGTTGGCGTCCAGGTCATACGCCTCGACGACAACGTGATCGGGACGCTCGATCTCGCAGCTAATGCCAGGGATAGAAAGGCAGCCCTCGCTAAAAGGCACCAGATGGTCGCTCTGCTCAACAATGACAGGGTTGATGAGCACGTACGGGTCATAATCATTTTTGTCGCTGTAATCGCAGTCGATAGTGACGAGCTGAATGAGCTCGCCAATCTGTGGGGCAGCCAAGCCGCAACCGCCGTTGTCGAACATCATCTTCTTCATCTTCTCGGCAAGTGCCTCGATCGCCGGGGTGATCTCCTCGATGACGGCGCACTCCTGGCGCAGACGAGGGTCGGGCGACAGTACGATTCCGTTGGCTTCCATGGCCATCCTTTCGGGTTGTTACATCAAATCATAGGCGTCGACGTCAACGCTCACGCTCACGCCGCGCACGGAGCCCGCCTCTTTGAGACAGGCGTCGATATCATCAGAGACATGGTACCCTACCGGCGACTTTACAAGCAGATGGAAGCGGTAACGGTCCTTGGCTCTCTCGATTACACACGAAGCCGGACCAAGCACCTGGGGCGCGGCGCTCCCCGCCCGCAAAAAGTCGGGAGCGGCGGCATGCCAGCGACGCTTGAGGAGCTTCGCGATGCGACCGATGTAGTCCCGCGCGTCACCCGCGTTCGTCGACCATACCAAGATGTTGACCAGGCGCACGAACGGCGGATACAGCGCGTCGCGGCGCTGGTCCAGGTCGTAGTCGGTAAAGATCGAGCGGTCGTGCTCGGCGACGGCGCGAATGACCGGGTCCTCGGGCAGGTAGGTCTGGATGATGACCTCGCCGGGGCGATCGCCGCGACCGGCGCGGCCCGCAACCTGCTCCAGCAGATCGTAGGCGCGCTCCCCTGCTCTAAAATCGGGCAGCTTGAGGGCGAAGTCGGCATTGACCACGCCCACGAGCGTGACCTCGGGAAAGTCGAGGCCCTTGGCGATCATCTGGGTGCCCAGCAACACGGCGCAATCGGCGGCATCGAACTGCTCGAGCAGCTTTTTGTGTGCGTCCTTGCCGCGCGTGGAATCGGCGTCCATACGAATGATGGCGACATCGTCGGGCAGCATCTGGTGCAGTGCGTCCTCGATCTGCTGCGTGCCCAGACCCATTTTTGCCAGGTAGCGACTGCCACATTTTGGGCAACGGCTGGTAGGCGCCGGATAAGGCTGCACGCGCCAGGACGATCCGCAGGTGTGGCACTGCAGCGTGTGCGTGCGCTCGTGATACGTAAGCGCGGTGGAGCAGTGGTTGCAGGTGGGCACGCAGCCGCATTCGCGGCACATAAGAAACGGCGCAAAGCCGCGACGGTTGTGCAGCAACACGGCCTTTTCGCGGCGCTCGACTACACGCTCCAGGCCTTCCATCAGCGGTTTAGAGAACATGGAGCGACTGCCGTGTGCGAACTCGCGGCGCAGGTCGGCAATGCGAACCGTAGGCAGCACGGCGTGTCCCGGGCGCTCGGGCATCTCGACGCGCGTCCAGGTGGCACCGTTATACGTGCCGCGACGGCAGCGGTCGAGGGCCTCAGCAGAAGGCGTGGCCGAGCCCAGCACGAGCGGGCAGCGATAGCGACGCGCCATCTCGGCCGCAACCTCGCGCGCGTGGTAGCGCGGACTAGAGCCCTGCTTATAGCTGGTCTCGTGCTCCTCGTCGATGATGATGAGGCCTAGATCGCCGAGCGGGCAAAAGAGCGCCGAGCGGGCACCGACGACCACGCGCGCCGCACCACTGGCGACCATATCCCACTGGTCTAGACGCTCGCCGGCCGAAAGCCGCGAGTGGAACACGGCGACCGTCTCGCCAAAGCGCGAGCGGAAGCGGCCGACGGTCTGGGCCGTCAACGAGATCTCGGGTACGAGCACGCAGGCCGAGCGACCGGCCGCGAGCACGCGCTCGATAGCTGAGAGGTAGACCTCGGTTTTACCAGATCCGGTGACGCCGTCGACAAGGACCACGTCGCCATGGGCGTCCAGACGGGCGCGCTCAATCTGCGCGAGTGCCTGTTGCTGACCGTTGGTAAGGGAGACCGGCGCCTTACCGCTTGCCGAGGACAGCGTGGTCTGCTCGCTGCAGCCACGCCACGTACGGCGCTCCTCCACCACCACGACGCCGCGTTTTTCAAGCGCTTTGATGGTCGCCGACATACTGTTGTAGAGCAGGTTGAGGTCGCGCGTCGTGACCGGGCCGCATTGGAGTGCCTCGATGAGCTGACGCTGACGGACCGCGGTCTTGGGCGGCGTGTAGTCGAAACCCTCGGGCGTGAGCATGACCCAGCGGTTTTGGATGGGCTTGACGGCGGGGCGCTCTACGGTCCACACGCCGTCGTCGCCCTTGACCACGCGCGGGCTTCCGCCCGGTGGCAAGAACAGGCGCAGGCACTCGGAAAGCGTCGCGACATACTCGTAACTCATCCAGCGTGCGATACGGGCAGCCTCTGCGGTAAAGAGCGGTTTGCTGAGGATAGCCTCGATGGCTTTAATGCGCGCGGGGTCGAGGGCGTCGTTACCTTGCAGGTCTGCCAGCTCGGGCGCGATGTTGACGATGTAGCCCGCGGCCGCACGGTTGCCAAAATGAACTAGGACGGTGGAGCCGATCTGGACATCGTTGGCGAGTGGCTGCGGAACGCCATAAGCAAACGGCTCGGACAGCGCACGCGTCGGGATGTCGAGGACCACGCTCGCATAGGCGGCGATGGGCTCAGGTGCAGGCTTAGGCTGAGCCGAGGCAGCGGCAGGCACTGGCTTCACCGGAACCTCCTCCGGTTCCGGCGAACCAAACAGCGACAGTTGCTCGGCCACGGATCCAGCACCTCCTATCCCATTCGTCTACAGAAACAAGAGCCCCGCTCGAGGTGAACGGGGCTCGGATACATACGTTTGCGCAGCGATTACAGCGCCATCGTGCGGGCGCGGTCGATGCGCGCCAGGCAGTCGTCGCGGCCGACGAGCGCCATGGTCTCGCCCAGCGGAGGGCTCACCATGTTGCCGCAAACGGCGACGCGCACGGCCTGGAACACCACGCGCTTCTTGAGGTCCATCTGCTCGGGCAGCGGCTCAAGCGCGGCGTCGATGTTCGCGGCGGTCCACTCGGTAACACCCTCGAGCGCGGCCTTGGCGGCGTCCAGAATGGCACCCATGCCCTCCTTGGCCAGGCCCTTGTTGACGGACTTCTCGTCATACTCGAGCGTCTCGGCCGTGGCAAAGATGGGAGCGGCGACGGTCACGGCGTCGGACGGCATCTTGGTGCGCGGCTTAACGATGGCGGCAAGCGCGTCGATCCAGTCCTCGCCGTACTCGACATTACCCTCGATGAGGCCTGCCTCGTGCAACTCGGGGACCATGATCTCGTCGGCAAACTGAGCATCGGACATGCCGTTGATGTACTCGGCATTGACCCAATCGAGCTTCTTGGGGTCGAAGGTCGCGGGGTTCTTGGAGATGCGGTCGAGCGAGAACTTGCTGGCCAGGACATCGCGCGGGATGATCGTGGTCTCGCCGTCGAGCGACCAGCCGAGCAGAGCCAGGTAGTTGACGAAGGCGTCGGACAGGTAACCGGCGTCGCGGTACTCCTCCACCGAGGTGGCGCCGTGGCGCTTGGAGAGCTTCTTGCCGTCGGCGCCCAGGATCATGGAGATGTGGGCGAACGTGGGCACGGGCGCGCCGAGAGCCTCGTAGACCATGACCTGACGCGGGGTGTTGGACAAGTGGTCGTCGCCGCGGATGACGTGGGTGATCTTCATCATGGCGTCGTCGACGACGGTCGCGAAGTTGTACGTGGGCGTGCCGTCGGAACGGAAGATGACAAAGTCGTCGAGCTCCTTGGCATCAAAGGTCACCTCGCCGTGGACGGCATCGTGGATGACGACGTCTCCGCGGTCCTCGGGCACCTTGATGCGCAGGACATAGGACTCGCCGGCCTCGATGCGACGGCGGACCTCCTCGGGATCAAGATTGCGGCAACGGCGCTGATAGCCCTGGAAGGGGTCCTTGCGCTCCTGCGCGGCCTTGCGGTCGGCGTCGAGCTGCTCCTTGGTGCAGAAGCAGGGGTAGGCCTTGCCCTCGTCCCAAAGCTTCTGGGCGGCCTGCTTGTACAGGTCCAGGCGCTCGGTCTGGGCGTAGGGGCCAAAATCGCCGCCCACCTCGGGACCCTCGTCCCAGTCCAGGCCCAGCCAACGCATGGCGCGCAGGATGATCTGCGTGTTCTCGTCGGTAGAGCGGGTGGGGTCGGTGTCGTCGATGCGCAGGATGAACGTGCCGCCGTTAGAACGGGCGAAAGCCCAGTTATAGATAGCGGTGCGGGCGCCGCCAATGTGCAGCTTGCCCGTCGGTGAGGGTGCAAAGCGGACGCGAACGTCTGATGCCATGGAAATCTCCTCGATTGCAGGATGGATGTCTAACCGCACCAGTATAAAGCATCAAAGCAACCTCCGCACAAAGGGCACCGACTCACTCATTGGGGACAGACTTAAATGACCAGTCTTTGGCAACCTGTTGGCATTTAGGTAAGGGTAGTCATTTAAGTCTGTCCCCAATGAGTAGGTGCGGAAAGGGTGTGAATGTTTGATTTACGCGCTATGATGAGCCCTAGCATAGAGAGCCCGGCGGAATGGTAACGGTCGCCGGGACACGTTTTTGAAAGGACAATCATGTCAGAAGAACTTCGTTCCATCCCGCCCCAACACGGGTCCTTTGTTTTTACGTCGGAGTCGGTGACCGAAGGTCATCCCGATAAGATCGCTGACCAGATCAGCGACGCCGTCCTCGACGCAATCCTCGCCAAAGAAATAGAGCTCCAGGAGCAGGGCTACATCGCCCCCAACGGCGTGCCTGCCAACGTGGAGAACGTCCGCTGCGCTTGCGAGACCCTCGTGACCACCGGCACCGTCATCGTCGCCGGCGAGATCCGCACCCAGGCCTACGTCGACGTGCAGGAAATCGCCCGCGGCGTTATCCGCCGCATTGGCTACAACCGTGCCAAATTCGGTTTTGACTGCGACACCTGCGGCGTTATGAGCCTCATCCACGAGCAGTCGCCCGATATCGCCCAGGGCGTCGACGAGTCCTTCGAGACCCAGACCGGCGCTACCACCGACCCGATCGACCTGATCGGTGCCGGCGACCAGGGCATGATGTTCGGTTATGCCTCCAACGAGACCAAGACCCTCATGCCCATGCCGCACTACCTGGCGAGCCGCCTAGCCGAGCGCCTGGCCGCCGTACGTCACGACGGTACCCTCGCCTATCTGCGTCCCGACGGCAAGACACAGGTCACCGTGCGCTACGAGGAAGGCAAGCCCGTCGAGGTCACGACCATCGTCATCTCCACGCAGCACGCCGCCGAGATCGAGGACATGGGCAAGATCAAGGCCGATCTGATCGAGCACGTCATCACCCCGGTCATGGCCGCCGAGAACATGCCGTGGGACAACGCAGACATCTACGTGAACCCCACCGGTCGCTTTGTCGTGGGCGGCCCCATGGGCGACACGGGTCTGACCGGCCGCAAGATTATCGTCGACACCTACGGTGGCTACGGCCGTCACGGCGGCGGTGCCTTTAGCGGCAAGGACTGCACCAAGGTCGACCGCTCCGCCGCGTATGCCGCGCGCTGGGTCGCCAAGAACGTGGTCGCCGCCGGCCTGGCCGACCGCTGCGAAGTCGAACTTGCCTACGCCATCGGCGTTTCCAAGCCCCTCTCAATCATGGTCGACACCTTCGGTACCGCACATGTTGCTGAGCATAAGATCGTTGAAGCCGTAGAGAAGACCTTCGACCTGCGCCCGGGTGCAATCATCCGCGACCTAGACCTGCGTCGCCCCATCTACGAAAAGACGGCAGCCTACGGCCACTTCGGCCGCGAAGACGCCGACTTCACCTGGGAGAAAACCGACCGAGTCGAAGAACTCAAATCAGCCTGCGGCCTGTAAGCTAACTCGAATAGCTACAGCCAAAAACAACGCACCAAAAGAAGTACCGGCCCCAACCGGTACTTCTTTTTTATATAAACGGTGGTTAAGATGTCTCGATGAGCATGGTAAGACAAGTTCCCAGCTAATGAATTTTGCCATCTAGCAACTCCAACCATGTATCCTTAGTCCCGAGGGGCGGGGCATAAGGTCGATCGCGAGTTCCGCACGAGCCGGAGGCCACTTAATGTGGCCTCCGTGCGAGCAGGACTGTCCGAGCAGGCGACCTTATGCCCCGCCCCTCGGGACGACGGGATAGAACAGGAGCGCATATGGCAGGCAAGCCGCAAACACTAGCTACGACCTCGGCATTCGAGATCTTGGGCCCCGTCATGGTCGGCCCCAGCTCATCGCACACCGCCGGCGCCCTGCGCTGCGCCCAAGTTGCCGCCAGCCTGCTAGAAGGCCGCATTACCAAGGTCACCTTTGGCCTGTGGAACTCCTTCGCCCACACCTACCGCGGCCACGGCACCGACCGTGCGCTCGTCGCGGGCATCCTGGGCCTCGACACCGATGACGAGAATATCAAGCAGGCCTTCAACCTCGCACGCGAGCAGGGCCTCGAATATCACTTTGACATCAAGGGCGACGACGCCTCCATCCACCCCAATACCGTCGATATCGACATGGTCGACGACACGGGCGCCACGGCACAGGTCCGCGGCGAGAGCCTGGGCGGCGGCAAGATGCGCATTAGCCGCATTAACGGCGTCGGCGTCGACATCTCGGGCATGTACTCCACGCTCTTCGTGGCACACAAGGACGTCCCCGGTGTACTCGCCGCGCTCACCAACCTGCTCGCCTACGCCCACGTGAACATCGCCTTCTGCCGCACCTACCGAACCGAAGTGGGCGGCCAGGCCTACTCCGTCTTTGAGACCGACGGCGCGCCCGACGACACCGTCGTCCCCATGCTGCGCAAGCTCGACAATGTCGATTACGCAACGTTTATCGAGCTCCCCGGTTCTGCCTCGTCGCTCTCCCCCGGCGTCTCGGCCAAGGAAATCTTCGACGACGGCGAGCAGCTGCTCGATGCGTGCGAGGAACTGGGGCTCAGCATCGGCGCCGTCATGGCCGTTCGCGAGGCGCGTCTGACCGGCGAGGCCCACGCCGTCGCCGCCATGCGCCGCGTGCTCGACGTCATGCGCGAGGAGACCACGGCCCCCATCGCCAATCCGCAGCGTTCGCTCGGCGGTCTTATCGGCGGCGAGGCCAAACTCGTCGATGCCACCAGCCGCAACGATTTGAGTGCAAGCCTGATGGGCGCCGTCCAGACCGACGCCGTTGCCCGCGCCATGGCCGTGCTCGAGCGCTCCGCTACCATGGGCGTGATTGTCGCCGCCCCCACGGCAGGCTCCGCGGGTGTTGTGCCCGGCTGCGTGCTGGCGCTCGCCGATCGCCTGCAGCTCGACGACGAGCAGGTCATGGACGCGCTCTACTGCGCAGCCGCCATCGGCCTCAACCTCACCACAAGCGCCTGCGTTGCCGGCGCCGAGGGCGGCTGCCAAGCCGAGGTGGGAAGCGCCGCTGCCATGGCAGCCGCCGCGCTGGTGCAGATGCTCGGCGGCACGCCCGAGCAGGCGCTCGACGCCAGTTCCATCGCGCTGAGTAACCTGCTGGGCCTCGTTTGTGACCCCGTCGGTGGCCTCGTGGAGGTGCCCTGCCAAAACCGCAACGCCATCGGCGTGGCAGCGGCCTTTAGCTCGGCACAACTCGCCCTCGCAGGCATTAAGAGCTTGGTGCCGTTTGACCAGATGGCACATGTCATGCTTTCGGTGGGCCACGCGTTGCCGGCCACGCTGCGCGAGACGGCAAAGGGCGGCATCGCGCAGGCTCCGGCCGCACTTTCGGCCTGTGCAAAATGCGGTGTGTGCGGATAGCGGCAAAGAACGACTCAAAGGTGGGACAAATGTCCCACCTCTTTTGAATGCCACCGTTTCCGTACCACAAACAGCAGGGCAATCGCTATAATGCAAGCCCAGTAAAAACACGATGAACCGCAAGGCGAAAATCGAAGGATATGCATACGATGTCGCAAAACGATCGAACTCAACTGATTCCCGATCCGCAGCAGCCGAGCAGGCACACCGGCGGCGTTCAGTCGCCGCGTCCTATCGCGCCGAGCCACGGTCAGCAGCGTAGTGCAGCAAACGCTTCCCAACGCCCGAACCAACAGCGACAGCAGCGTCAACAACGTCAGCAGCGCCAGGCAAACGGCAATGCGCCCAAGCAGCCCCCGACGAACGCTCGAGGCGATCGTGGCCCCGCGCGCAAGTCCGCCGGCAACAATAAGTCGGGCAAAAAGACGACGCTCTTTGTCGTCCTGGGTCTAATCGTCATTGTCTATATCGTAGGCATCGTAGCGTTTTCGCAGCTAGCATACCCCAACACCACCATTGCCGGCGTCGACGTCTCGTTCTCCAACGCTTCGTCTGCCGCCACCAAGGTCAACTCGGCATGGAAGCACTATAAGCTCACCGTGACAGGCGATGACTTTAGCTGGTCCTATCAGCCCGAGTCCGATGAACCCATCGTCGACGGTGAAGCTGCCGCAAAAGAGATCATCAGCCACAACGAAGCCTTTGTATGGCCGGTCCGCCTTGTGGAATCCTTAAGCGGCAAGACCAAAACAACCGCTATCACCAAAGAAGTCGATCTTGATCAAGACGTCGACCTGTCCATGCTCTCCGATACCTTTGACCAAAAGAAGTTTGAGAAGGATCTGGGCGCCGCCATCGACGAGTTTAACGAAGGACGTTCGAGCACGTTCGAGGCCAATAGCTCCTATGACGAGCAGGCCGGCAAGTTTACCGTCGAGAAGGCGCGCTCCAACGAAAAACTCAACCGCGAGCATGTCATTAAATATGCCGAGCTCGAGCTCGCCTCGCTGGCCGAGACCGTAGATCTTTCCAAGCTCGGCAACGATGCCTATGAGCCGCTCAATGGAACGCTGACCGATGATCAGATTCAGGCCGCATGCGATGCCGCCAACAACTTCTTGGGCGTCAACGTGACCCTCAAGCTCAACGGCGAGGATGCCGGAAAGGTCGACGGCAGCTCCGTGCTGCAGTGGATCAGCTTTGCCGATCCGGCCAACCCCACGCTCGATACGTCGCAGATCAGCAGCTGGGCAGCCGAGCTCGCCAATGGCTTTAATACCGTTGGCTCCACTCGCTGGTGGACGCGCGCCGATGGCAAGCAGTGCGCCGTCGAAGGCGGCGACTTTGGTTGGTCCATCGACAGCAGCTCGCTCGCCAAGCAGGTCGAGGACGCCATTAACAACAAGCAGACCTGCGAGATCGAGATCAAGTACTCCCAGAAGGCCGACACCTTTACCGCAAAGGGAGAGCCCGACTGGAAGGCATACATCGATGTCGATCTGTCCGAGCAGCACGCGCGCTACTACGACGAGAACGGTAATATCGTTTGGGAGGCCAACTTTATTTCCGGCAAACCGGGCGAAGACGCCACCCCCGAAGGCGTGTGGCAGATCAACAGCAACGACGGCGGCAGCACCCTGATCGGAGCCAAGGACCCCGAGACCGGTAAGCCCAAATACGAGAGCCCGGTGAGCTACTGGATGCCGTTTGAGGGCAACATGATCGGCTTCCACGACGCCACCTGGCAAAACGACAAGAGCTTCGATAATGCCGAGTCGTACAAGTGGTGCGGCAGCCACGGTTGCATCAACCTGCGCCTGGCAGACGCCAAGGCACTTCACGACTGCATCAAAGTCGGCCTGTGCGTGGTTGTCCACTCGTAGTGCAACGCGCGCATTCCTACAACGTGGAACCGCTGCGACCAATCTAACAGTTCCGAAAGAAACCGTCCCATGCGCCCGCCCCAACCGGTGGGCGTATATACTTAACGAGGTTCTTTCTATAAAGGAGACGCTATGCCGAATGTCCCCACGATCACACCGGGCCCGGATGATACCGAGAACACGCCCGAAGGTGCCACCGAAACGATTCCTCTGATTACACACGTACATGCCGACAAGCAGAACGGACGCACGAACGATGCGGCCGAGATTTCCGATGAAGAGGCATATGCCAAGCTCAAGGCAAAACGTGCCGAACGTCGACGCAAAAAGCTGATTCGACGCGGTATTGCCGCCGGCGTCGTGGGCGCCATCGCGCTCATTGCCATTGTCGCAACCCTTGTTATCAATGCGCAGCCACAGGGCGCTAGCGGGCCTGTGACCGACATGGTGACCGAGGGCACATTTACCACAACGGTCGAGGCGAAAGGCCAGCTCAAACCCATTTCGTCCTCAGTGGTCTCCCCTTCTGTCGACGGCACGGTCGATTCAATCAACGTGCAGGCAGGCCAATCCGTCAACGAGGGCGACGTGCTTATGACCATTAAAAACGACGAGCTCGATCGCAACGTTGCCGAGGCGCAGCGTGCAGTTACAGCCGCTCAAGAAGACCTCGCCAACGCGCAGAAAGCCGCAGCCGCCGCGCAGGCCACCCCAACGACGGACGTCGATGGAGCTTCCGCAGCGGCTGGCTCCCCCGCAGCATCAGCGGACACGAACGCCGTATCGGCCGCGCAGCGTAGCCTCGCATCAGCCCAGGCAAACCTCGATCAGGCGAACGCCAAGGCCGCCAGCCGTACGGTCACGGCCCCAAGCTCGGGCAGCATCGTGGAGCTCAACGCCAAGGTAGGCGCCACGGTAACAGGCGGCATGATCATGGGCGAAAGCGATACGAGCGGCGGCAAGCAGTGCATGCAGATCGCCGACCTATCCAAGATGAAGGTGACCGTGCAGGTGGGCGAAAAGGACATCGCCAAGATCGCCGTTGGGCAGAACGCCAACGTCACGTATCCCGCGTTTCCGGATATCGTGAGCCAGGGAACGGTCACGGCCATCGCCTCGGTGGCAAACTCCGACTCCAACTATGGCAGCAGCAGCGTAACCTTTAACGTCGACATCCTCATCGAGGCGCCCGACGCGCGCCTGAAGCCGGGCATGACGGCCGAGGTCTCGGTGGTGACCGAGCAGCTCGACGATGTGGTGATGGTGCCGACGATGGCGCTCATGACCGAAGACGGCGAACACTATTATGTCAACGTGGCAACCGATGACGAGGGCAAGCAGACCCGCCGCGTGAAGGTGACCGTCGTGACGCAAAACGACAACGAAGCCGTAGTCGGCAAGACACAGGTCAAGCGCGACGACCAGGGCAACGAGATTAACCCCAACGTGCCGGTTACCAAGCTGCGCGATGGCGACACCCTCGTCATGGACACCGGAGCGGACGCAACGGCTGACGGCGGCTATAGCACGGATTCGGGCAGCATGTCTGCCGACGAGGGTATGTAATGCGCCCCGTCATCGACATTCGCAACGTGCACCGCATCTTTGAGAGCGAGGCAGGTTGCGCCCACATCCTGCACAACGTGAGCCTGGCGGTAAATCCCGGCGAATTCGTCGCTATCACTGGCCCCTCGGGCTCGGGCAAATCAACGCTCATGAACATCCTGGGCTGCCTGGATAAGCCGACGGCGGGCGACTATTACCTGCAAGGGCTCAACGTGGCCGAGCTCGATGATGACGAGCTCACCGAAGTTCGCGCCCTGAGCATTGGCTTTGTCTTTCAGAGCTTCAACCTGCTGCCGCGCCTAACGGTCATCGAAAACGTGATGCTGCCGCTGGCCTACACCAATGTGCCCCGTAGCCAGCGCGAGATGCGCGCCGTCCACGCGCTGCAGGCCGTCACGCTACCGGTCGACCACTGGGACCACCGCATATCCGAGCTCTCGGGCGGCCAGATGCAGCGTGTCGCCATCGCGCGCGCCCTCGTTAATGACCCGCCCATCATTTTGGCTGACGAACCGACGGGAAACCTGGACTCCGCCACTGGAGCGCTTGTAATGGAGACCTTCCATAAGCTCCAGAAGCGCGGCAAAACCATCGTTCTTATCACACACGACCCCGGAATCGCCGCCGAGGCCGACCGTGCCGTGACCATCCGCGACGGTCGCATTCACGACGGCGCGTATATTCCACATGCACCGCGGACCCTGCGCAGCGCCGTAGATAGCCTGCCCATACTTTCCGCCTCCGCCAACCCGCCGAAAGGAGTGGTGGCATGAGCGCCCGCGATCTCATCCAGGAAGCCCTTCACTCGCTCGAGGCCAACAAGGGGCGAAGCCTGCTCACCATCCTGGGCATTGTCATCGGCATCGCCTCGGTTATCGCCATGACTTCGCTCATCGGCGGCATCCAAAACAGCCTGGTCAACAGTCTGGGCCTCAATGCGGCACGCATGGTGCAAATCTATTCGTCGCAAGAACTCACCGAGTCGGACATCGAGAAGCTTCAAAAACTGGTGCCGCAGATTGAGCAGATCGGCATTGTCGACAGCGCGTATACCGAGTACAAGACCGGCGATAAAAGCCATACCGTCATGGCACAGGGTGTCGATAGCAACATGCTCGACGCCGTGGGGGCCAGCAAGCTCGTTGCGGGGCGCACCTATTCCCAGGCCGAATCCCAATCAGGCTCGCGCGTGGCGCTCATCAGCCGCGGCGGCGCCGATCAGCTTTACGGCAACGAACAGGATGCGCTGGGGAAAACCATCAAGGTGTCCAACGGCGAGGTGCAGATTGTAGGCGTGATTGATGGCGGCAGCGACTCCATGGGCTCGCTCACGCTGTATATGCCACGCGAAACTATCTCCGGACTGTTTGGCGACGAGAATCCTTCATTCCCCAGCGTGACGGCACTTGCCGCCGAGGGCACGGACATGGATGAGCTCTGCAAAACCATCGAGTCCAAGGTGCGCGCGATGAAGGGCATCGAGGAGGAGGATGGGTACGACAGTGTATCGGCGACATCCATGAAAAGCGCCATCGATGCACTCAACTCCTTTATGGGCGCGTTCTCACTCATCATGGGCGCTGTCGCCAGCATCTCGCTGCTTGTCGGCGGTATCGGCATTATGAATATGATGCTCACCAACGTGACTGAGCGCATCCGCGAGATCGGTATTCGCCGTGCCCTGGGCGCCAGTCGTCGCGATATCACCGCGCAGTTTTTAGCCGAGTCTTCGGCATTGTGCATCACCGGCGGTCTGCTGGGTGTCCTGATTGGCTATCTGCTGGCCTGGGCTCTTGCGATGTTTGCCGCAGGATCAGGGGTTCTCGGCGAGCTCGGTGCCAGCGGGCAAATCACACCGAGCTTTTCAATCGCCACGGTGCTGCTGGCCTTCGCCGTCTCCGTCGGCATCGGAGTAATCTTTGGCTTCTACCCCGCTCGCCGCGCGGCAAAACTCGACCCGGTGGAGTGCCTACGCTACCAGTAAGCCACCACCAACAAGTTGCGGTGAATTAGGGACTGAATATGCTATCAAGCAGCAAAAACAGACACTATTTCACCGCAACTTATTGAAGGGCTGCTTGCGCCAGTTCCGGGCTTCGTCCTCGAGCTATTGGCGGATGACGGGCTTGTACGGGTCGAGCTTGCTCAAGGCGATCCTCCTCGCGGGCGGAAGGGCGCGCAGGGGCGGTGAGCGCCTAGCGCGCGAACTCCCGTAAGAGCGCGTCTTCCACTTCCCGAAGCGAAAGGGCCCCGCCTCCCTCGGCGGGACGGGTGACCACGATGCAGCGCGCTCCCACGTCGCGCGCGGCGGCGAGCTTCTCGGCCGTGCCGCCTACGGTTCCCGAGTCCTTGGTCACAAGCCACTGGGCGCCCACCTGCCGAAGCATCGCCTCGTTGAGCTCGCGGGTGAAGGGCCCCTGCATGCCGATGACGTGCGACGGCGAAAACCCCGCGTCGATGCACTTCGTTATAGCACCGGGCAGCGGGAGCACACGCACGAAGAAGCGCTCCGCGAAATCGGCGACGCGCGTGTAGGGAGCAAGCTCCTTGCTCCCCGTCGTGAGAAGCGCGCGACCCGGGTTCTCGGAGAGAAAGCGCGCCGCGCAGGCGATCGACGCGACCGACACGACGCCTTTGGGTATCGCCTCAGCCGGGCGCGCAAGGCGCAGGCATCGTGCACCCACGGCGAGCGAAGCGGCCCGGATGTTGCCGCTTGCGAGCGTAGCGAAGGGGTGCGTGGCGTCGACGACGATGTGCGCGCCGGAAAGCTCGCGCTCCATGTCGGCCTCGTCGAGCCTGCTCGCATGCACCTCGATGCCCGGAAGCTCGCCCAAAAGCTCACCTCCGTACTCGGTTGCCGCGTAGGCACGGGCGGGGATGCCCGCCTCGCTCGCCCATTCGCACAGAAGGCGGCCCTCGGTGGTGCCGGCGAAGATGCGCAGCGCCGGCGCGGATACGGGCGCCGTCACTTCGGACCGCCTGGGCGCGTGATCTGGTAGAGCAGCGCGTTCATAATGGCGGCCGCCACGGTCGAGCCGCCCTTGCGACCCCTCGCGACGATGGCCGGCACGCGTCGCGCGAGTAGCTCCTCTTTCGCCTCGACCACGTTCACAAACCCGACCGGCACCCCAATGACGAGCGCGGGCGCGATCTTCCCCGCGTCCATGAGCTCGGCGAGGCGCAGAAGTGCCGTGGGGGCGTTGCCGACGGCCACGATGAGCGGACCCTCGATGCCGCAAGCTTTGTCCATGCTCGCAACGGCGCGAGTCGTGCCCGCGGCGCGCGCAGCCGCGGCGACATCAGGGTCGGCCATGTAGCACACGGCCTGGCAGCCGATCTTAGCGAGCGCGGGCTTGCTTATGCCTGCGAGCGCCATGTTCGTGTCGGTGAGCACCGTGGCCCCTGCGCGCAGTGCGTCGAGCGCACAGTGCGCGGCGTCATGGGTGAACACGAGGGAATCGGCGTACGAGAAGTCAGCAGTGGTGTGGATGACGCGCTTCACGACGGGCTCTTCGAGCGGCGGGAACGTGCGGCCGCCGAGCTCTTCGGTGATGATCTCGAAGCTGCGCCGCTCGATGTCGCCGGGCGCCATCTCCTTGGAATCCATCTAGTACTCCACTCCTTCCCTTGCACATATCCCCTGCTCGTAGGGGTGTTTCTCGCACCGCATCTCGGTTATGTAGTCGGCCTTCTCCACGATCTTGCGGGAAGGCGCGCGCCCGGTGAGCGCTACTTCGACGCCGCGCGCGGACATATCGAGCGCGCGGTCCACGAGCGCCTCGTCGACAAGCCCCTTCGAAAGCGCGTCGAGCGCCTCGTCGAGCACGAGCAGCCCCTCCTGCGCGCCCTCGAGCTCGGCGAGCGCGGAAGCGAGGTTCCCATCGTGCAGCTCGCGCGTCGCGGCAAGTTCTTCCGACGTCATGGACCAGGTAAACTTGTCCGACGCCTTCCCCGCGAACACGGGCACGCCGAAATGCTCGGCGAGCAGGCGCACCTCCCCGCTTTCGCCGTCTTTCAGGAACTGCACGACGACGACGCGGCGGCCTGCGGCGAGCATGCGAAGGGCGAGGCCCATCGCCGCCGTGGTCTTGCCTTTGCCGTCGCCATGATACACGTGGATCATACGCCCTCCTCGATAATGCGGTAGACATACTCCATGTCGAGCGCCCCGCGCACGGAGTCGGCCAGGCGGTCGAACTCGCGCGCACGGTGATCGGCCGCGGACACCGCGCCCTCAGCACCCACGACGCTCTCGGGCAGGCCGCGCATGCGCGCGAGCGAGCGTGCGAGGGCGAGCGCCACCCCCGGTTCGTCGAACAGGCCGTGGAGATAGGTTCCGAACACGTTTCCGCAGGCCGCGCCTTCTGGTTTGCCGCCAATCGTGCCCGCAGGGGCGCAGAAGACGGTCGTTACGCCGTCGTGAATCTCGTACCCGCGCGCCGTCATGCCGTTCCACACCGAGAACGCGCCTTGGGCGCCCGTGATGCGCAGCTCCGACTGGGCGAGGCGCTTTTCCTCCTTGAACACCGTACTTGCAGGGATGAGCCCGAGCCCGCGCGCGGTGCCAGCGCCTTCCCTGCCATGCGGGTCGGAAAGCTCGTCTCCCAAAAGCTGGTAGCCTCCGCATATGCCGAGCACCGGCGTGCCCGCGCCCGAAAGCGCGCGTACACAGGCTCCGATGCCGCTAGCCGCAAGCCAGCGCGCGTCGTCGAGCGTGGCCTTCGAGCCGGGGAGCACCACCAGGTCGGGTCGGCCCAGATCGGTCGTAGAGAAAACGTAGCGCACGCCCACGCCGGGCACGCGCGAAAGCGGGTCGAAGTCGGTGAAGTTCGACAGATGCGGAAGGCGCACGACGGCGACGTCGATGACGCCGCGCGCCTCGCGGGCAGTTAGGCGCGGCGCGAGCGAGTCCTCGTCGTCCAGGTCGAGCGTAAGATACGGCACGACCCCCACGACGGGAACCCCGCACATCTTCTCGAGCGGAGCCAAACCCGGGCGCAGGATTTCCACATCGCCGCGGAACTTGTTTACCACAAGCCCCCGCAAAAGCGCGCGATCCTCGGGCGCAAGGAGCGCGACCGTGCCGTAGAGCTGGGCAAACACCCCGCCTGGGTCGATGTCGCCCGCGAGCAGCACGGGGGAGGACACGGCGCGCGCGAGCCCCATGTTGACGATGTCGTTTTCGGCAAGGTTGATTTCGACGGGGCTGCCGGCGCCCTCGATGACGATGACGTCGTTTTCCTCCGCGAGCGAATCGAACGCCTCCAAAATCTGCGGCATGAGCGCCTTCTTTCGCGCGAAGTAGTCCCTCGCGGCGAAGGCTCCCTGCGCCTCGCCGGCCACGATGAGCTGGCTTCGGTGATCGCTTTCGGGCTTGAGCAGGATGGGGTTCATGCGCACGTCGGGCGCGATGCCGCACGCCTCGGCCTGCATGATCTGGGCGCGCCCCATCTCGAGCCCGTCGGCCGTGACACCGCTGTTGAGCGCCATATTCTGGCTCTTGAAGGGAGCCACGCGCAGGCCGTCCTGCGAAAGCACACGGCACAGCCCCGCCGCAAGCAGGCTCTTCCCCGCGTTCGACATGGTGCCCTGGATCATGATGGGCTTCGCCCTATCCACGGGTATCGACCTCCTTCGCCGAGCCTCGGCCATCCGCGCCCGCCATAGCGCCGCTGCAAGAAGCGCCGCCCCGTTCGTCGGGTACGTCTTCGCCCGATGCGCCTTCCGCCCGAAGCGCGCGGCTGAACGCCATCGCAAGCCGGGCGTTCTCCTTGCGCGTGCGCACCGCGACGCGGCACCAGAAACGGGACAGTACCGAAAACGAGTCGCACGTGCGGACCAAAACCCCCTGTTTATACAGACGCTCGGGGATGTCTTTCGCCGGCGTGCGGACTAAAAGGAAGTTCGCATCCGACGGCACGACGGATAGCCCGAGTGAGGAGAGCTCGTGGGAAAGCCACGCTCGCTCGTCCGCCAATACATCGCGCGTGCGCGAGACGTATTCGACGTCTTCCAGGGCGGCGATGCCCGCGGCCTCCGCGACCGAGGAGACGGGCCACGCCTGCCCCGCCCGGCGAATCCCCTCGATGAGTTGGGCGTTTCCGCTGATCAGATATCCCAACCGCAACCCCGCCATTCCGTAGAGCTTGGTAAACGCGGAGAGCACGGCCGCATGGCGCGAACACGCGGCGCGTGCGGCCACGCTCCTTTCGCGGGCGTCGGGCGCAAATCCGAGGAAGCACTCGTCCAGGACGAGCAGCGCGCCCACCTGCTCGCAGCGGCATGCCGCGGCATCGATCACGCGGGGGTCGACGAGGCGCCCCGTCGGGTTGTTCGGATTGCAGAGGTATGCCACGTCTCCCGGCCCCTCGATCGCGCGGGCGAAGGAGGCGGGCACGTCGAAGTCGTCCGCTTCGGAGAGCGGGAACTCCTGCACGCATGCGCCGTAGTACGATGCCGCCTCCGCATATTCAGAGAACGTCGGCGCACACACGACGATGCGTTTCGGGCGCACCGCCGCGGCGAGCCGCCAGATGATGTCGGACGCGCCCGCGCCGCAGACGATAGTATCTTCGGGAATGCCCTGGGCGCGCGCTAGGGCGCGAACGAGGGCGAGGCTTTCCCTATCGGGGTAGGCGTCGATTCGAGAAAGCGCCTTGCAAGCTGCGGCGACGGCGCGCGGCGAGGGGCCTGCCGGATTCACGTTCACCGAGAAGTCAATGAGGTCGGAGGCGCCCCCTTCGCAAGCGATGCCGAGCGATTGCGCGCTGCCCCCATGCGTACGGGCGCGAAGGATTCCCACGGCAGTCCGGGACGCAGTGTGGTCTTCCCTCATGCCATCGCCCCCACGGCGAGCACGACCGCCGCGCGTGCGGCGCCGAAGACGACGAGCGCGCATACGGACGCGGCGAGCATGAGCCTTGTCGCCCGGGCGATGTCGCCCCACTCGATTTCGCGGGACGCGTCGCCTATCGTCGGTTTCTCAACGAGCTTGCCGAAATACACCGCGGGTCCTGCCAGGCGCAGCCCGAGCGCGCCTGCACACGCTGACTCGGTCTGCGCCGCGTTCGGGCTCGCATGGCGACGCCTGTCGCGGCGCCAGATGCGCGCCGCCCCGCGCGCGTCGAGCCCGACGATCGGGCACACGGCGATCATGAGCAGGGCCGATAAGCGCGAGGGAATCCAGTTAACCGCATCGTCGAGGCGCGCCGAGGCGCAGCCGAAGTCGATGTAGCGCTCGTTTTTGTAGCCCACCATGCTGTCGAGCGTGTTCACCGCCTTGTACGCCATGCCCAAGGGCGCACCCCCGATCATAAGGTAGAAAAGCGGCGCGATGACGCCGTCGCTCGCGTTCTCCGCCACCGTTTCCACGGCGGCGCGCGCAACGCCCTGCTCGTCGAGAACAGACGTGTCGCGTCCCACGATGAGTCCGACGGCTTCGCGCGCCGCGACAAGGCCGCCCTTCGAGAACGCGCGGGCCACGGCCAGGCTCTGGCGGCGCAGCTCGCATGCCGCGAGAATCTGATAGCTCGCCCATGCCTCGGCCACAAAGCGCAAGCCGGGGTGAACCATGCCGCAAAGATGCAGGATTCCCCAGGTCAATAGCCCACACGCAAGCGGAAGCGCCACGGCGAGCACAAGCCCTGCGACGCGCGTGCCCGCAGACGTTTGCGGGAATGCGCGCCGCAGGCGGCATTCGGCCCGCGTGATCGCGCGCCCCATGGCGACGACGGGATGGGGAAGCCAGCGCGGGTCGCCGAAGGCAAGGTCGGCCGCGAACCCGGCGGCGACGGCAAGAATCGTCATCACCGGGCATCGCCCCCCGAAGCGGGGCGAACGTCGCGAAGGCAGCGCCCATCCCAGGTGGCGGCCCATGCGCCGCCCGGCTCGGTATGCACGTCGAAATATCCCATTTTCGGGACAGCTAGCTCGGAGAGCAGCGCTTTCACGGTACCCGCGTGAACGACGAAGACGGCGCGCCCACTCCCCTGGGCGCGCTCAGATTCGCACGCCTCCCGAAACGCCGCGACGACGCGGCGGGTGAAATCGCTCTTGCCCTCGCCATGCGGGCAGCGCGTCTCGCACCAGGAGTCTACCCAGGCGCGGTAGCGCACATCCTCTTTAAGCTCGGCAGCGCTTCGCCCCTCGAAGTCACCGAAATCCATCTCGCGCAGACCGGGGCACGGCATAAGCTCCGCGTTCGGGAAGAGGATGCGCGCCGTCTGGTCGGTGCGGGCCATGCCGCTCGTGATAACACGGAACACGTCACGATCGCACACGAGGTCGCGCAAAGCGCGCTCGCCCGCGATCGACAGGGGCTCGTCGGTGCCCGCCCCGCTGTAGCGATGGTCTTCCGTGCCCGCCGTGGCACCATGGCGCACGAAGACGACTTCCAAAGGCGCGCCCGCGCCCTGCGTCCCTCGAGGCGCATCGTCAAGGTTTCCTTTGATGACCTGGGGTATCCCGCACGTCATGCGCACGACGACGTCGGCGCGCGCAGCGAGCGCGCATCCCAGGCGCCCCGCGCGCTCGCGCCATTGGGCGTCTTCCGCGCGCATGGGGACGACCCCCGAGCCGACCAAGGGCAAAATCACTACGTCGAAGCCGATCAGCCGCTCGAGCGCCCGGTCAGCGTCGAGCGCGCGTACGAGTTCCTCAGCACGGTACGCGACACGGCCGGCAAAAGCCGCGGGCACGCCGCCCTCCGCAAGCTGCGCCGCGTCGACGAAATCGTCCGCCGCGAACCCGAGCTTTTCGCGCACGAAGGTCCTCTTCCCCGAATGCGCGCCACCTACCACGAGAATCATAGGAGCATGCCCCCCGCCACCAGCATGGCAAGCATCGCGAGCTCGGCCCATTGCAGAAACCATCCGGCCAAATCACCCGTCACCCCGCCGAAGCGGGACAGGGCAACATGGCGGTACCACGCGAGCACCAAAAGCCCCGCCACCGCTATAAGGGCGCCGACGGCCTGAGCGCACACGACCATCCCTGCAGCCGAAGCAGCAGCGAAAGCGCAAAGCGGCACGACGATCTCCGCGCGCTTCTTCGCAGGCGAGAGCCCCGCGGCCATGCCGTCCGCCCGCGCGGCAGGCCAGCATTCTACGGCGAGCCCCGAAAGCGCGCGGGAGAACACGAGCGAGCACAGAAGCGCGAGGAACGCCCCCGCCGTAAGCGGCAGCGCGGTGAACAGGGAAAACTGCAGAATAAGGTACACAACAACACCGATGACCCCAAAGGCGCCCGCCCGCGGGTCGTGCATGATCTCGAGCTTTCGCTCGCGCGGGGCCCAACTTGCAAGCGCATCGGAGGTGTCGCAGAGCCCGTCTAGGTGGATGCCTCCCGTCACCGCCACAGGCAGCGCCACGAGCACGGCCGCGACGATGGTCGCGGGCACGCCGAGCAGGTTCGCAACGTGTCCCCACGCCGTCATGAGGAAGCCTTCCGCAAGGCCCACCAGGGGAAACGCGGCAAGCGCATGGGTTGACCCGAAATCGGTCCAGGCCGATTTCGGGACGGGGATGCGCGAGAACGTTCCGAACGCCGCGCCGATTGCCTCTGCTATCTTCACCTTGTAGGTCCTTCGCCTGTCATCCACACGGGAATCCCGCATACCACTTCGACTGCGCGGTCGGCCAGCACCGCCACGCCCGCATTCACGCGCGCGAGCGCGCGCCTCCATGCCTCGGTCCCCTCATCGTAGCGCATCCCATCGGCGAACACGTCGACGGAGACCACCACCGTATACGCAGCGGCCTGAGCGAGCCGTTCGATGCCTCCGAGCACCTCGCGCGCCGCAGCGTCGGGGTCACGTGGGGACAAGCCGCCTTCCGCGAAGAGCTCGTTCGCAACCAGGTTGCCCACGTCCTCCAAAAGAAGCGTGCAGCCGCACGGAAGCCCGGGCACTGCGGCGCCCACGTCACGCGTGCGCTCGAGGGTGGAAAACCCCTCGCCCTCGCGCATCGCCCGATGGCGCGCGATGCGGCGGGTGCCCTCTTCCCCGAAGGGCTCCATCGTTGCCAGGTACACGCGGGGGCCGTCGTGCCCGAGACACAGGGACTCGGCATAGGCGCTCTTGCCGCTCGCGGCGGCGCCGATAACGAACGTCACCGTCATTTCCCGGCCTCGAAATGCTCGTAAGCAGCCATGCCAGTCGCCGTGAACGTCTTCCCATCCCGGTACACGCGCAGCGCCGAATCCAGAAGGGGCAGATACGCCATGGCGCCCGCGCCCTCGCCCAAGTGCATGCCTGCGTCGAGGGGTGCCTTTATGCCGAGCTCGCGAAGGAGCTCCTGGCTTGCGGGTTCACTTGATGCGTGGGTGCCCACGAGGTAGCCCAAGGCGTTGGGGCAAAGACGCGCTGCGCACAGGGCCGCCGTGCAGGATATGACCCCGTCGAGGAGCGCCGGCGCCTTCGAGGCCGCGGCCCCCAGGTAGAAACCGCACATCGCCGCGATGTCGAAGCCGCCCACCTTCGAGAGCACGTCGATCGGGTCGGCAGGATCGGGCGAGTTCGCGTCGATAGCGCGCTCGACCACGTCGCGCTTGCGCGCGAGCGAGGCGTCCGAGAGCCCCGCGCCGCGCCCGACGAGGCTCCGCGCGTCCGCCCGGATGAGCACTGCGGCCACCGCCGCCGAGGTGGTCGTGTTGCCGATGCCCATCTCGCCCGCGGCGAGAAGGCGCACGCCGGCGCGGACAAGCCCGCACGCGACGGCGATACCGACATCGATCGCGCGCACGGCCTCATCGCGAGACATAGCGGAGCCGTGCGCGATGTTGCCGCTCCCCCGCCGTACGTTCGCGCGCACCATGCGCGCGTCTTCTATGCCCCGGGCCATACCCACGTCGACGGGCACGACCTCGGCACCCGCGAACGCCGCCATGCGACAGGCGCTCGTGGCCCCCTCGCACATGTTGCGCGCGACGGCTCGCGTCACGTCTTGCCCGCTTTGCGACACGCCTTCGGCAACGACCCCGTTGTCGGAGAAGAATACCGCGAGCGCACGGGGAAACTCGGCAACCTCGGCGCTCCCCTGAGCTGCGGCGATACACGCGACGGCGTCTTCAAAGTCGCCCAATCCCCCCAAGGGGTGCGCGATGGAGTCCCACGCGGCGTACGCGGCGGCGCGGGCGCACTCGTCTGCGGGCGCGATGCGGGAGAGCGCGGCTTCGAGCACGGCGCCCGGCGCCGACGAGAACGCGCGCTCGACTTCCTCGCGGATGCTGGCAAGCGCGGTTTCGGTTGCTTCAGCCATGCCGTCTCCTCTCTGCGAACGACGCTGCGGCAGACGCGAACGCGCGCGCAACGTCGGGGTTCGCAGGATAGTACACATGCGGGAAGCCCGCAACCAGGGACGGGGTGGTCGTCATGCACGGCCAGCCCTTGTCGCGCCGGGGCTTCTGCGCCCAGAAGTCGCCGCCCGGGCAGGTGGACTGCCAGTAGTGGAACTCGTGCGCGCGGATGCGTGTGCTGCACGGCCCGTAGAGCCCGTCGCGTTGGGAAGTGAGCTCCACGTACCCGAAATGGGACAGCCTTCCCCCGTTCTCGCTTGCGCCCTCAAGGGCGCCCGCAACAGGCCAGCGCCGCCCCTCGCTATCGGAGATTTCGCGCTGCAGGTACAGAAACCCACCGCATTCGGCGACCGTCGGCATGCCGGATTCAACCGCGCGCCGCATCGCCTCGCGCATCGGCGCGTTCTCGGAGAGCTGCCGCGCATGGAGCTCCGGGTAGCCGCCCCCCAGATAGAGGGCGCTTGTCCCCCGGGGCAACTCGCTATCACACAGGGGGCTGAAAAAGGCCAGCTCGCAACCCAGGTCCTCGAGCGCGCGCAGGTTCTCCTCGTAGTAGAACGAGAACGCCTCGTCACGCGCGACGGCGACGATGGGCCGCGCTCCCGCGATCGACTCCAACCGGTAAGGATCCTCGCGGATATCGGGTGCCGTCGCCGCTATTTCGAGCAAGCGGTCGACGTCGACGCTCTTTTCCACCAGCTCGGCCATCTTGTCGATGCGCGCGGAGAGCTGCTCGACCTCGTCGGCGGTCACAAGCCCCAGATGCCGGCTTTCGAGCGAGAACGCCTCGTCGGCGGGGATATTACCCAAAACCGCGACGCCCGTGTGCTTCTCGATCGCAGGCTTCGCGTAGGCGCAGGCAGCGGCGCTCGTCTTGTTCAGCACGACGCCGCGCACGTTCGCACAAGGCAGGAACTCGGCGATGCCGCGGATTACGGCGGCGAGCGATAAAGACGCCCCGCGCCCGTTCACCACTAAAACGACAGGCGTTTCCGTGTCGCGCGCAACCTGGTAGCTGCTCGCGTCGGCCACGCCGGGCGCCATGCCGTCGTAGAAGCCCATGACCCCCTCGAGCACCGCGACATCCGCGCCCGCGGCGCCGCGTACGAGCAGGGCGCGCAGCGTCGGGGCGTCGGTGAAGAAGCCGTCTAAGTTGCCCGAGCGCGCACCCACGACGCGGCGATGAAAGAGCGGGTCAATGTAGTCGGGGCCGCATTTGAAGGCCGCGCATGCAAGACCGCGGCGCGCGAGCGCGCGCAGGAGCGCGCACGTTACGACCGTCTTGCCGCTCCCGCTCGAGGGCGCAGCGACCATGAAGCGCGGGATGGACGTGCTCACCGGGCGCCGCCTTCCCCACCTGCACCACGCGCGCTGACGAGGAACACAGGGTTTTGCGCTTTCATAAGATGGTGCGAGCCTACAGCCTCGGCGCGGGCGGCCGACACCTGGCACGCCTCGAACCCCTTAAAGCGCGAACCCGAGAGGAGCGCGCACGCCTCGGTGAGCGTCTCAACGGTAACGCATGGCACGCACAGGCGAACCTGCGAGTTCTTCTCGAGCGCCGCCTCCACGATGGAGGGAAGCTCGCCCGCGCTCCCGCCGACGAACACGGCGTCGGGGACGGGCAGTTTCGCGAGCGCTTCGGGGGCGACACCGGGGACCGCATGCACGTTGCCGCACCCGAATGCATCCGCGTTCTCTCGGATGAGCCGCACGCCGGCCGCGTTGCGCTCGACCGCCCATACCGACCCCGCTCGCGCGACGAGCGCCGCCTCGATCGACACGCTCCCCGTGCCGGCTCCGACGTCCCACACGGTGTCGGTAGCGGTAAGGCGCAGCTTCGCGAGCGCGACGGCGCGCACCTCCTGCTTGGTCATGGGAACGTCGCCGCGGATGAAGAGCTCGTCGGGAATGCCCGAGGAAGCGTACGGCCAGCGTGAGTTCGCAGGCGACCCGGCGCCGCCTGCGAACTCGATAAGCATCACGTTCAAGTCGTCGAACGTCTGACCTGCGATTTCACTTGCGGTCGCACAGGTGATGCGCTCGTCGGGGTACGACAGGCGCTCGGCCACCGTCACGCGCGCGTCCCCGAAGCCCGCCTGCACAAGCTCGCCCGAAAGCCGCGAGGGGTCTTCCCCGCCCGACGTGACGAGGAAGAGCTCACCTGTGCGCTCGGCCTCGGCCACGATGTCGCACGCCACGCCGTGAGCACTCGCGAAGCGCCAATCCTGCCATGGACGCGCGAGGCGCGCGGCGAGATACGACGTTGAGCTTATGCCGGGAATGATGCGCACGTCCACCCGCGCGTCGCCGGAGAGCGCCTCCACCAGGCGGCGCGCGCCGCTGAACAGCCCCACATCGCCCGTCATCACGACCACGGCGCGCTGCCACGACGCCGCATCGGTGAGCGCGGCGACGATGTCCGCCGTCTTCACGAGCTCGCATCTCACCACGTCGTGCGGCACGTCGATGCCGGCAAGCGCGCGATGAGCGCCGATGACCACGTCGGCGATGTCGATCGCGTCGAGCGCCGCGCGCGAGAGCAAGTCGGGGTTTCCGGGCCCCGCCCCGATGATCGTTACCTTTCGCATGGAATCTCCCGATAGCCGCGCGGCGTGACCATACGGCCGCCTACGCGCTTCGTGCCCGCGTTGCCGACGAACACGGTGGTGAACATGTCGGCATCGAGCTCCCCCAGCTCGGAGAGCCTGCACATTCCCGACTGCTGCCCCTCGCGCCCGATGTTGCGAACCCAGCCGCAGAGCGTGTCGGGGGCCTTCCATTCGAGCATAATCTTCGCCGAGCGCGAGAGCCTGTCGGCGCGCTTTCTGCTGCGCGGGTTGTACAAGCAGATGCAGAAGTCGGCGCTCGCCACGGCGGCGAGCCTGCGCTCGATGACCTCCCACGGTGTGAGCAGGTCGGAGAGCGACACGACCGCGAAGTCGTGGGCAAGCGGGGCGCCGAGCACCGCCGACCCGCTCTGAGCCGCGGTGGCCCCGGCGATAACTTCCACGTCTACATCGGGGTAGTCCTCCGCAAGCTCCAGCACGGGGCTCGCCATGCCGTACACGCCCGCGTCACCGCTGCACACGAGCGCCACGGCTTCTCCGCTCTGCGCGCGCGAAAGCGCCAGGCGGCACCGTTCGACCTCGTGCATCATCGGCGTCGCGAGATGCGCCGCGTCGGGCACGGCGGCGAGCGCGAGCTCCACGTATTTCGTGTACCCCACAACGATGTCGGCCGCCTCGAGCGCGCGCCGAGCCGCAATCGTCATGCCGTCGGGGCCGCCCGGGCCAATCCCCACCACGAAGATCTTTCCCATCACCGCTCCTTAAACGAAAGTTCGATAGTTGCCTTGGAAAACGCGACGGTCACGCCGCCGTGAGCGAGCTTCGGGAAGATAAGTTTGCCCCCGCCCACGAGCGCCGCGCGCTCGCACACGTTGTCGACCCCCACCGTCGCGCGCACGAAATCAGATGGCGAAACGCTGCCTTCGACCTGCGACAACTCCTTTGCGGAATACGTCGCAAGCGGGATATTGCGCGCGCGGCAGAAGGCGAGCAGACCCTCCTCGTGCGCCTTCACGTCGATCGTCGCCGCCTCGCGGACGGCCGAAGGCGAGATGCCCGCCTGCCCGCACGCGAGAAGAAACGCCTCCCCGATCGCTTCGGCGCACGCACCGCGACGGCACCCTATGCCCGCAACGATGCAGGGCACGACAAGGCGAAGCGGCTCGGTCGCAGGCGCCTGCGCCCGCACGCCCGCCGGCTTCCCCGTCTCACCGGCGGGCACGACCACGCCCGTTGTCTCCGCCGCGCAAACGGACGCACCCGCATTCGCGCCAGCGAACGGCGACACGACGATATCGGCCCGAGCGCGGTCGGACGCAATGTCAACCCCCTCAGGCGGCTGTCCCGAAATCGGCATGTCGGAATAGAGCGCCACGCGCCCGCCCGAAAGCAGCCGCGCCGACACTCGCTTGATGGCCTCGGGATTCGAAACGGCGAGCCCCGCACGGCGCGCCCACGTATCCACCGCCCACACGCCGCGGACGTCGGTCGCCGTGGTGATGACGGGAATGGCCCCTGCCACGCGTGCCACAGTTTGCGCCAGCTCGTTCGCACCGCCCAAATGCCCCGACAAAAGCGGGACGGCAAAGCGCCCCGCCTCGTCGATCGCCACAACCGCGGAATCGCTTGCCTTCGAGGCGACATGCGGCGCGATAGCCCGCACGGCGATGCCCGCCGCGCCCACGAACAGAAGCGCGTCCGACGCTTCCCACGCGAGCGCCGTCCATGCGCGCAGGTCGACCTTCCCCTCGCCGAACCCGCGCGAAACGGAAACGTCCCAGCCAGGGTCATCTTCACCTGTCTGCGCGCAATCGGAAAGCGCGCGTGCGATGCGCTCCGCCAACGCATGCCCCCTCTCAGTGAACGCTATGCAGGAAACCCTCATCT
>NZ_JBDMHB010000010.1:0-58130 GCF_039752955.1 Collinsella aerofaciens
GGCGACACCGACATCAACATCATCGACACCGCCGAGTTCGCGATCCCCGGCCTTGACGACGAGTTCCGCGTCATCGTGTCTCCGTGGATCCTCTCCTCGCTGATTACCGATCGCCTTGCCGCTTACTACGAGACGGTCACCAAACACAACCTCAACTACCGTCGTTACTATCACCAGTTCGATTACTAAGAGCAAATAACGTTTGTGTAATTGGGCCCCGCTCCTATATGGAACGGGGCCCCGTTTGGGTTGGAGAGTAATTATGAGCTACCCCCAGCTTGCCGTTATGAATATCAGCCATCGCTACTTTGATCTTGAGGAGTTCTTTTCTTCGGCGTCGGCTTCGGGCTACACGTGTTGCGAGCTTTGGACCGGGGCGATGCATCTGTATGTCGATTGCCATGGATACGATTCGCTCGAGCGGGTACGGGAGCTGTCGCAGCGGTATGGGGTTCGGATTGTGGGGCTTTGTCCCGAACAGAACAACCCCAAGCCGTGGAATATCGCGGCGCGCGGGAATGAGGCGCGTGCCCGCACGCTCGCGTACTTTAAGAACGTTGTAGATATCGCGGCGGAACTTGGAGCCGAGCAGGTCATGGTCTCGAGCGGCTGGGCATTTTTGAACGAGCCGATCGAGGACGCGTGGGGTCGCAGCGCCTCGATGCTGCGTGCGATTGCCGAGCATGCGGGAGAGCGCGGCGTGCGACTGGTGCTCGAGGCCCTACAGCCGGTTGAGTCGATGATCGTGAACTCGGCGGCCGACACGAAGCGCATGATCGAGGCAGTTGATCATCCGGCACTTAAGGCGTGTCTGGATTTGGGCGCTATGGCGGTGGCAGGGGATACCATCAACGATTATTTCGATCTGCTTGGCGATGATGTCGCCCACGTGCATTTTGTCGATGTTGCGGCAGACGGCACGACGCATCTTGCTTGGGGTGACGGCGACCGCGATATGCGCGCCGACCTGGATAGGCTGGTGGCGCGCGGCTATCGCGGAGTTGTTTCGGCCGAGACCTATGACTGGCGCTATTTCGCCAATCCCGCGGCAGCCGACGCTCAGGTTATGGCGGAGTACCGACGCGCAATTGGCGCCTAAGTGGGACAGGGCGCCGAGTTGGCGTTTGACGCTTTTTGAGAAACGGGACGTGCTTTCCGCTTGAGGCTTCTGGCGGAAAGCACATCCCAGAACAGGCGCTCAGAATGGGACACACTTTCCGCTGAGGACTTCAACCGGAAACCGCATCCCAGTTTTTGGCTGACGGGCGGGACGCGCTTTCCCCTATGTTTCCAAATGAATACGCTATGAGACGAGGAGGACGATTTTCCCCGCAAACACTCTAGTATGCTAAAGTACCCAGAAGACCGGCGGAGCTATGCCGGTCTTCTGCTCTATATGAAACACAGCATGAGGAGGCTCACCAGATGACGGCCACACCGTGGGGATTCCGGGACATATTGCCCGAGGAGGCTCAGGCGCGCGAGGAGATTGCGCTGACGGTGAAGGGCTGCTTCAGGGAGCATCATTACCTTCCGGTCGAAACGCCGCTGCTCGAGGACAAGGGTTCACTCGAGGAAGGCGGCCGCATCGCGGACACGCCGTTTAAGCTTTTTGACGATGATGGTCGTCTGCTGGTGGTTCGTCCTGATAACACACTGCCGATCGTGCGCCTGGTTTCGACCCGCATGCGCGCTGCCGACCTGCCCCTGCGCCTTCGCTACGAGGCGCCGGTGGTTCGCGAGTGCCAGCGCAATGCCGGTGGCTCGCGTCAGTTTACACAGCTGGGCTTTGAGCTTATCGGTGCGGGCGATACCGCGGGCGATGTCGAGATCGTCTCGCTCGTGGCCGAGGCCGTGCGTAAGTTGGCACTGCCCGATGCGCGCATTATCGCAGGTAGCGTGCGTCCGTTTAAGGAACTGCTCGCGGCGTGCGAGGATCGCGAGCTGGCCGCCGAGGCCCTGCGCTGCGTGCACGCCAACGACTTTGTGGGCCTCGATGCCCGCGTGGCGGCAAGCACCGAGTCCGATGCCGTCAAGGCCGCCATTAGCGAGCTGCCGCGCCTGCACGGTGGTGCCGAGGTGCTCGACCGCGTGGATGCGCTGCTGGAGGCTGCCGGCATCGTCGCGCCGCTGACGCGCGAGCTGCGTGCCCTGGTCGAGGGCCTGGCTCCCGAGGACGCCCAGGTGCTGTCCTTTGACTTCTCCATCATGAATTCTTTTGATTACTACACGGGTCTGGTCTTTAAGGCCTATGCCGGCGGCCTGCCCGATCCGGTCGGTTCGGGCGGACGCTACGACTCCATCTTTACCGGTGCGTTTGGCGACGGTATCGAGGTGCCGGCGGCGGGCTTCGCCTTTTCGCTCGAGCGTCTGGAGGCCGTGCGCACCTCGGCCGAGGACGCCGCTTCCGATGGCGACCACGCCGTGGGCCGTGGCGCCGAGGGGCCGCTGCGCATCGCCGTGCCCAAGGGCTCGCTCAAGGCCGATACGCTCGACGTGCTCGAAGCCGCGGGCCTGGACGTCTCTGAGTTGCGCGATCCGGGCCGTCACCTAATCGTGCGCGGCCGCGACACGCGTGCCGGTGAGGGCGCGGTCGGAGATATCGAGTTTGTCATCGTGCGCCCCAGCGATGCGCCCGCCTTTGTGGGCTGCGGCGGTGCCGATTGCGGCATCTGCGGTTGGGACTCGCTTATCGAGGCCGACCTCAACCTGCTGCAGCTGGTCGATCTGGGCTACGGCCTGTGCACTTTCATTGAGGCGGAGCCCGCATGGCGCGCCGGTCAGGCCGAGCGCAACTATGCCCGTCGCGGGTCGCTTCGCGTGGCAACCAAATACCCGCGCATCGCGAGTGCCTGGTATGCCGAGCGCGGCGTGAACGCCGACATCGTTTCGCTGCATGGCAATATTGAGCTGGGGCCCATCGTCGGCATGACCGATCGCATCGTAGACATTACCGCCACGGGCGCTACGCTGCGCGATAACGACCTGGTCATTACCAGGCGCATCATGGACTGCACGGCCCGCTTCTTTGTCAATCCGGGCGCCGCACGCCTGGATCCGCGCGTGCGCAACCTGGCCGATCGCCTGGCTGCGGCTGTTAAGGACAAGCATTTTGAGCCCGTTGCGGGCTCGGCGCAATAGCGCGAGCACGCACGGGCGCCCCAACGTCCGGGCGGCGGGCCGACTGGCGCCGCCGCCCGGTCTCTCGTTTTTCGAACACAACCTCGACCGATAGGGGATACCGAAATGAAGACCATCAAGCTTGCTCCCGGTGAGCGCCTCGTTACCAACCAGCTCAACCGTAAGGGCGTGCTGCCGCAAAACATCGTCGACGCCGCTCGCGATATCGTGGCCAACGTGCGTGCCAACGGCGATGCCGCGGTGCGCGATTACTGCCAGCGTTTTGACGGTGTTGAGCTGCAGAGCTTCCGTCTTCCGCAGGAGCAGATCGATGCCGCGCTCGAAGGCCTCGATCCGGCCTTTGTCGCCGCGCTCGAAAAGGCTGCGCGCCAGATTCGCGAGTTCCACCAGCGCGAGGTCGAGCAGAGCTGGTTTACCACGCGCCCGGACGGCACGATGCTCGGCGTTAAGGTGACCCCGCTTGCTGCGGCCGGCATCTACGTGCCGGGCGGTCGCGCGCAGTACCCTTCCACCGTGCTTATGAACGCCATTCCCGCCAAGGTTGCCGGCGTTGAGCGCGTGGTCATGGTGACCCCGCCGCAAAAGGATGGACTGATTAGCCCGTATACGCTCGCGGCGGCCAAGCTCGGCGGCGTGGACGAAATCTATATGGTGGGCGGCGCCCAGGCCGTGGCCGCGCTGGCGTACGGTACCGAGACCATTCCGCGCGTCGACAAAATCACCGGCCCGGGCAACGCCTTTGTTGCCGCTGCCAAGCAGATTGTCTCGGGTGACGTGGGTATCGACATGGTCGCCGGTCCCTCCGAGGTCTGCGTGCTGGCCGATGCCACGGCCAAGCCTATGGTGGTCGCGGCCGACCTGATGGCTCAGGCCGAGCACGATCCGCTGGCGGCCTGCTATCTGGTGACCTGCGACGAGCAGTTTGCGCGTGAGGTCGAGGCGGGTATCGACATTCTGGTAGCGCAGTCCCCGCGTGCCGAGATTACGTGCGCTTCGCTCGATAACGAGGGCGCCATCGTGGTGGCCGCCGACATGGCGGCCGCCGTCGAGGCGGTGAACACCGTGGCGCCCGAGCACCTGGAGCTGCACTGCAAGGATGCGATGGGCCTGCTCGGCGGCATTCGCAACGCCGGCGCCATCTTCGTGGGCGCTTGGAGCTCCGAGCCGCTCGGCGATTATGTTGCCGGTCCCAACCACACGCTGCCGACCGGCGGCACGGCCATGTTCTCAAACCCGCTTTCGGTGGAGGAGTTCGTCAAGCGCTCGAGCGTCATTTGCTATACACCCGAGGGCCTGCTCTCCGACGCTCCCGCTACGCAGCGCCTGGCCGAGGCTGAGGGCCTGTGGGCGCACGCGCTTTCTGCCGCCCTGCGTCGTCGCGTGCTGGAGCAGGGCGAGGATGCCGTGAGTGCCGAGTCGCTGGCCGCGGCCGACCTGACCAAGGTCGCCTGGCCGGGCGACGCCGTGGCGACGGTTGCCGAGGGCGTGGACCTGACGGCGGCTGCGGGCGCGGATGGCGCCGGTGCGACCGGTGGGGAGGCCTAATATGGCCGAACTCACGCCGCGCATGAAGGAACTCGTCCAGCCCTATCTGGCAGGCATCGAGCCCTACGATCCCAACTTTACGCCCACGCGCATCAACCTTTCGGCCAACGAGAACACCTATCCCGTGCCGGCCGGCGTGCGCGAGGCGGTCGACGCCGCCCTGGCTGCCATACCGCTCAACCGCTACCCCGATCCCATGTCCAACGACCTGCGCGATGAGCTTGCTGCTTGGCATAGCGTGGCACGCGAGAACATTTGCGTGGGCAACGGCGGCGATGAGCTGCTCTATAACTATCTGCTGGCGTTTGGCGGCGCGGGCCGCACGCTTCTCAACTGCCCGCCGTGCTTTAGCGAATACGCGTTTTTTGCCTCGCTATGCCAGACCGAGGTGCGCGACGTGTGGCGCGACCCGGCGACCTTCGAGCTCGACCAGGCCGCTGTGCTCGCGGCGGCACCCGAGTGCAACCTGGCGATCGTCACCTCGCCCAACAATCCCACGTGCGACGTGGCTCCGCTCGATTTTGTCGCGGCGCTGTGCGACGCGTGCCCTGGCATGGTGATGGTCGACGAGGCCTATGTTGAGTTTGCCGATGATTCGTTTGGCGCTGCCACGACGGCGCAGGCGCTCATCGCCGAGCATCCCAACCTGGTGATTCTGCACACGCTGTCCAAGGCGTTTGGCGCTGCCGGCGCGCGCCTGGGCTATGTGATCGCAGCGCCCGAGGTTATTGACGTGTTCGCGGCGATTCGCCAGATCTACTCGGTTAACGTGCTGAGCCAGGCGGCGGCGCTCGCCTGCGTGCGTGCCCGCGATGCGTACGCGCCCGTGGTGGCTCAGGTCGCGGCTGAGCGCGATCGCGAACTTGCAGCGCTGCGTGCGATGGCCGCCGAGGGCATGCCCGTGGAGGCATGGCCGAGCTCGGCGAACTTTGTGCTCGTGCGTACGCCGCATGCCACGCGTGTGCGCGAGCGTCTGCGCGACGAGTATTCCATTCTGGTGCGCGACTTTAGCTACGCGCCGGGTCTCGCGGACTGTCTGCGCATCACCGTGGGCACGCCGCAAGAAAACGACGAGGTGCTGGCTGCGTTTGCCGCGCTGGTGAAGGAGGAGATGTAGATGGACCGTTATGCCGAGGTGACCCGCAAGACGGGCGAGACCGATATTGTCGTAAAGCTCGACCTGGACGGAAGCGGCGTGTGTGATATCTCGACCGGCGTGCCGTTTTTCGATCACATGCTCAACGCCTTTGGCCGCCACGGCCTGTTCGATCTGACGGTACATGCGGTGGGCGACGTTGAGGTCGATGCTCACCACACTGTCGAGGATACGGGCATTGTGCTGGGCGAGGCGTTTTGCCAGGCGCTGGGCGACAAGGCGGGCATCACGCGCTTTTCCGATGCGGCGATCGCCATGGACGAGACGCTCGTGATGGCTGCCGTGGACATCTCGGGCCGTGGCCAGGCTTATTGCGAGCTGCCCGTGCCGACCGAGCGCGTGGGCACGTTCGATACCGAGCTGGCCGTCGAGTTCTTTTATGCCTTTGCACGCGATGCCAAGCTCACACTGCACGTGCGCGAGCTGGCGGGTGGCAACTCGCATCACATTATCGAGGCCGCCTTTAAGGCCGTGGGCCGCACGATGCGCCACGCCTGCGAGCTGGACCCCCGCGTACAGGGCATCCCCAGCACCAAGGGCTCACTGTAACCTGCCAAAAAAGACAGGTTTTGAATGAGATAAGGGAGGGTCGCGTGGGCGAACCGAAGATCGTGGTGGTCGACTACCACAAGGGCAACTTATCGAGTGTTGTGCGCGGGCTTGCGCGCGCCGGTGCCGCCGCCTGCACATCGGACGATCCGGAGCAGATCCGCCGCGCCGACGGCCTGGTCATCCCGGGTGTGGGCGCGTTCTATGACGCGATCGCCTTTATGCGCCAGAGCGGCGAGGCGGACGCGGTGCTCGATGCCGTCGCCGCCGGAACTCCGCTGCTCGGTATCTGCCTGGGCCTTCAGCTATTTTTTGAGCGCGGCAACGAGGGCGTGCCTGCGGACGAGGGCGCGGTTGCCGATGGCAACACCCCCGAGCAGGCTGGCGGTCCCTGGGTCGATGGCCTGGGTATTATGCGTGGCTCGTGCACGCGCTTGGAATCGAGTCGCCTGAAGGTGCCGCACGTGGGCTGGGACCAGGTGCACATGACGCCCGCCGGTGCGGCCGATCCGCTGCTTACTGGTTTTGCCGAGGGTGCCAACATGTACTTCACCCACAGCTACGCGGTGGCCGACGATGCCGATGCCGCCGATGTGCTGGCGCGCACGCACTATACGCGGAGCTTCCCGTGCATCGTGCGCCACGGCAACGTGTGGGGTTGTCAGTTCCATCCCGAGAAATCCTCCGCGCTGGGGCAGCGTATCCTTAAGAACTTCGTCAACATCGTCGAGGAGGTTGGCCGATGATCCTGTTTCCCGCAATCGATCTGATCGGCGGCAAGGTCGTGCGCCTGGAGCGCGGCGACCGCAGCCGCTGCAAGGTATATTCCGACGACCCCGTGGCAGTCGCCCGCTCGTTTGCCGAGCAGGGTGCGAGCTGGGTGCACGTCGTCGACCTGTCCGCCGCCTTTGGCGAGGACGAGGACGCGCGCGCTGCTAACTCGGCGGCGATTAAGGCCATCTGCGGCGTCGACGGTCTGTCTGTGGACGTGGGCGGCGGCGTCCGCTCGCTCGCGCGCATCGACGAGTTGGCCGGCTACGGTGCGCGTCGCATTGCGCTGGGCACGGTGCTCGTGACCGAGCCGGGTTTTGCCGAGGTGGCGGCCCAAGGCTTTGGCGAGCTGTTGGTGGCAGATATTGCCGCGCGCGACGGCCAGGTCAAGGTGAACGGCTGGCGTGATGGCGCGGGCGTGGCACTCGACGATGCCGTGGCACAGCTCACCGAGCTGGGTTTTAAGCACCTGGTCTACACCGACATCGCGCGTGACGGCATGCAGACGGGCATCGATGTGGCGGCGTATCGCCATGTTGCCAAGGTCGCGGGCTTTCCCGTCGTGGCTTCGGGCGGTATCTCGACGCTCGACGACATCCGCGCGCTGGCCGCGGTGGGCGAGGTCGCGATTGAAGGCGCCATTACCGGCCGTGCGCTCTACGAAGGCAACTTTACGCTGGCCCAGGCGCTGGCCGCCGCCCGAGGGGAGGAGTAGCCCATGCTTACCAAACGCGTAATTCCCTGCCTAGACGTCAAGGACGGCCGCGTGGTCAAGGGCGTCAACTTTGTGAGCCTGCGCGATGCGGGCGACCCGGTGGAGCTGGCCCGCGCCTACGACCGCGAGGGTGCGGACGAGGTCGTCTTCCTGGACATTACCGCCACGAGCGACAACCGCGCGACGACCATCGAGATGGCGGCGCATGCGGCCGAGGAGCTCGCTATTCCCTATACCGTGGGCGGCGGCTTTCGCGACCTGGCGGGCATGCGCACCATGGTTGCAGCCGGTGCTGACAAGGTGTCGCTCAACTCTGCCGCCGTGCGCGACCCGTCGCTGATTAGCCAGGCTGCCGCGGCGTTTGGCAGTCAGGCCGTGGTCGTGGCGATCGATGCCAAGCGCGTCGGTTTGCCCGGAGAGCCGGGTGCCGACAAGTGGGAAGTCTTTACCGCAGGAGGCCGCAACGCCACGGGCATCGACGCGGTGGCGTGGGCCGAGGAAGCGGCTCGTCGCGGCGCCGGCGAGATCTTGCTGACCAGTATGGACCGCGACGGCACCAAGGCCGGATTTGACCTGGCGCTCACCCGCGCCGTGGCGCGCGCGGTGCCGATTCCGGTGATTGCGAGCGGCGGTGTGGGCGCGCTCGAGCATTTTGCCGAGGGCGTGATTGAGGGCGAGGCCGATGCCGTGCTGGCGGCGAGCGTCTTTCACTTTGGGACGTTCAGCATTCGCGAAGTCAAAGAGTATATGGCCTCTCAAGGTATTCCTGTGAGGCTGGACTTCTAATGCTGCGGCTTGCCCAGGCACCCGACCTTCCGGCTCCAACCCTCCTCGCGTACTTAAGTACGCGTCGTCGGGCTTGTCGCTCGGAATCTCGGGCACCTGGACAACCCTCACCGACCTGCGAAGTTTGAATTTGGGAAGAGAAATGGAAGAGATAACCGATCCTTCAAAGCTTACATACGACGCCAAGGGGCTGATTCCTTGTGTGGTTCAGCAGTATGACACCGGCGAGGTGCTTATGGTTGCTTGGATGAACGAGGAGTCGGTGGGGCTGACGCTCAAGACCGGTACCACGTGGTTTTGGAGCCGCAGTCGCCAGGAGCTCTGGAACAAGGGCGCGACGAGCGGCAATATGCAGGAGGTCAAGGAGCTTTGGGCCGACTGCGATAGCGATACGCTGCTGGTCAAGGTTGACTCGCCGGGTCCGGCCTGCCATACCGGCAACCGTACCTGCTTCTTTAAGAAACTCGCGTAGGGCGGGCGCTCGATTAGACGCTCGGCCAACCAGAAAGGATTGAACTATGGGTGTGCGCACCGCAAACGTTCAGGATGGAAATATCGGTGAGACGCTGACGGGGCTCGCCGAGGTGATTCACGGTCGTCGTGATGCATCGCCGCAGGAGAGCTATACCGCTCGTCTGTTGACCGACGTCGAGGACGAGCTGCTCAAGAAGCTTGCCGAGGAGGCGAGCGAGGTGATCATGGCCTGCAAGGATAACGATCACGATCACATCCGCTACGAGGCCGGCGACCTGGTCTACCACCTGCTCGTGACGCTCGAGCGCTACGGCATCACCCTCGACGAGCTAGCCGGCGAACTCAACGCCCGCCGCCACTAGTCATTGGGGACGTTCTTAAACGACTAGTTAGGCGAGGGGCGTGGGTTGCCATTCGCCGGTGGGGTGGGGGATATCGAAGGTTCGATAACCGCAGTCGTAGGCGTGGGCCTGGGCCTCGCGGATGTTCCAGCAGATGTCGCAGGCGCGGTGCGCGTCCGAGCCAAAGGTAATCGGTACCTCGGCGTGGGCGAAGCAACGCAACAGCCCAGTCGCGGGATAGTAGTCGTCGAGGCCCTTGCGGGGTGCGGCGGTCGAGACCTCAACGCGGCGACCCGTATCGTGCGCGCACTCGGCCATCTGCTGCCAAAACGGTGCGGGGTCAAAGTCGGGCGCAAAGCCTTCCTTCGAAAAGCGCATGACCAGGTCGGGATGAGCCATCACATCAAAGTTAAGTGGGCTTTCGCAGGCGCGGCACCAGTCGTCGACGTAGCGCTCCCACACGCCGCGCACGCCCAGGTTTTCCCAAACATGCAGGTTGGTATCGTCGTCGATCCAGCCACAAAGCGAGTCGGGCGTATCGGGACGAGCGACGCTCTCTGTTCCCGCCGTGCCCGCGGCGCCGGCCATGATATCGCCCGGGTCGCCAATCCAATGCACGCTGCCCAAGCGCACCACGGCGCCCTGGGACCAGCGCTCTACCAAGGGCTCGCAGCCTTCGTACCAATCGCATTCAAAGCCATAGATAAGCTCGAGCTCCGGCGCGATCTGCGCGGCAAGCTTGCGGGCATCCTCAAAAGCCAGGCGATGTGCCGGCAAGTCGCCCTCGACGACCTGTACCTCGCAGTTAGCATCCATGCTGGCAGGCAGGGTGAGGTGGTCGGTCGAGACCATGACCCGACAGCCGGCGGCCGCGGCGGCGCAGACGTTTTCCTCAAACGAGGCATGGCCGTCCGAAAACGAAGTATGAGTATGGCAATCGACCAGCGGGCAAGCGGACATGGCGGCTCCTTTGCATTCGGCAAATCTGCTCCATTGTAATGGCGCGACCCCTGACGCGTTGGGCACGCCGAGGGTCGAAATCGACTGGAAAGGGCAAACGGCGCGCAAGGGCTGCCGCACGACATCGACCCTGCCTCAAAACGTGTACGTCAGCCTCCAAAATCGACAAATAATGACATGTTTGGAGGCTGACGTACACGTTTGGATGGGGGCGAGGGCGGCGACGGACGAAAGTCACGCTTGTGCCACGTCCGATGTGCTAGCGTTTGGATGAACAAAACGAGCCCGTGCGGAAAGGAGCCGGACCGTATGCCATGCGATAGTACATCCCCGCTGTCCCGCGAGACCGATGCACCCGAAACCATCGTCAAGCTGGAATGCGACATCGACGATGCGTCGCCCGAGGTGCTCGCCTACGCCGCCGACCGTCTGCGCGGGGCAGGCGCCCGCGAGGTGCACTGGCTGCCCCTCTATTGCAAGAAAGGCCGCCCCGGCTGGCAGCTGCAGGTAATCTGCACCTACGAGGATATCGAGCGCCTGCAGACGATTATCTTTTTGGAAACCACGACCAACGGCATTCGTCGCCAGGTCATGGAGCGCGTTTGCCTGCCACGCCGCTTTGAGCGCGTAACGACGCCATGGGGCGAGGTGTCCGTTAAAGTGGCCACCCTGCCCGACGGCAGCGAGCGTGCAGCGCCCGAGTACGAGGACTGCGCCCGTCTCGCTCGCGAGCATAATGTGCCGCTCCAGCGCGTGATGCGGGCGGCCCAGAGCGCGGCACTGCGATTTGAATAACGCGGCTGGTGGCGACATCCTGCGCCTAGCCATATCAACCCCATTCGAAAGGATCTCCCCATGAAATACCTCATCGCCTCCGACATCCACGGCTCGGCATACTGGGCCGAGCGCCTCTGCGCCGCCATCGAGTCCGAGCAGCCCGATCGCATTGTGCTGCTGGGCGACCTGCTCTACCACGGCCCGCGTAACGACCTGCCGCGCGACTACGCTCCCAAGCGCGTGATTCCGCTGCTCAACGCCCTGGCCGACCGCATCATCGCGGTGCGCGGCAACTGCGACGCCGAGGTCGACCAGATGGTGCTCGACTTCCCCGTCATGGCCGACTACGCCACGCTGTTCGACGAGACCGGCCGCGAGCTGTTTCTGACGCACGGCCACGTCTTTGGCGCCGGCATGCACAACAGCGTCGACCACGCGCCCGCGCTGCCCGAGGGCTCCGCGCTCGTCTACGGCCATACGCACATCAAGGTCAACGAGGAAAGCGCCGCGCACCCGGGCCTGTGGCTCTTCAACCCCGGTAGCGTGAGCATTCCCAAGGACGGCACGCACAGCTATGGCATCTACGAGAACGGCGCGTTCCGCCACGTGATCCTGGAGGAGGAGTAGCCATGGCGCAGCACATGGCTCAGCAAAATGCCGAGGGATCGCGCGATCTGTCTACGCTGGTAGACGCGTCGACCGAGCTGCAGCATCTGGTGCAGACCATCTGGCGTCTGCGTCAGCCCGATGGCTGCCCATGGGACCGCGAGCAGACGCACCGCAGCATTGGCAAGAACATGATCGAGGAGGCCTACGAGGCGCTCGACTGCATCGAGGCGGACGACGCGGTTCACCTACGCGAGGAGCTGGGCGACGTGCTCATGCAGGTCGTGCTGCATGCGCAGATTGCGGCGGACGCCGGCGAGTTTACGCTGGCCGACGTGGCGCGTGATATCGATGCCAAGCTCATCCGCCGTCATCCGCACGTGTTTGGCGATGTAGATGCCGACAGTTCCGACGAGGTACTCAAGATTTGGGACGAGGTCAAGCTTGCCGAGAGGGCTGCCAAGGACAAGGCCGTGGCGGCGGGCGAGGCCGCGCCTGAGGGTCTGCTCGACGGCGTGCCCACGCATCTGCCGGCGCTGATGCAGGCGCAGAAGGTGTCGCGCAAGGCGGCTGCCGTGGGCTTTGAGTGGGAGACGGTCCAGGACGTGTGGGACGAGGTCGCCGAGGAACGTGCCGAGTTTGAGGCCGAGGCCCCTGGCTCGCCCGAGCGCGAGATGGAGTTTGGCGACCTGCTCTTTGCCCTGGCCAACGTCGCGCGCAAGGAGGGGATTGACGCCGAGAGCGCCCTTCGTGCCAGCACAGCAAAGTTCCGCCGCCGCTGGGCCGCGATGGAGCAGATGGCGGCCGATGCTCACGTGGATCTTGCCGAGCTTTCGACCCACGGCCTCAACGACCTGTGGGATGCCGCCAAGGCAGAGGAGTGAGACTGCGGGAGCGACGGGACGCACTTGTCCCATCGCTCCCATTATTTTTTTAAAAAGATTGTATCCCTTGGCTAACTTAGGGCATAATGCAAAAAGTGCGACAAGGCTAACTTATGAACCTGCGCGCCGCTGCAGCATGCAAGCCGTGTCGCCAAGCATTCAACCCGTTTCCAAGTGAGAGGGAGACAACATGAGCGATATTATGGACGTCTACGGTCGCGAGGTACTCGACAGCCGCGGCAATCCCACCGTCGAGGTCGAGGTTGTGCTCGAGGACGGCAGCTTTGGCCGCGCAATGGTGCCTTCGGGTGCTTCGACCGGCGCCTTTGAGGCCTGCGAGCTACGCGATGGCGACAAGGGCCGCTACCTGGGCAAGGGTGTTTTGCAGGCCGTCGAGCACGTCAACAACGAGTGCGCTAACGCCGTCGTGGGCCTCGACGCCTTCGACCAGCGCGCCGTCGATGCCGCGCTGATTGCCGCGGACGGTACCCCCAACAAGACCAAGCTCGGTGCCAACGCCATCCTGGGCGTGTCGCTGGCCGTCGCCCGCGCCGCTGCCGAGTCGGCGGGTCTGTCGCTGTACCAGTACCTGGGCGGCGTCAACGCCCACCTGTTGCCCACGCCCATGATGAACATCCTCAACGGCGGCGTGCATGCTGACAATAACGTTGACTTCCAGGAGTTCATGATCATGCCGGTGGGCGCCCCGAGCTTTGCCGAGGGCCTGCGTTGGTGCGCCGAGGTCTACCATACCCTCAAGGGCGTGCTGCATGAGGCCGGCCTGGGCGGCGGTGTGGGCGACGAGGGCGGCTTTGCCCCCAACCTTAAGACCAATGCCGAGCCGTTCGAGTACATCACCAAGGCCGTTGAGAAGGCTGGCTTTAAGCCCGGCGTCGACTTCATGTACGCCATGGATCCGGCGTCCACCGAGTTCTACAACGCCGAGACCGGCATGTACGAGCTCAAGGGCGAGGGCGTTGAGTATACGAGCGCTCAGATGGTCGATTACTGGGAGAAGCTCGTCGACACCTATCCCATCATCTCCATCGAGGACGGCATGGCCGAGGAGGACTGGGACGGCTGGGTCGAGCTCACCCGTCGCATTGGCAACAAGGTGCAGCTGGTGGGCGACGACCTGTTCGTCACCAACACCGAGCGCCTCAAGAAGGGCATCGAGCTGGGTGCCGCCAACGCGATCCTGGTCAAGGTCAACCAGATCGGCACGCTTACCGAGTCGCTCGAGGCCATCGAGACCGCCAAGGAGGCCGGTTACGCCTGCATCGTGAGCCACCGCTCCGGCGAGACCGAGGACTCCACGATCGCCGACCTGGTCGTGGGCGTCAACGCCGGCCAGATCAAGTCGGGCGCCCCGTGCCGCAGCGACCGTATCGCCAAGTACAACCAGCTCATCCGCATCGAGGACGAGCTCGAGGGCAGCGCGCGCTACGCCGGCAAGGCCGCGTTCTACAACATTCGCTAGGCACGCGGAGCTCGCGGGGGCGGGGAAGACTCGGATTCGCCTTGCTTCAGCCGGGCGCTGTTGAGCACCATTGGGCGCTGGGCCATATGGCTCAGCGCCTTTTTTATGTCGAGCAAAGGCTGGCGAAGGCGGTGCGCGCGCTCGTGCTATAACTAGAATACTTAGCGCAAACAAACCTCAACCGCACAAGGCGCACATGGATCAGATTTACGACAACAGGTACTATTCCGCCGGTTCGCGTGAGCCGTCGCCTCGCCGTGCGCGCACGGTGCAGCTCGGTGGGTTCGCCTACGCCGGCGCCGACCGCTCCATGCAGCGCCCGACAAGTACCTCGCGCCCCAATGCTCAAGTGAATACTTCGTCAGATGGACCGGTGCGCCCGGCACGTTCGTCGCATGCTCAGCGCTCGTCGGCTCAAACGCACGATAGGTCGAGCAGGCCCTCGAACCGTTTTTCGGGCTCGGACTTTATGCACTACGCCAACGACAACGCGGTGGTCAAGGCGATCTACGACTTTACCCACGGTCCTCAGCGAGGGCTATTCATCGGCATCGTCGTTGCCCTGGTGCTCGTGAGCCTGTATTTCCCCGTGCGCGACCTGTACGTGGCAAAGCGTTCGAGCGATATCTTGGCCAAGCAGGTCGAGATTCGCCAGCAATACAATGATGAGCTGCAAAAAAGCGTCGACAAACTGCTCTCGGAGGAGGGCATTAAGGATGCGGCATCCGAGGACCTGGGCTTGGTGATGCCCGGCGAGAAGAGGATTGAAGTGCAGGGCCTGGACGGCGATTCGGATGCCTCGTCGAGCCAGAAGTCGTCGAACGCCAAGAAGGCCAGCGAAGTTGCCAAGGAAATCGAAGAAGTCGGTAAGGACGCCCCGTGGTACATCCAGGCGCTCGACATGCTGTTTGGGTTTAACGGTGTCGAGGGCCAGACGGTCGTGTCCAACGGCAAATAGCGCCCGGAGGGGAGCCCGCAATGGCAGATTGCAAACGATATAAGGTGGCGGCGATCGATCTGGGAACGGTGTCGTCGCGACTGGTGCTGGCGCAGGTCGAGGGCGGGGCGATCGTGGAATCGTCCAAGCATACCGAGATTACCGACCTGGGCGAGGGTGTGGACGCGACGGGTCGCTTTTGCGAGGCGGCGGTCGAGCGCGTGCTCGCTGCATGCCGCATGTTTGTGGACGAGGCGCGTGCCTTTGGGGCCGCGTGCATTTGCACCACATGCACGAGCGCCGCGCGCGATGCATCCAATGCCGCACTGCTGCTGGACGGTCTGCGTGAGCTGGGGCTCGAACCGCAGGTGATTCCGGGCGAGGTCGAGGCGCGCCTGACGTTTTTTGGCGTGGCGCACGACTTTGCCGGCGAGCGCATCATTGTTGCCGATTCGGGCGGCGGATCCACGGAGCTCGCGACGGGCGTCTATGCGCCGGAGCGTGGGGTCTTTGCGCTGGAGGGCACGCGTTCGCTGGACATCGGTTGCCGTCGCGTGACGGAGCGGTTTTTCTCGGCGCTGCCGCCTGCGGACGGCGAGCTTACTGCCGCTGCCGCGTGGGCAGGTGAGCAGTTCGCCGCCTATTTTGAAGGCCTGCCCAGCGATTTTGAGCGCGCCGAACGCTTGGTCGCGGTGGGTGGCACGGTGACTACGCTGGTGGCGCTGGTCCACGAGCTGGAGCCGTACGACTCGAACTTTGTGCACCTGCGCGAGCTTTCGATGGAGCAGATTTCGGCCGCTATCGAGCGCATGTCTGCGTTGGATGTTGCAGGCATTGCCGCGTTGCCGGGCGTGCAGTCCAAGCGCGCGGGCGTGATTCTGGCCGGCGCCGTGGTGATTCGCGAGCTCATGCGAGCCGGCGGCTACAAGACGCTCACCGTAAGCGAGAACAGCCTACTCGCTGGCATGGCCGCCACCATCAACGAGACTCTCGACGGCACAACCCCCACCATCGGCTGGACTCCCAGCCTCAGCGCCCTTTAAATAAGTTGCGGTGAAATACGGACTAAAATCGCCCTTTCGGGCACCAAACAGTCCCTATTCCACCGCAACTCAACAGCCGGCACCTGGGGACGTTCCTTTTCTGCCGGCACCTGGGGACAGTCCTTGCGGGGCGTCCCCACAGCGCCTATGCCAGCTTGTCGATCTGCCCAATCTCCCAAAGCGGAATATTGACGAGCATGCCCTCGTCTCTATATGCCGCCAGGGAGCTCCTCACGCAACGCTCGAGTTTGAATTTTTCGCAGGCTATTTTCAGACTCTTCGCTTTAAGGTTCTCTGCTGCCTTGACCTCAAGCGGAAGCACGGTTCCCGCATGGTCGATGGCAAAGTCGGTTTCGGCATTGCCGGAGGTAGAGGACCAATACGCGGGAGTTTTGTCCTGGAGCAAAAGCTCCTGCGCGACGTATTGTTCGGTCAGCGAACCTTTGAACTCGGTAAAAACAGCGGATCCGTTAAGAACGATGGCCGGAGAGAGACCGGAGAGCGCTCCGAGGATGCCGGTGTCGATGCAGAACAGTTTGAAGCCCGAGAGGTCTTCATAGCTCGAGAGCGGCGCCTTTAGAGCGGAGACACGTGGCACCTTATGAACGATTCCGTAGTCCGTGAGCCACTGGAGGCTTTCCTTGAAATCGCGTGCGCGCGCTCCGGGACGAAGGGCGCCATAGACAAACTTCTTGTTCTCCTTTGCAAGCTGGCCGGGAAGGGATTTCCAAGCCAACCTCATGCGCTCGACGATGCGGGCGGGTGCATGTTTGCCAAAATCGGATTCGTAAGCCTCGATGATTTGCTGCTGAAGCCTTCGGGCTTCGATGAAGTCGCGTGTCTCGGCGAAAGCGGAGACAACTTCGGGCATACCGCCGACAACAAGGTATTCCTTGAGCAAGCGCTCGAGCTTTTCGGTAACGTTTGCCAGAAGGTTCATGTCTGCGGCAAGGATGGCATCGGCGAGCGGGTTGCCGTCGACGGCACGAACGAACTCGGCAAACCCCATGGGACGCATGGTGAGCTGGTCGATTTTGCCGACGGGAAATGACTCGTTTTCGCGTCGGAGCGCGAGGCCCATATAGGAACCGGCTGCCACGATGTGGTATTCGGGTGCAAGTTCGTTGAAGTACTTGAGTGAGGTGATCCCGCGTGGCGCCTCTTGGATCTCGTCGAAGATGATGAGCGTGTCTGCCGGCGTTACGGTTTGGCCACGTAGGAGTTCTATCTGGGAGATGATGCGCTTGGGGTCGAGGTCCCCATCGAACAGCGAGCGTGTGCTCGGCTCGAGCATAAAGTCAAAACGAATGACGTTTCGATACTGCTGGCTTGCGAATTCGTTAAGAAGCCAAGTCTTTCCTGTCTGGCGGGCTCCCCTAAGCAAGAGAGGTTTGCGATTCGCCCTTGATTTCCAAGCGATAAGTTCACTCATAAGCTGTCGCTGCATATTGCCTCCCAACCCTCTCGGCTAGTATAAGGCCATTTGGTCGTTTCCATCGGAAAATGTGCGAGACAACCACGTTTTTCCATCGGAAAATGTGCGAGACAGCCACGTTTTTCCATCGGAAAATGTGTAAATACCAACCTAAGTTGCGGTGGAATAGTTCCTAAATGGGCTGATAAACTGCCAAAACAGGAACTATTCCACCGCAACTTAGAGCCCCGCCGGCGTGTAAAAGAAACGAGCCCGCATCCCTTGGGGACACGGGCTCGAAAGCTCCATATGGTAGGGGCGGTGGGACGTCCGCGCATTTGCTGCGCAAATACGCACCGGCTTCGGACGCTGCGCGTCCGCTTAACGCTCGCCCCCTCGCGGGTTCGAGTCCCACCGGCATCTAAAAGAAGCGAGCCCGCATCCCTTGGGGACACGGGCTCGAAAGCTCCATATGGTAGGGGCGGTGGGACTCGAACCCACAATCCTTGCGGCGAGAGATTTTAAGTCTCCTGCGTATGCCAATTCCGCCACGCCCCCGTGAGACTAGAAGTCTAGCACAAGCCGTCCGTTACGCGTTGACGGCCATCGAGTGTTGGCCCGACTTCTCCAGGAACTCTTGGAACTTTTCCTCGTCGCCCTTGTTTTGATACTGCAGGGCCAGCAGGTACTCCAGTCGGCAGCGCTTGACCGGGTCGTCGCCGACATCCTCGAGCATGCGCTCCAGCTCGGGAATGTCGTTGTGGCGCTTGAGGATCATCGTGTCGTACATCAGCTGGCATTCGTGTGCGACTGCCTCGGCCTGACCGCCCTCAAAGCCCTTGATCTCATGCAGCAACTCCTTGGCCTTTTTGCGGTCCTCCTGGCCAACGTAGTAGTTAAAAGCTTTGATTACCAGGTCGACGCGCTGCATCTTGGGCAGGTTGAGTCCCAGTAGCAGGTCGAACATCTCGTCGGCGCGCTTATGGTCCTCGCGCAGCAGATAGGAGTTCAGGCGCAGGTAGTCGCGGTTGTAGCGCGGGTACAGCATGCTGGTGAGTTTGCCGTCGAGCAAACGATCGAACTCGTCCCACTGCTTGGCGGCCATCAATTGCTGCAGGCGTTTGAACGTGGTGCGTTTTTTGACGCTAAAGAACACCGACACGGCGATGCAGATGATAACGACGGCGGTCCAGAGGGTGCGGGAATCGGGCATTTCAGAGTCCTTAGTCGCTCTTAAAGCGAGCGGTATGACAACACGTACTAGATGTATTATACGCAGCGTGCAAGCAAACTGGCATAAAAGCTCATCGAGGCTGAGTGCCATCGCTCGCTGCGGTACACTTACCTAAAGTAAACCATGAAGGGAGACATTACCTATGAAGAAGATCGTTTTGGCTTGCGGTGCTGGCGCTGCTACTTCCACACTCGTTGCCCAGAAGGTCGCCACCTTGCTCGACGCCAACGGTTACGCCGACAAGTACGAGATCGTGCAGTGCGCCATCTCCGAGGCCAAGGACTACTGCGACGAGGGCGCCGACCTGCTGATCGCCACCACCGTTGCCCCCGAGGGCCTTACCTGCCCGTACGTGAGCGGCGTGCCCTTCATGACCGGCATGAACCGCGTCGCTGCCGAGAAGGCCGTTCTTGACGTCATGGCTCAGTAGGCGCTGACTGCATGAGTGAGCAGAACGCCAATCCGGTCGAGCTCTTTGGCATGCGCGTTGCCCATGTGGGCATTAACGCCACCGACCCGGCAGACGCCCTGGAGATCGCGGAGCTGTTCTCGACGATGATGGGTCTGCCCGTTATCGAGACCCCGGTTTCGTACTTTAACGATTCGCTGGTCGAGGTCATGAAGCAGAATGGTCGTGGCACCAAGGGCCACATCGGCTTTGCCGTCAACGACATTGATGCGGCCGAGAAGTGGTTTGCCGAGCGCGGGCTCGAGGTCAACGAAGAGTCGCGCGCGCTGCTGCCCGACGGTAGCACCAAGCTCGTGTACTTTAAGCGCGAGTTCGCCGGTTTCGCCGTGCATCTGTGCCGCGAGTAGCGCACAAGCTGCCATAGCTAGCAAAAAGGGATAGGGCCGTGTGGCCCTATCCCTTTATTTATGCCGAGGGGCTTCCTAGCGCGGCAGGCGAATCGTAAAGCGGCTGCCGACGCCCTCGACTGAGGTCACGCCAATGACGCCGCCATGGCTATCGACGATCCACTTGGCAATGGCAAGCCCCAGACCCGAGCCCTGTGCGCCGGCATCGCGTGCATTGTCGGCGCGGTAGAACCGTTCAAACGCGTGAGCTGCGGATTCCTGGTTCATGCCGATGCCCTTGTCCTCAACGCTTATGTCGATCGTGCCCGCGCCCGCATCCGGCGCTACGCCAAATGTGACGGTCGTTCCCGCATCCGAGTACTTGGCGGCGTTTTGCACGATCACGCGCAGAGCCTGCTTCACGAGCGCCACGTCGACGGGCGCGTCGCAGCGCGGGTCGCTGACAAGCGCAGCGTCAAAGGCCAGCCGATACGTGTGCTCGGTATCGATCATCTGCGATTCCTCGCATACCTCGTCGACCAGTGCGGCAAGGTTGGTATTTGCGCGCCGCAGGACCGTGCGCCCGGCATCGCCGCGTGCCAAAAACAGCAGCTGCTCCACGAGCTCTTGTATGTGCTCGCTTTCGGCCTTGAGGGACGCGATAGATTCTGCCAGCACGTCCGGGTCGTCTTTGCCCCAGCGATCGAGCATGTTTACGTAGCCCTGAATCACCGCGATGGGCGTGCGCAGCTCGTGGCTCGCATCGTTGACAAAGCGCATTTGCTGCAGTTTGGCCTCTTGCATCTGGCGCAGTAGGCGGTTGAGTGCAACCTCGATGCTTGCCAGGTCGGCGTCGCCGGTAGTGACGCTCGGCGAGTCGACGCTTGCGCGCTCGATGGCCTGCTCCAGTGTTTCCATCTTGCCGCCGGAGAGCTGCATACGGCCGAGCTCGTCCACGCGCAAGGCCAGGTCGTTGAGCGGTGCCATGGTGCGGCGCACGCGACGGGCGCCGCCGAGCATGTCGAGCACGCTGATGACCTGCCAACCCACAACGACAAGGTAGAGAGGCCATAGCGCGACGAGGTCCTGCGCGAGGGGGAAAGTCTTGGTGGTACGCGCAAGCTCGACGGTATAGGTGAGCGTTGCCAGGTCCCAGCCGCGCGCAGGCGCCAGCGACATGCCGTGAACGGCGACGCCGGGGATCCATCCTGCGGTAAACGCGCCGTCGGGCAGCATCTGGTTGTATCCATAGACGAGGATCGCCGCCGCAATCACCATCAGCAGCAGATCGAGCCAGACGTAGCTCATCAAGCGGCGCCACATATAGCTCCAGTTGATGGCGCGGGCGATGGATGTGACGCGCTTGGCCTCGGCGTTACGCGCGGCAGACATAGCCCACCCCACGCACGGTCTGGATGATGCGGGCGCCGCCGGCGTCCTCGATCTTGGCGCGCAAGTGCGCGATGTGCACGTCGACGTTGTTGGTGTCGCCCACGTATTCGTAGCCCAGCGCCTCGTGCGCGATGCGCTCGCGCGTGAGCACGGTGCCGGCGTGCGCCATAAGCAGGGCGAGGACGTCGAACTCGCGGGCAGTGAGCGCGATGGGCGAGCCGCCGACCGTGACTTCGCGGCGGTCGGGGTCGAGCGCGACCGAGCCCACGGTGAGCGCGGCGGGGGAGGGCGAGGCGGATGCCTGGGTCGAGTCGCCAGCCGGGGGTATCGCAGCGGCGCCCGTAGCGCCCGTCCCGGCCCCAACGCCGCCAACGCCCGAAGCCGCCCGCACGGCCTCCGAGCGCTTCAACGCCACGCGGATCCGTGCGAACAGCTCCTCAATCGCAAACGGCTTGGTCAGGTAATCGTCGGCGCCGGCATCGAGCCCGGCCACCTTGTCCATCACGGCATCGCGCGCGGTGACCATGATCACCGGTACATCCTTGTGCTTGCGGACGCGTCGCAGCACCTCCATGCCGTTGAGCTGCGGCAACAGCACATCGAGCAGAATCAGATCGTAGTTGCGCTCCAGCGCCAGGTCCACGGCGGTGCGGCCGTCGGCGGCGTGCTCCACCTGGTAGCCCTCGTGCTCCAGCTCGAGCGTCACAAAGCGGGCGATTTTCTCCTCGTCCTCTACGATCAGGATCCGTGCCATGCGTGCCCCCGTCTGCGATTACTTGTCGTCGTTGAGATTTTGCTTGATGTCGTCCGCGGCATCGGCGGCGTGATTCATAAGGTTGTTGATGCTGCCGGGCACGTCGCCGTCGCTATCGATGCGGTAGCGCATGCCAAAGAACAGGCCAATCAGCATCAGCCATATCGTGGCGCCCCAGGCAAATAGCGCGACGATGGGGATCAGGATGGGAATGTTGAGGATGATGGCGTCGCGGCGCGTGGCGATAAACTTGGTGTCCAAGCTCAGGCGGAAGAGCTTTTTGAGGTACTCCCACACGCTGTCCATCTTCTTGGAGAAGTCGGTCTTTTCGCTCGACTTTTCGTAGGCGGCCTGCGCGGCAACCATCTCGGCCGAGGGCTCGTCGACCGGCGCGGACTCGGTGGCGGCGTGCGCTGACGTGGTCTGTGTCTTGCCCTGCGACTCGAGCCAAATGATGGCATCCAGAACGTTGCCGTCGGCGGCGTCGAGCGCGGCTTTGGCATCGGTGTAGCTCACGTTGCACTTGGTGCGGATGGTTTCAACCTTTTCGAGGTCGTCCATGACCTGTCCTTTCGTTCGATGGGCGCGACGCCGGGCGATCTGCCCGGGCGCGAGCGTAGCGTTCGGCGGCCTGCGTTGCGCGGCGCCGCCCCGCCCTTGGTCGAACTCTATAGTGCAGGTTATAGATTAAGCGATTCTTGAGCCAAGATTAATGTTGGATGAGTTTTTGAGTAGCGGTGGGAAAAGTATTAGACCTCGATAGCGGGGGATGTGGTGCCGGTGCAAAACGGCGTCAAAGGTTGGTCGAGCAGGCGGTTTCTCCATTGATGTCCGCACAGCATGTGACACTTACCCTGCCGCCCCGCTCTGCCGCGGCGGCATGCGTCTGAATAACGACCCTCTAAGGAGTTCGATACCGATGAGTGACAACGCAAAGCATCTCGCAAAGAAGTGCGTTAAGGACGCGGGGCCGTGCCTCGCGCTGTGCGTAGCCGGCGCAGCGGTCGCGCTGCTGGTTGTTCTGGGGCCATTTGACGTGCTCCGAAGTGTTAGCTCTCTGCACGTTTGCATGGCCCTTGCCGGCGCCATGATGACCGGCGGCGTGTTCGATCTGATTTTTTGGGTGCTCGACCCGTTTGGATGGAAGAACGAGGGGTAGGTCCCAAAGGATGGAAGGGCTGGAACGGTTGACTTAGTGATCGTGCAGAATGTGGGCTAGCGACTTACAGGGAAGTGGTAATCCGATGACGGTCTATGTAACAGGCGATATTCATGGCGGCGCTGACATGCAAAAGCTCCGCGATTGGGAGCTTGGGGATAGCCTGGCGAGCGACGACTATCTCATCATCGCGGGCGACTTTGGCTTTCCCTGGGACTTTTCTACCGAGGAATGTGCCGATATTGCTTGGCTGGAGTCGCGCCCCTACACCGTGCTGTTTGTCGACGGCAACCACGAGCGTTTCGATCACTGGGCGGAACGCCCCATGGAGTTGTGGCACGGTGGGCTGACGCAGCGCCTGTCGGATACCTCGCCCATACGGCGCCTGACGCGCGGCGAGGTTTTTGAGCTCGACGGCTCAACGGTCTTTACCATGGGCGGCGCCACGAGCGTGGACAAGGAATACCGCATTCCGTATTCCAGCTGGTGGCCGCAGGAGCTGCCGGACGAGCGCAACTTTGAGGAGGCGCGGGCAAAGCTCGACAGCGTGGGCTGGACGGTCGACTACGTGATCACTCACACCTGCTCTACGCGCATGCTTTCGTCCACGCTTTATCCAGCGTCCGGCTGGAATTGCCCCTCCGTTGATCGGCTTACGGCATTTTTCGATGAGCTGGAAGACCGCTTGGACTACAAGCGCTGGTACTACGGGCATTTTCATCGGGATACCAACCCGGCAGAGCGTCACACCGTGCTCTACGACTGCATCGTTCGCTTGGGCGACGAACTCCAGCCCTGGGATGTTGCGTAGAGGCGGGGTGGCTGGCTACTCGACCGTTACAGTGATGTTCTCCCGATGCGCGCGGATGACGTCCCAGCTAAAGTGCTCGACCAGCTGCTCGGCGGTACGCGGCGTGGTGTCCGGCGCGATGCCTGTTTGCCCGGCGAGCCATCCCAACAGTGCCTCGGGTGTGCCAAAGCGGGTGCGGAGCTCGCCCAGGTCCAGATCGCGATCGCGCTTGGAAAGGCGGCGGCCGTCCGGTGACATGAGCAGCGGAATGTGCGCGTAGTGCGGCGTGGGCAGTCCCAGCAGATGTTGCAGATAGATCTGGCGCGGCGTGGAACCAAGCAGGTCGCATCCGCGTACGATCTCGGTGACGCCCATGGCAGCGTCGTCGACCACCACGGCCAGCTGATAGGCAAACACGCCGTCGCTGCGGCGCACCAAAAAGTCACCGCACTCGGTGGCGAGTGCTTCGCATTGGGCTCCGTACGTGCGGTCCACGAATTCGATCACGTCGCTGGCGAGGTCGTCGACGGTGGGCACGCGCAGGCGCGTGGCCGGAGCACGCAGGGCACTGCGGCGGGTGATTTCATCAGCAGAAAGACCTCTGCAGGCGCCGCGGTAGATGGGCGTGCCGTCGCTGGCGTGCGGCGCGCTCGCGGCGTGGAGTTCGGCACGCGTGCAAAAACAGGGATAGGTGAGGCCGGCGTCTTGCAGCTGGCGCAGGGCGTCCTCGTACAGATCCAGGCGATCGTGCTGGTAGTAGGGGCCTTCGTCCCACTCGAGCCCCAGCCAGGTCAGATCGTCAATCAGTTGAGCGGCAAGTTCCGGGCGCTTGCAGCGATCGTCCAGGTCCTCGATACGCAACACGATGCTGCCGCCCTGGCTGCGGGCCGAAAGCCATGCGCACAGGCAGCTGAACACGTTGCCCAAGTGCATGCGGCCCGAGGGCGACGGGGCAAAGCGGCCCACGACGGGGGTGGGCACTGCCGTTGCTGGTGCGTCCGCGGCGGGCGTTGCTATGTTGCGTGTTTTGATATCCATGCGGATGAGTATAGCGCGGGGCTTGGCAGGGAAGGCGTTGCCGCGCTCACAAGTTGGCGGCGGTGCGCATTGCGCACGGTGGGTTTGCGGCTCAAGGTCTCGATCGCTGCGTACCGACTTAGCCTCACAAACGACAGAAACCCCGGCAGCTCTTCGCAACTGCCGGGGTTTCCGCGGAAAAGGGGGACATGATCCTCGAGCGAACGGCAAAGGGGCAAACCGTTTTCGCTCAACTACTTTATGCCCCTCGGCTGGCGGCTCAGTCAGCGCATGCCGCGCCCACACAAAGCCGCTACACCTGTGACGGAGCTGTGAAGTGGTATCTATTGCTGGCGCAGGCCATGCCAAGGGTGTCCCTAATGACTGGTCATTTAAGAACGTCCCCAATGACTGGCTGTTGGGGTGCGGGTGTGACTTTCATCCCGTTTGGCGCTCCGGTCGCCTAGATGTTCGTCATGCGTACCCGCAAACGTGGGACAATGGCGCTGTTGGTTTTACAGACAAAGGATGTGCCTATGAACACCCTCGCCGCCAAAGTCAGCCGGCAGCGCCACCTGTTTGCGCGATTCGCTTCCGTCTGCGTGCTCGTCGCGCTTGCGTTGTTGCTGCTGCCTGTCGCCGCGCACGCCGACGGCTACTCCATGACCCAGACCTATATCAGTGCCACGGTCGAGGCCGATGGATCGCTGACCGTTGTCGAGGGACGCCAGTTTGATTTCGACGACGACATCAACGGCGTGTTTTGGGAGATCAATACGGGCTCCAACCAGCAGGGCGGCACGGCGGGCGTCGACGTGCTGAGTGTCGAGGAAGAGGACACCGCGTTTAACAAAGTCGATAGCGCGAACAAGGGCGACTCTGGCGTCTACACGGTCGAGCAGACCGGTGACGGCGTAAGGATTAAGGTGTTCAGCCCTCACGAGAGCGGCGACAGCGCAATCTACTACGTGAGCTACACCATGACCGGTGCGGTTATGAACTGGGCCGATACCGCCGAGCTCTACTGGAAGTTCGTAGGTGACGGCTGGTCTGCGGATTCCGATGACGTCGAGATGGAAGTGTGCTTCGCGAATGCCGCTGCCGGGACGGCGGCCGTCAAGGGCGATAACTTCCGCGCATGGGGCCATGGTCCGCTGACGGGCGACGTGTCGCTCGATGAGGACGAGCCCATGGTCACCTATACCATTCCCTGCGTGCACCAGGGCGAATTCGCCGAGGCACGCATCGCCTTCCCTAGCGACTGGGTGCCGCAGCTTGCCGCTTCGGGCGAAGAGCGCATGTCAACGATCCTGAGCGAAGAGAAGGAATGGGCCGACGAAGCTAACGCCCGCCGCGCTCACGCTCGCATGATTGCCAATGCACTTGCCGTGCTAAGTGTTGTTGCGGCGGTGGCCTTTACCGGCACAATCGTTATGCTCAAGCTGCGCAAGCGCAAGCCCAAGCCGCTTTTCCAGGACGAATATTTCCGCGATGTGCCTTCGGCCGACCATCCCGCCGTGCTTTCGGCCCTCATGAGCTGGAACGAGGTGCCCGATCAGGCATATATCGCCACGCTCATGAAGCTCACTGACGACCGTGTGATCAAGCTGGAGCAGGCGACCGTGACCAAGGCCAAGAAGGGTCTGTTGGGGCGTGAAAAAGAAGAGCAGACGTATCGCGTGACGGTGAGTGATGCGGGCTGGAAGTCGGCCAAGGGCATTGACCACATGGTGCTCAAGGTCTTCTTTGCCGGTACTAAGCCTGACGAGAACGGCGATCGCTCGCGCACGTTCGACGAGCTGCAGCACTACGTCAAGCAGCACGCTACACCCGTGGGCGACAAGCTCGAGGACTATCAGAACACCGTTAAGGGCAAGCTGGCCGATAGCGAGTACGTTGCCTCAGACGGCATTGTTGCAATGGTGTTTTGCCTGGTTCTTGGTATCCTGATTGCCTTTGTTCCCGTGGGATCCATCTTCTTTACCGATGGCGCACAGGCGAACATTACCGCCGCGGTTATCTCGGTGCCGATTGTGCTGGTGGGTATCGGCGTGGGCCTTACGTTCCGCCGCTTTACGCCGGAGGGCGCCGAGGTGGCGGCTCGCTGCAAGGCGCTCAAGCATTGGCTCGAGGATTTCACACGCCTAAAGGAAGCCGTCCCGGGCGATTTGGTGCTGTGGAACAAGCTGCTGGTGATGGGCGTTGCCCTGGGCGTTTCGAAAGAAGTGCTGCGACAGCTGGCCGAGGCCGTGCCTGCGGACCTGCGCAACAGCGACGATTTCTACGACAACTACCCCTGCTACTGGTGGTATTACCATCACTACGGCAACGAGTCTCCGCTCGATTCGTTCAACGATGTGTATCACGAGACCATCCGCGAGCTGGCTTCGAGCTCCGATAGCTCGAGCGGCGGCAGCGGCGGCGGCTTCTCTGGCGGCGGTGGTGGCGGCGTCGGCGGAGGCGGCGGCGGAACGTTCTAGCGCGCTCTGATTTTTGGGATGGATCTTCTCCGGCGACTGCCGACGGATCCATCCCATTTTCATGCGCTACCTACGAAGGCTGTCCCCAACGACTAATCACTGGGAACATCCCTAAATGACTAGGTATGGCTGCTGGGTTTAGGCTGTTAGATCGAGTTCGTAGAGGAAGCTTTCGCGCGGCATGTCGTGGCGACGCTCTTCGCGGTTGGCGCGGTGCGTGGCCGTGCGCTTAAAGCCGTGCAGCTCGTAGAACTTCCACGAGCAGTTGGAGTCGGTGTACAGGTGCGCCCTCGTCGCTCCAAGCGAGGATAGGTGTGAGACCGCGGCATCGAGCAGAACCGTGCCAACGCCCAGGCCATGGACATCGCGATCCACGGCAAGCAGCGTGACCTCGTTGTCGTGCGGCAACGGGCTGCTCTCGAGCAGGCGGTTGTTGGTCCGGATGGTTGCGCGCACAAACGAGAGATACTCGGCGCAGGCATCGGGCTCCAGCTCACGCATCTGCGATAGCAGCGCGCGTTCGGTATCCATCCAATGTTCCTTAACGGTGGCGCCGGAGCTCTGTCCTGCGCGTGCAAGCGCAATGCCGCGTGCATGGCCGTCGATTACGGCAACCTGCGAAAACGTCGAAGACGAAAGGCAATAGGCGAGGTCGCATGCGGCCTCGAGGCGGTTGTACTCATCGTTATCCGAATTGTTATGCCAAAGCTGCTGCAGAATCAACGCGATGGCGTCGAAGTCTTCGGTATCAAACGGTCGGTAGAGAACCCGCGAGACCATGGTGCCTCTTTCTTTTGCGGATGCATATCGAGCACAGTTCTACCACGCTATTGGCATCTAATTATGGTGCCCCTGTGTTCCATGAACTCACCGTGCCCGGTGCCGTGCCCATCCCCTCCGCTCGCAAACTTTTTCTGCATATGCGCCCGTTGCGGGGTGCATCGATGCGCTCGATGCGCTACATTGAATCAGTATTTTCAATGCCGCTGCGCGAGCGCTGCAGATCGACGTATCACCGACTCACAGAGCACGGCGGCGTACCAGACAGGAGGACTGCATGGGATCTGATGTGAAGATCGCACGCGCGTTGATTTCGGTTACCGATAAGACGGGCGTCGTCGATTTCGCACGGACGCTGGTCGATGACTTTGGCGTCGAGATCATCTCTACGGGCGGCACGGCTCGTGCCATCGAGGACGCGGGCGTCCCCGTAACCCCCATCGAGGAGTTCACGGGCTATCCCGAGATGATGGACGGCCGCGTTAAGACCCTGCACCCCAAGGTTCACGGCGCGCTGCTGGCCCGCCGCGATTCCGAGCAGCACATGCAGGAGGCGGCACAGCACGGCATTAAGCTGATCGACCTGGTCGTCGTCAACCTGTACGAGTTCGAGAAGACCGTCGCCAACCCCGAGGTCACCTTCGCGGATGCCATCGAGCACATCGACATCGGCGGTCCTTCCATGCTGCGCTCTGCCGCCAAGAACGCCGCGAGCGTTACCGTCATCTCCGACCCGGCCGACTATGATGCCGTCCTGGCCGAGATGCGCGAGACCGGTGGCTGCACCACGCTTTCCACCCGTCGTCGCCTGCAGGTGAAGGTCTACCAGACCACCGCCGCCTACGACACGGCTATCTCCCGTTGGCTCGCCGCCCACGCAAGCGACGTGGCGGACACCTCTGCCAAGCTCGAGATCTCGCTGGAGAAGGTCGACGACCTGCGCTATGGCGAGAATCCTCAGCAGAAGGCCACGGTCTATCGCTTTGCCGAGGGCTGCGAGAATACCGCGAGCTCGCAGTTCCCGCTCGTGGGCTCCGAGCAGATCCAGGGCAAGCCGCTCAGCTACAACAACTATCTGGATGCCGACGCCGCTTGGAACCTAGTCCGCGAGTTCGACGAGCCGGCCTGCGTGATCCTCAAGCATCAGAACCCCTGCGGCTCCGCCGTGGCCGAGGACATCACGGCCGCCTACGACCGCGCCTTCGCCTGCGATCCCAAGAGCGCCTTCGGCGGCATCATCGCCTGCAACCGCGAGGTTCCCTATGAGCTGGTTGAGCACTTTGCCGATCAGAACAAGCAGTTCGTCGAGGTTATCATCGCTCCGAGCTACACTGCCGAGGCGCTCGAGCGCATGGCCAAGCGCCCCAACCTGCGCGTGCTGGCCACCGGCGGCGTGGACCACGGCGCCCAGGTGGAGCTGCGCTCCGTCGACGGCGGCATGCTGGTGCAGGAGGTCGACCACGTGACCGAGGATCCTGCGACCTTTACGTTCCCCACCGACCGCAAGCCCACCGACGCCGAGATGGCCGAGCTCGAGTTTGCCTGGAAGGTCTGCAAGGGCGTCAAGTCCAACGCCATCCTGGTTTCCAAGGGTAAGGCCGGCATTGGCATGGGACCGGGTCAGCCCAACCGCGTTGACTCTGCGCTGCTTGCCTGCGAGCGCGCCGAGGACTTCTGCGAGCGCGAGGGCGTGGAGAAGGGCGGCTTTGCCTGTGCAAGCGACGCGTTCTTCCCGTTCCGCGACAACGTCGACGTGCTCGCCGCGCACGGCGTGACCTGCATCATCCAGCCCGGCGGCTCCAAGCGCGACGACGAGAGCGTCCAGGCCTGCAACGAGCATGGTATTGCGATGGTCTTCACGGGTGCCAGGCATTTCCGCCACTAAGTAGAGAAGCGGCGCTGCGGCTTGCCCAGCCACCGCACCTTGCCGTTCATTCGTCGCTCGCGTACCCAAGTACGCGTCACTCCTCTTTCACGGCAATCTACGGCACCTGGGCAACCCTCGCCGACCTGTTAGGTTGACTGGGAAGGATGGGATGCGATCTCGTCCCTTGGACTGGCCTCGCTTCTTAAATAATCTCTGCAAAAGACGGTCGCTCCGTTTGGAGGGCCGTCTTTTTGGTATAAGAGGACGGAATGACAATACGAAAGGTATGACCATGCCCCAGATTGATGATGCCGAGCTGTTTGGCAATGTTGAGGACCAGCGTGCGTACGAGGACTTTTGCGCCAATCAGGAGGCTGTCGAGAAGTTCACGCTCGACAAGCCCGCGCTTGTCTGCCGTTGGCGCATGTCCCACAAAAAGGTGCCCATGCTCAATCGCCATATCCGCGCGCTGTCCGAGCGCATGGTGCAGGGCGAGCCTCTTACTCACAACATGCTCAGCTGGGCTAAGCAGCACGTCGAGTGGTCGCTTGCCGAGGGCGACTACACCGCCCGCGACGGTGTGCTCATGCTGGTGATCGACGTTAACGGCAACGCCGCCATGACGGTGGGGGAGTACGAGCCGCTGGCCGACACATCGGCCAAGGCGTTGCGTGCCCGTTCTGCCGAGGCTCGCTCCGAAGCTGACGAGACCGGCGTGGCGCCCGAACTGCTCGCTGCCGTCAACGACGGTGAGCTTGCCTTTGTGGCGCCGGCAGACGAGTGCCTGTGCGGCACGGCGACGCTCATTGAGCAGCTGGCCCAGACCAAGGGCATCCCGGTTACGCGCGTGGACATTCCCGCACAGCTCAAGGGCGCGCTGTTCCTGGTGAGTGACGAGCACGGCGTGGTTCCCGCAACCGAGACGGAGGCCGCCGAGGCCGACGCCGCCACGGTCGCCTTCTTTGCCGACGGCTACGAAAAGCTCCGTGCCCGCCGCTAAATGATTTTTCTGGGACGGGGATTTAATAATCATTTTGGTCCCCGTCACCGCTGCGAGTGCGAGGCGGACAAAACGCCCCCGCTCGCGAACAGTTCTGTCACTTTGGCACCGCTCGTGGTGCATACCTGCAGGTTCGCAGCCATAATGGTGGCAAGACAACCAAGAGGGGAGCGGAATCCATGGCGCTGATCTATATCGTTGAGGACGACGAGCCCATTCGTCGCGAGCTTGCCGATATCCTTGCCCGCGCCGGTTTTGAGGTTGAGGCCTGCGAATCGTTTGAGCATGTCTCGCGCGATATTCTCGCCGCCGCGCCCGACCTGGCGCTGCTCGACCTCACGCTTCCTGTCAAAGATGGCCAGCACATCTGCCACGAGGTTCGCCGCGAATCCGAGGTCCCCATCATCGTCCTCACGTCGCGCACGACCGAGATCGACGAGGTCATGGCCATGACGCTCGGCGCGGATGACTTTGTTCCCAAGCCCTACAGCGCCCGTGTGCTCGTGGCGCGCATCAATGCCTTGCTGCGTCGCACCTCGGCGGCAGGCGAGCGCAGCACGCTCGTCCACAAGGGACTGGAGCTTGACCTCGCCCGCTCCATGGTCACCAATACGCAAACCGGCACTAGTACCGAGCTCACCAAAAACGAGCTGCGTATCCTCTCGCTGCTTCTGAGCCGTGCGGGCAAGATCGTTTCGCGCTCGGCCATCATGCAGGACTTGTGGGACTCCGACGCCTTCGTAGACGACAACACGCTTACCGTCAACATCAACCGCCTGCGCACCACGCTCGAAAAAATCGGGATCAAGGGGTATTTGACGACGCACCGCGGCCAAGGCTATTCGGTCTAGGGGCCGGCTATGTCGTTTGGCAAGTTCTTTAAAGATGCGCTGCTTCCCGTCGCCGTGTGGACCTGCGGCGTGCTACTGAGCTGCTTTGTGCTGACGGTCGCCGGCGCACCCGTTTCTATCGTGGTCGTGGCGGTCGGCGTGTCCTTTATCTTTGGTATGCTCGGCATCGTGATCGAGTACGCTCGCCGTCGCCGTTTTCTGCGTCAGTTGGAGCGCGCGGCAGAGGAGCTCGAGAGTCCCGCATGGGTGCAGGAGATGGTGCAATGTCCGACCTATGCCGAGGGCGAGCTCGAGTACGAGGTCTTGCGCCGGGTGGGCAAAGCTGCCTGCGACGAGGTTGCCGAAGGCCGCCGTCAGACCGATGATTATCGTGACTATATCGAGAGCTGGGTCCACGAGGCCAAGCTGCCGCTGGCGGCGGCCCATCTGATTTTGGAAAACCTGGACGGCAGCGAAGGCGACCTGTCGCGCGTGGATGACCTAGGCCGTGAGCTGGCTCGCGTGGAGCGCTATATCGACCAGGCGCTGTACTACGCGCGCTCGGAAGTCGTGGAGCGCGACTACCTGATTCGCCGCTGGGATCTCAAGACCTTGGTGACGGGCGCGATTAAGGCCAACGCGCGCGAGCTCATCGCGGCGCACGTGGCTCCGGTGTGCGAAAACCTCGACTTCGAGGTCTTTACCGACGAGAAGTGGCTCGAGTTTATTCTGGGCCAGCTCATTCAGAACAGCATTAAATACGCGCGTGAGGACGGCGCGAAGATCACGTTTTCGGGCGCGTTGCTGGACGCGAGCCTGGCGAGTGAGCGCATTGAGCTCACCGTTGCCGACAATGGCTGCGGCGTGTGTGCGGCAGACCTGCCACGCGTGTTCGAGAAGGGCTTTACCGGCGACAACGGCCGCACCACCAAGCGCGCAACGGGCATTGGCCTCTACCTGGTGGCGCGTCTGTGCTCCAAGATGGGTATCGATGTCACCGCGGCATCCGAGCCCGGCGAAGGCTTCGTCGTCACGTTTGCCTTCTCGACCAACAAATTCCAATACTTTGAGTAGTCGTCGCGGTGTAACGTCCCGGAGCGTCATTCACGTTAAGACAATTATCCCAAACGGGATAATTCCATCATGATGTGCTATGATTATCCCGTTTGGGATAATCATAGGGGATTAGCATGCAAGACTGGAATGAGCGAACGATTTTTGACCCAGCTGAACTCGGTGCATATTTGCGTGAGCGCCGGAAGAAGCTCGGTTATACCCAACGCGATGTGGCTGATTTCAACCAGTGCAGTTTGCGCTTTGTGAGCGAGCTTGAGCGTGGAAAGGCGGGTGCCAATCTTCGCCAAACCCTTCAAATCGCTAACAGCTTGGGGGTCGATTTGATCCTGAGGGAGAGGGGCGACGGCTCATGGCATTAAAGGTTTATCGTGAGTATCGGGGAACGTTTGAGCTGGTCGGAGAATTTGAGAGGGCCGACCCCGTAAACGAGACGTTTGCATATGATGAGGGATATCTTGAACGCGACGATGCTGCCGCACTCTCAGCTTCTCTTCCCTTGCGACATGAGCCATATGCCAGCAATGAGTTTTCGGCCTTCTTTTCGGGCATGCTTCCCGAGGGCCCGGTTCGGCATGAGCTGTCGATGCGTTTTCAAATCCCCCAGTCAGACTATTTATCGATGCTCGAGCGTTTGGGCGATGAGTGCGTTGGTGCCTTGAGGTTTCTCGGCGATGAGAAATCGAGCTACGATCCGGGCTATCGTCCTCTGCAAGACGAGGATTTTGAGGCACTTTCTAAGGCGGAAGTGTTTGAGATTGCAAATGATATGCAGGATTCGAGGCTGTCGTTGGCGGGCGCTCAGTCTAAAACCGGTTGGTTTTTACCGCGCGGTAAAGATGCAAAAAAGGCCGGGTCGGGGGATTGGATGCTGCCGCTCGGCTCTGCCCCCTCGACTCACATAGTCAAGATTGCTTCAACTAAACATCCGGATTTGCCGTTCAACGAATTAATTTGCATGACGGCAGCGTCTGCTGCTGGGCTTGAAATTGCCCGTTCAGAAGCTTCGGATACGATTCCTGGTGCGTTCTTTTCCGAGCGTTATGACAGAATCTGGAGCAATGAGCCGCCGTCGATGAGCGGATTCGATGTGCCTCTGAGGCTGCATCAGGAGGATTTTTGCCAAGCGGTTGGCTGGCCTTCGTATATGAAATACGAGACACGTCCCGATAGCTGCTATATGGCTCTTTGCGGCCGATTGATAAGAGAGCAATCGTCTAACGTAATTGCTGATACTCAAATGTTCGCTCGTCAGGTAATGGTCGATTATGCGTTGGGGAATTGCGACTCGCATCTCAAGAACCATTCGTTTCTTTATAGTCCGAGTTGGCGGGAAAAGAGGTTGGCCCCTGCATACGATATTGTTTGCACGACGATAATGGGATACGACCATAATCTTGGGATTGATATTGGGGATCACCGGGTGATCGATGGGGTGACTCCTGAAGATTTCGAATTCATGTCTCAAGATTTGCATCTGCCACTCAAGATGATCAAGAACATCGCGGCGGAAGTGGCTGAAGAGGTGTCTGCCCAGCTTGCAGAACTTGCCTCTGCAACCGGAGATTTGGGTCGGGTCGCTCTGAAAATTCAGACGGATTCCGTTGAGAGAATGAGGGTTCTGGAGCAATTCTCAGCCTAAAGCAAAGCGGGGCCACCGTAATGGTGGTCCCGCTCTTGGAAGACTTGGGCACGTGGGCTTGCGCTCCGCGATGCGTTAGGCGTACGTTTGCTACTTCACGACCAAGATGTCGCAGTCCGTATTGCGCAGCAGGAACGTCGAAATCGAACCCAGCAGCGCATACTTAATCGAGGATAGGCCGCGGGCACCGCAGAGCACCAGGTCGGGCTTGACCACGTCGAGCATCTCGTCCTTGAGGGTTTCGCGAATGCGGCCGGCGCGAATCATAACTTCGACCTCGGGAATGTCGGGATTGGCCTTGGCTTCCTCGAGCTGCTTGGCGATCGAGTTGTTAAAGGCCTCCTCCAAGCCATTAACTAGGTCGACCGGGTAGGCTCCGGCACTCTCGAGCGCCGTGGAATCGATAACGTGGCCGATGATTAGCTTGGCGCCGTTGTTCGCGGCGACCTTGATGGCGCGTGCGAGCACAAAATCCTGCTGCTCAGTACCGTCGAGTGAAACAAATACCTTGGTGTAGCCCTCGTTCATGGTTTCCTCCTTGGTCTATCGCACGGGCGCGGGGCTCGTGCATCGGGCGGGCGCGGGCGCGTTGGCCGCCGGACACTTTATCTTGTTGCAGTTATACCCAAGGATTTGGGTTTGACCGCTCGCAATTCTGTGAACGGGCGAGTTTTTTGGTAAGGGTAGGCGCAGGCGCGCCGCCAACGGTTGATAATGGGACATCGCCCGCACCGTCCGCAGAACAATATCGGCGGGTGTCTAACGAGGGGGTCCCTTTGGATATTATCGAGCTTCTAAAATCTGCCTTCATGGGCCTGGTCGAGGGCATCACCGAATGGCTGCCTGTTTCATCGACCGGTCACATGATCTTGGTGGACGAGTTCGTCAAGATGAACGTGAGCGAGACGTTCTGGAATATGTTCCTGGTCGTGATTCAGCTCGGCGCCATTCTGGCCGTCTGTGTGCTGTTCTTCCATGAGCTCAATCCGTTCTCGCCCAGCAAGGGCAAGGAGGGCCGTCGCGACACCTGGGTGCTGTGGGGCAAGATTGTGCTTGGCTGCATTCCTGCGGCGGCGATCGGCCTGCCGCTCAACGACTGGATGGAGGAGCATTTCTACAACGCTCCCGTCGTGGCGCTGGCGCTCATTGTGTACGGCGTGCTGTTTATCGTGATCGAGAACTGGCGCGCCAGCAAGCGCGAGGAAATGGCCGTTGCCGGTTCGTTTGGTTCGCGTGCTGTGGTGTCGGGTGGACGTCCCGCCGGTGCGCACTTTGCGGCGCCCGCCACGGCTACCGCTGAGGATGAGGACGATGACGAGAATCTGGACTTTGGTTCCATCACCACGCTCGAGGATCTAAGCTGGAAGACTGCGCTGGGTATCGGCTGCTTTCAGGTGCTTTCGCTGGTGCCTGGTACGTCTCGCTCCGGTTCTACCATCATCGGCGGCCTGCTTTTGGGCTGCACGCGCTCGGTGGCGTCTAAGTTCACGTTCTTCCTGGCTATTCCTGTTATGTTTGGCGCGAGTGCGCTCAAGCTGGTCAAGTACTTCATCAAGGGCGGCACGTTCGGCACCAACGAGATCGCCATCTTGGGCGTGGGCTGCGTTGTGGCCTTTGTGGTTTCGCTCATCGCCATCAAGTGGCTTATGGGCTTCGTCCGCCGTCACGACTTCAAGTGCTTCGGCGTCTACCGCATCATCCTGGGCATCGTAGTGCTCGCATACTTCTTCGTTCTGGAGCCCATGCTCGGCCTGTAACTTGGTTGACGCTGCGCGGCGGCCAGAGCGACAACTTGTCATTCAAAGAGGGTGGCATGACCAAAAGGTCTATGCCGCCCTCTTTTCATGCCAATTTGTTCGCTCTGGCCGCCGCTCGCTGCTGCTACCGTGACATCGGTGGCTCTGTGATTGGCGCAATGGGGTCAGGTTACTTTGCACCAGCTTGGTGCAGACAAATCTGACCCCATTGCGCCAAATCCGCTGGGGCGGGCCCGATGGTGGCGGACGGAGTCGTGGTGTGATTTGCGTCGGTGTCCGCGCGGCTCGGTATACTGGTACGGCTCAAACTATGGCGCTGCCCGCAGGCGCGCCGTCCGTCAGATGAGGAGTCGCCCATGACCCAGCCCTTGCCCTGGGAAAAGAACGCCGCGGTACCCGTGCCGCCCACGCCGGAACCCGTGCCGCTCGATGCATACACCGCCCCCGCTGCGCCGGAGCCCGAGCTCGTCCCGCTCGACATCTACGACGCTCCCGCGCCGGCACCCAAACCCGCCAAGCCGCTCGTCGACATCGACAGCCTTAATCCCGCCCAGCGCGAGGCGGTCCTGACCACCGAGGGTCCGTTGCTGGTCCTTGCCGGCGCCGGCTCGGGCAAGACCCGCGTCTTGACCTTCCGCATCGCACATATGCTCGGCGACCTGGGCGTTAAGCCCTGGCAGGTCCTGGCCATCACGTTTACCAACAAGGCCGCGGCCGAGATGCGCGAGCGTCTGGCAGCGCTCATCCCCAGCGGCACCCGCGGCATGTGGGTGTGCACATTCCATGCCATGTGTGTGCGCATGCTGCGCGAGGACGCCGACCTGCTGGGCTACACCGGTCAGTTCACCATCTACGACGACGATGACTCAAAGCGCATGGTGCGCGACATTATGCAGGCGCTCGGTATCGAGCAAAAGCAGTTCCCCATCAACATGATCCGCAGCAAGATTAGCTCGGCTAAAAACGCCATGATCGGGCCCGAGGACATGCTCAAATCCGCCGACAGCCCTAATGACAAAAAGGCCGCGCAGGTCTACCTGGAGCTGGAGCGCCGCCTGCGCGCCGCCAACGCGATGGACTTCGACGACCTGCTCGTGCGCACGCTCGAGCTGCTGCGCACCCGTCCCGAGGTGCTCGACAAGTACCAAGAGCGCTTCCGCTACATTAGCGTCGACGAGTACCAGGACACCAACCACGTCCAGTACGAGATCGCCAACCTGCTGGCCGCCAAGTACCAAAACCTCATGGTCGTGGGCGATGACGATCAGTCCATTTATAGCTGGCGTGGCGCCGACATCACCAATATCCTGGACTTTGAGAAGGACTTTAAAGACTGCAAGACCGTCAAGCTGGAGCAGAACTATCGCTCTACGGGCCATATCCTGAGCGCCGCCAACGCCGTGGTGCGTCACAACTCGCAGCGCAAGGACAAGCGTCTGTTTACGGCCGAGGGCGATGGCGAGAAGATCAAGGCCTTCCAGGCAAGCGATGAGCGCGACGAGGGCCGCTGGATTGCCGGCGAGATCGAAAAACTGCATGCCAAAGGCACGAGCTACGACGATATCGCCGTGTTCTACCGCACCAACGCCCAGTCGCGTATCCTCGAAGATATGTTCCTGCGCGCGGGCGTGCCCTACAAGATCGTGGGTGGCACGCGATTCTTCGACCGTGCCGAGATCCGCGACGTCATGGCCTACCTTAAGATGATCGTGAACCCGGCAGACGAGATGAGCGTCAAGCGCGTCATCAACACGCCGCGCCGCGGTATCGGCTCCACCTCGATCCAAAAGATTGAGCAGCTGGCGCGCGACAACCGTTGCTCGTTCTTCCAGGCTTGCGAGATCGCGTGCGCCGAAACCGGCATGTTTAGCGCCAAGGTGCGCAATGGCCTGTCGAGCTTTGTGTCGCTGGTGCGCGAGGGTCGCCGCATGGACGGCGAGCTCAAGGACGTTGTCGAGATGATTGTCGATAAGACGGGCCTGCTGCAGGCTTTCCGCGCCGAGGGCACCATGGAGTCCGAGAGCCGCGCCGAGAACATCCAGGAATTCCTGGGTGTCGCTGCCGAATTTGAGGAGACGCACGAGGATATCGAAGGCACGCTCGAGAGCTTGGAAGAGCTGCGCGCTGCTGGTGTTGCCGATGTGCCCGCCGACGTTGAGCCCGAGCCTGTTGTGGTGAGCGCGCCTGCGCCCGAGCCTGGCCCGTCTGCGCCCGTGTCTTCGTTTGAGGCGCTCGTTGGCGCGCGTGATGCCGCGGGTTCCAATCCGCTCGATAGCCTGGCCGCCCCGGCGCTTTCTCCGCAGGATGCCCTGGCCGCCGCCATCGCGGGCAACGCGTATGCCGCGCCGACGGAGCTGCCGGCCGGCGCCGTGCATGCCGACGAGATTGAGCGCACTTATGGACCGCTCACCTGCAAAGCGCTGCCGGCGCTCATGGAGTGGCTGGCCCTGCGCTCCGACTTGGACTCTCTCGCCGGCGAGACGCATGCCATCACCATGATGACCATTCACTCCGCCAAGGGCCTGGAGTTCCCGGCGGTCTTCGTGGCCGGCATGGAGGAGGGCATCTTCCCGCACGTGCACGACTTTGGCGGCAGCGATGACCCGGGCAAGCTCGAGGAGGAGCGCCGCTTGGCCTACGTCGCCATCACGCGCGCTCGCAAGCGCCTGTTCCTAACCTATGCGGCCACGCGCCGCACCTACGGCTCGACCTCGGCTAACCCGCGTTCGCGCTTCCTCAACGAGATTCCGTTTGAGGATATCGAGTTTAGTGGCATCGGTTCTGCCGGCTTTGAGGGCACAGGCTGGGAGAAGCGTGGCGACCGTCACGGCACCTTTGGCTCGGGCATGGGCTCGGACATGTACGGCGGCAAGGTGTTTGGCTCGCGCACGCGCTCGACCGGCGGTTCCGGTTCGCGCGGCGGTTCGAGTTTCGACGACTTCTTTGGCGGCAGCAGCTACGGAACCGAGCGCCATCGCGGCGTTTCGCCCGATGCCGGCCGCGTCGCCTCGACCTTTGGCTCGGGCGCGCCGCGCGCCAAAAAGCCGTCGTCCAAGGTGTCGCCGACGGTGGAGCGCAAGGTCGATCGTGCCAGCGCGGCGCAGGACTTTGCCGCGGGCGACACCGTGAGCCACAAGACCTTTGGCACGGGTACCGTGATCTCGGTCGTCGGAGACATGATCGAGGTCCAATTCGAGAAGACCGGCCAGACCAAAAAGCTGATGAAGGGCTTTGCGCCGATCGTTAAGCTGAATGCCTAACTGCGAGGTTGACCGGGCACGCCGGGGGCTTTGGTCGCCTGCTCGGACAGTCCTGCTCGCACGGAGAGCACATTAAGTGCTCTCCGGCTCGTGCGGAACTCGCGATCGACCAAAGCCCCCGTCGCGCCCTCTTCCTTGTGGCGTTACGGCATGCAGCTCGCGAACATCGCTCTGCTCGTTCGCTTTTTGGTCTGGAGAGCCGGGTGGGCTGATAAATAGATATGGCAAGGGACTCCTCCGTTGAAGAACGGGGGAGCCCCTTGTTGCGTTTTGGGTTGTTTCTGCGGCTTACAGATGGCTGATGATCAGCTCCATGGTGCCCTCGAGTTCAATCTTGTTCACGGTGGACGGCGCCAGTAGGTGACTGCCCTTGTGGACGGAGTCGCCGCAGACGGTGCCTTTGCCGTCGATGACCGAGAGGCACATGAAGGGCCAGCGCTGCTCCAGGGTCTTGCTGCCGTCCACGCGAACGCGGTCGACGGTGTAGCAGGGGTTGGACTCGAGCTCGGTCACGCCATTGACTTCGGGTGCGGTCACGGTGCCGTCGGTCGGGGCCTGCGCGTTAAAGTTGATACAGTCCAGGCTCTGCTCAATGTGCAGCGGGCGCAGTTTGCCGTCGGTGCCCGGGCGGTCGTAGTCGTACAGGCGATACGTCACGTCGCTCGACTGCTGCGTCTCCAGAATCAGCGTGCCGGTCTTGATGGCGTGAACGGTGCCGGAGTCGATTTGGAAAAAGTCGCCCTTGTGGATCGGCAGCACGTTGAGCATGTCGTCCCAGCGACCCTCTTCGATCATCTGCGCGGCCTCGGCACGGTCATGTGCGCGCTGGCCGACGATGATCGTGGCGCCGGGCTCGCAATCCAGCACGTACCAGCACTCGGTCTTGCCCAGGCTACCGTTCTCATGCTCGGCGGCGTACTCGTCGTTGGGGTGGATCTGGATCGACAGGTCGTCCTTGGCGTCCAGAATCTTAATGAGCAGCGGGAACTCCTTGCCCTCGCAGTTGCCAAAGAGCTCGCGATGCTCGGCCCACAGCCACGACAGCGTGTGGCCGGCGTACGGACCCTCGGCAATCTGGCAATCGCCGTTGGGGTGCGCCGAGATGGCCCAGCACTCACCGATGGGACCCTCGGGAATGTCATAGCCAAAGACGGTCTCCAGCTGGCGGCCGCCCCAAATCTTCTCGTGGAAGATCGGCGTGAGTTTAATCAAATCGGACATGTGCATACCCCCATCAGGTTGTGCGGGCACCTCGCGAAAAACGGCTCAAAGCGAGCGCCTGCCGGATTACAAACTTAAGCCAACGTTACGTTGTGCAGCTCAAAGCGGTCGCCCACGTTGCGCGAAATCGAGTACTCAAACGCGGTGCCGCTATCCAAGAAGCCAATCTGGTTGAGTTCGAGCAGGGGAGAGCCGGGTTTGGTATCCAGGCGCTCAGCCTCTTCCTCAGTTGCCGCGACGGCGCGAATGGTGCGGTGGAAACTCGAGATCTTGAGTCCGCACTGCTCGCGGATGAAGCTGTAGACCGACGCGTACAGGTCTTTTTTCTTAAGACCCGGAATCAGCTCGAGTGGCATATAGGTGTACTCGATAACGATGGGCTGACCATCGACCTCGCGTACGCGCACGATGTGATAGGCAAAGTCGTCTTCGGCCATTCCCAGCTGGGTCGCAACCTCTGCCGGCGGATTGACGATCGAGAAATCGTAGACCACCGAGGTCACCTTCTCCCCGCGATGCTCGTACGAAAAGCCTTGGGCGCGGTCATTCTTGCCCTGGAAAAACGCTTTGCCGGGGAGCCCTGCGGCGTCTTTGACGTAGGTGCCCGATCCGCGACGACTCGTGACCAAGCCTTCCTCGGTAATTTGCTCAATTGCTCGTTTGACGGTGATCTTGGAAACGCCATACAGCTCGCAGAACTCAACGACAGTGGGTAGCTTGTCGCCGGGCTTAAGGGCGCCATCCTCGATACTGCGACGAATATCCGCAGCTATTGACTCATATTTGGGAATCATGGAACCCCCTTTCTAACATGAATGCCTGTAAAAGAAAGTATACCTACTATAAAAGCATCTATATGGCTTTAATCAAAGAAGTTCGAGAAAGAAAAACAAAAAAGACGCTTTACATAAAAAATTAGAGCGCTATAGTTATAGATAACAAGCGAGATGCATGAGCATCGCCTGTACCGCTTGGAGACGGATTTGTTTTGGTGGGTCGGATATCCGGATAACCGGTGCGCGCCCGCGCCGGATTACCCGCCAAAGCAAACCCGCCTCCAATCGGAGGCTCAAAGACACGAAAGCGAGGACTTCGATGGCACAGTATCAGCTGCCCAGCGACTTTTTCTTTGGCGCGGCCATGTCCGGTCCGCAGACCGAGGGCCAGTGGAACCAGGGCGGCAAGCTCGAGAACCTGTGGGACACCTGGTCCATGCAGGATCTGGGCTCGTTCTATAACCGCGTGGGTTCCTATGCCGGTAACGACTTTATGGCCAAGTACAAGGACGACCTTCGCATCATGAAGGACCTGGGCCTGGATACCTATCGCACCTCCATCCAGTGGAGCCGCCTGCTCGATGCCGACGGCAACCTCAACGAGGAGGGTGCTGCGTGGTACCACGAGCTGTTCCGCGCTTCCCGCGAGGCAGGCCTGGAGCCGTTCGTCAACCTTTACCACTTCGATATGCCCACCTATCTCTTTGACCGTGGCGGTTGGGAGAGCCGCGAGGTCGTCGAGGCCTACGCGCATTACGCCGACGTCGCCTTCCGCGAGTTCGGTCAAGAGATCAAGTACTGGTTTACCTTTAACGAGCCCATCGTCGAGCCCGAGCAGCGCTACCAGGAGGGCGTGTGGTTCCCGCAGCTCCACGACTTCAACCGTGCTCGCACCGTGCAGTACCACATTTCGCTGGCGCACGCGCTGGCTGTTGCCAACTATCGCAAGGCCTATGACAAGGGCGCCGTTCGCGCCGATGCCAAGATCGGCATGATCAACTGCTTCACCCCGGTCTACACCAAGGAGAACCCCAGCGAGGCAGACCTCGAGGCCGTGCGTATGACCAGCGGCATCAACAATCGCTGGTGGCTCGACCTTATCACCAAGGGCGAGCTTCCCGCCGACGTGCTCGACAGCCTGGCCGAGGGCGGCGTCAAGCTTCCGTTCCGCGCCGGTGACCAGGAGATCCTCAAGCAGGGCGTCGTTGACTGGCTTGGCTGCAACTACTACCATCCCACGCGCGTCCAGGCGCCGGCGAGCAAGATCGACCAGTACGGTCTGCCGCACTTTGCCGACGAGTACGTGTGGCCCGATGCCGTCATGAACAAGAGCCGCGGCTGGGAGATTTACCCGAAGGGCCTCTACGTCTTTGGCATGGACTGCGCCAAGAACTATCCCGATCTTGAGTGGTTCGTCTCCGAGAACGGCATCGGCATCATGGACGAGTACAAGAATCGTGACGCCGAGGGAACCATTCAGGACGACTATCGCGTCGACTTTGTGCGCCAGCACCTTGAGTGGGTCGCCAAGGCCATTGACGAAGGGGCCAAGTGCCGCGGCTACCACTACTGGGCCGTCATTGACAACTGGTCCTGGGCAAATGCCTTCAAGAACCGTTATGGCTTTGTCGAGGTCGACCTCATGGACGGCTATCAGCGCCGTCTTAAGAAATCGGCAGCTTGGCTCAAGCAGGTCGCCACGACCCACGTGGTGGATTAGCGATCGGGCGCTCAGCCCCAAAACGGGCGCTCAGCCCCTGCGCAAACGCGCAATAACATTGGCACATCTGGTGGCAGAGGGCGACAGACCACCGTGCGCATAGGAAAAGGCCGGATTTGAAAGTTAGGAGCAATCATGGCCAGTGACAACGGAAAGAGCTTCCTCGACAAATTTGCCGAGGTCTCTGCGAAGGTGGGAAACCAGGTTCATCTGCGTTCCCTGCGCGATGCCTTCGCGACCATCACGCCGCTCTATATCCTTGCGGGTATCGCGGTTCTTATCAACAACGTCGTGTTCCCTCTGTTCCCGCTCGATGCGGCGGGCCTCGCCAACCTCCAGACCTGGGGCTCGGCAATCACCCTGGGCACCCTTAACGTGTCCGCCATTATCCTGGCCGGTCTGATTGGCTACAGCCTCGCCAAGAACGAGCGTTTCGATAACCCGCTTGCCTGCGTGGTTGTCGCTATCTCTGCCTTCGTCATCATGATGCCGCAGCAGATCACCGCCACCCTTGCCGCCACGAGCCCGCTTCTCACCGACAAGATCACCTCCGCCGAGGTCACCGGTGCCCTTTCGACCGCCAACACCGGTACCAACGGCCTGTTCTCGGCCATCATCATCGCCCTGCTCTCCACGACGCTCTTCATCAAGATCTCGGGCGTCGAGAAGCTCAAGGTCAAGCTGGGCGAGGGCGTACCTCCTGCGGTCTCCAACTCCTTCAACGTCATGATCCCAATGCTGCTCAACCTCTCGATCTTCGCTATCGCCTCGGCCCTGCTCGCCGTCTGCGCCGGCACCGACCTGTGCACCATCATCTCCACCTGCATCTCCAACCCGCTCAAGAGCATCATGAACGCCGGTCCGTGGGCTGTCATCCTCATCTACACCCTCGCCAACCTGCTGTTCTGCGTTGGTATTCACCAGTCCACCATCTCGGGCGCTACCGTCGAGCCGATCCTGACCATGCTCATCGTCGACAACATGGCTACCTTTGCCGCCGGCGGTACCATCCAGCCCGATCACTACATGAACATGCAGATCGTCAACAGCTTCGCCCTCATCGGCGGCTCGGGCTGCACCCTCATGCTGCTGCTCGACACCTTCCTGTTCTCCAAGAACAAGGCCTCCAAGACCGTTGCCAAGATGGCCATTCTGCCTGGCCTGTTCAACATCAACGAGCCGGTCATCTACGGTTACCCCATCGTGTACAACCTGCCGCTCATGATTCCGTTCGTGCTTCTTCCCGACCTGTTCATCGGTGTCACCTATGGCCTGACCTGCGCTGGCATCATCAGCCCCTGCATCGCTCAGGTGCCTTGGACCATGCCGCCCGTCATCAACGCCCTGCTTGCTACGGGCTTTGACTGGCGCGCCGGCGTGTGGCAGGCTCTGGAGCTGGTCATCGGCATGGCTGTCTACCTGCCCTTTATGAGGATCTCCGAGAAGGCCATCGCCAAGCAGGAGGCCCTCGCCGAGCAGAACGCCTAGCGTTTGTCCATTCCACCCTTGCGGGTACCGATGCTTGGTACCGGTACCCGTATCTCCTTTTTTGCCTAAACGTGCAAAACAGGGGAAAGATAACCACAAGGATTTATCCAGTTTGTCGTCTGCGCGCCGCGCAGTTATAAGGAGGAAACCATGAAGAAGATCATGCTTTGCTGCAATGCCGGCATGTCCACGAGTCTGCTGGTCCAGAAGATGCAGTCCGAGGTCGCGAGCCGTGGTCTGGACATCGAGGTCGAAGCCCGTCCTATGAATGAGGCCCACGATCACCTGGACGAGTGCGACATCCTGCTGCTCGGCCCGCAGATCGGCTACACCAAGGGCGACTTTGAGAAGGAGGCCGCCGGCCGTTTCCCGGTCGAGGTCATCAACATGGTCGACTATGGCCGCATGAACGCCGCCGGCATCATCGACCACTGCGTCAGCGTGATGGGCTAGGTGCAGCGCATGGAGGATATGAACGAACTGCAGATGACCTGCTTCGAGATCATCAGCTACGTCGGTACCGCCAAGAGCATGTACATCAACGCCGTGCAGAAGGCCAAGGAGGGCGATTTCGACGCCGCCGAGGAGCTCATTAAGCAGGGCGACGAGGCCTATAACGGCGGCCACGATGTTCACATGGGACTTCTTAAGAAGGAGGCCAATGGCGAGCGCAACGGCGAGGCCCCGCTGATTCTGCTGCACGCCGAGGACCAGATGGCCGGCACCGAGACCATGCGCGTCATGGCCACGGAGCTCATTGAGGGCCACAAACAGCTACAGGCACTCAAGGCCTAGCTGGCGTTTTCGCCGCGACGGATCGTGCGGTTCGCATACAATCCAGTCCCTTTTGCAGGCGCCGGGAGTCTCCCTCTCCCGGCGCTTTTTGTTTGGCGAGTTGCTGAGCGTCATTGCTCGTTGAGCGGGCGGACGTTTCCCCAGATAAAACCTGCCAAAACAAACCTGTCCCTTTTTGGCGGGTTTTTGTCTTGAGAGCGGTACCATACAGGCAATGTTTAAACGAGAAAGGCGGGCTCCCATGGAACCTAAGCAGTATTACATCGGCATCGACGTCGGCGGTACCTCGGTCAAGGAGGGTCTGTTCGATGAGGACGGAAACCTGCTTGCCAAGGCCAGCGTGCCCACGCCTCCCATCGTCGACGCTGCGGGCTTTGCCGCGGTGACCGAGGCTATCGACCAGGTGGTCGCCAAGGCCCAGGTTCCGCGTGCCTTTGTGGCGGGCATTGGCTTGGCCGTTCCGTGCCCCATCCCGGCATCGGGCGATGCCAAGGTCAAGGCCAACATTGCCATTAACCTGCCCGAGCTCAAGATTGCCATCCAGGAGCACTGCCCCGACGCGGTCGTTAAGTACGAGAACGACGCCAACGCCGCTGCTATGGGCGAGGCCTGGCTCGGCTCTGCCAAGGGCGTACAGAACGTGGTGATGGTCACCATTGGTACCGGCGTGGGCGGCGGCGTTATCGTTAACGGTGACGTGGTATCGGGCGTTGTGGGCGCCGGCGGCGAGATTGGCCACATGTGCCTGAACCCGGCTGAGGAGCGCACCTGCGGCTGCGGCGGCCATGGCCATCTGGAGCAGTATTCCAGCGCCACCGGCGTGGTGAGCAACTACCTTGCCGAGTGCGAGAAGGCGGGCGTCGAGCCCATCGAGCTGACCGGCCCCTCCGATTCCAAGGACGTGTTCCAGGCCTGCCGCGAGGGCGACAAGCTCGCGCTGGCAGCTGCCGATACCATGGCCGACTACCTCGGCCGCGCACTGGCGCTTATTGCCAACGTGGTTGATCCCGAGATGTTCCTCATCGGCGGCGGCGCCTCCGCCTCGGCCGATGTCTACCTCGACAAGGCTCGCGAGTACTTTAAGCAGTACGCGCTTTCCGCCTCGCGCGAGACGCCCATTAAGGTCGCTTCGCTCGGAAACGACGCCGGCATCATCGGTGCCGCCTACGTAGCCCTGCGCGCCGCCGGTAAATAGCTGGTGCAAGGGGGACAGGTTACTTTGCACCAACATGGTGCAAAAGGGACAGCCTTGGCCTCCATGCCTGCCCCAAAATATGCCGTGGCCCTTCCGTCTGCGAAGGCTCGGCATCGGCGTGCTACCATAGCTACGTCCAAGTACACATATCAAGTGGAGGATATCCATGGCAAACGTTCTTGTCTTTGGTCACCAGAACCCCGATAACGACGCTATCATGAGCGCCGTCGTCCTGTCCCAGTTGCTCAACCAGGTTGAGTATGCCGGCAACACCTACGAGGCCTGCGCCCTTGGTCAGCTTCCGGCAGAGTCTGCCAAGCTGCTCGCCGACGCCGGCATTGCCGAGCCCCGCGTGATCGAGTCCGTCGAGGCCGGTCAGCTCGTCGTCCTCACCGACCACAACGAGTCTGCCCAGTCCGTCGCCGGCCTTAAGGACGCCACGGTCTTTGGCGTTGTCGATCATCACCGCATCGGCGACTTCGAGACCGCCGGCCCGCTGCACTACATCTGCCTGCCCTGGGGCTCCAGCTGCACCATCGTCACCAAGCTCGCCGGCGTGCTCGGCGTTGAGCTTTCCGACGTTCAGGCCAAGCTGCTGCTCTCGGCCATGATGACTGACACGCTCATGCTCAAGAGCCCCACCACCACCGATGTCGACCGCGCCGTCGCCGCCAAGCTCGGCGAGCAGGTGGGCGTCGACCCGGTCAAGTTTGGCATGGAGGTCTTCCTCACCCGTCCGTCCGGCTCCTTCACCGCAGCCGAGATGGTCGGTAACGACATCAAGATGTTCGAGCCCGCCGGCAAGAAGCTGCTCATCGGCCAGTACGAGACTGTCGACAAGACCCGCGCACTCGGCATGATCGACGAGATTCGCGAGGCCATGCGCGCCTACGCCGCCGAGAAGGGTGCCGACGGCATCGTTCTGTGCATCACCGACATCATGGAGGAAGGCTCGCAGGTCCTGCTCGAGGGCGAGACCGAGGCCGCTCAGAAGGGCCTGGGCATTGCCGACGAGCACGACGGCGTCTGGATGCCGGGCGTCCTCTCCCGTAAGAAGCAGGTCGCAGCCCCCATCATGGCCGCCTGCTAGGTTTAGTTGACCAAACGCCACGACCGGATCGCGGACGCCCCGCGCTCCGGTCGTTTTTTGTGCACGGCGCCGCGTCGTCTCTTGGACAGGTATGCCCGTGCCGTTGAACAAATAATGTTCAACCTGTGGTTCCGCTTTTCGGCCATGCCTGCGTGCTTGTCGTGCAGGGTAGGCTAGATGCAAGCGTAATACGTTAGAGCGCGGCGCCGCCACTTGGGCGGGCCGTGCTTTTTTAAGACGGGAGCTTTCCCGTGAAAGGAGCCGCCCATGGCAGCAACTGAGCAGCTGTTCAACGTTCGTGAGCGCAAGCGCTTTGAACGTCACGACATCTGGGAGCGCATCGCCGAGAACGGCACGATTTCCGCCGCCGTCATGGTCTTCGCCGCCATCGCCGCCGTCATTTGCGCCAATACCGATGCCTATGAGGCCATCCATCACTTTTTGGAGACCCCGCTGTATGTGGGTCTGGGCAACCTTACGGCCGGTCTCACCGTCGAGCTATTCGTCAACGACTTCCTCATGGCGATTTTCTTTTTGTTGGTGGGCATTGAGCTCAAGTACGAGATGACAGTTGGCGAGCTCAAAAACCCGCGCCAGGCTATGCTTCCCATGCTGGCGGCCGTGGGCGGCGTCGTCGTTCCCGCCTGCATCTATCTGATCTTTAACCATGCCGGCGCGCACAACGGCTGGGCCATTCCCATGGCAACCGATATTGCCTTTGCGCTGGGCGTGCTGTCGCTTTTGGGCAATCGCGTGCCCAACGGCGTGCGCGTGTTCTTCTCGACGCTCGCCATCGCCGACGACCTCATTTCCATCGCCGCCATCGCCATCTTCTACGGCCAGAGCCCCAATCCGTTTTGGTTGGGCGCCGCCGCGCTTGTGACCTGCGCGCTCGTGTGGCTCAACAAGACGCAGCATTACCGCCTTGCCCCGTATTCGGTACTGGGCCTGCTGTTGTGGTTCTGCATGTTCAAGAGCGGCGTACATGCCACGCTTGCTGGCGTCATCTTGGCCTTTACCATCCCGGCCAAGTGCGGCGTCAAGCTCGATAGCCTCACCGATTGGTTGGGCGAGTGCCTGCCGCTGCTCGATGACCGCTACGACGACGAGGCGCACATCTTGGGCCAGCATGACTTTACCGTCTCGACCACCAGGGTCGAGCGCGTCATGCACCGCGTGACCCCGCCGCTCATCCGCATGGAGCGTCTGATCTCCACACCGGTCAACTTTGTGATTCTGCCGATCTTTGCGTTCGTGAACGCACAGGTTCGCCTGGTAGGCGTGGATATGAGCACGTTGCTCACCGACCCGGTGACGCTCGGCGTGTACTTTGGCATGCTGCTGGGCAAGCCGATTGGTATTTTTGGCATGACATTTGCCCTGGTCAAGCTCAAGGCTTGCCAGTTGCCGCGCAACGTCAACTGGCACATGATTGCCGGTGTGGGCATTCTGGGCGGCATCGGCTTTACGATGTCGATCCTCATCAGCGGCCTCGCTTTCCCGACGGCCGAGTTTGAGGTTCTTGCCGCCAAGGCTGCCATTCTTGCCGGTTCGGTCACCGCGGCCGTGCTCGGCATGATCTACATGAGTGTGGTCTGCAAACACCCCGCGCCCAAGAACGAGTAAAAGCACAAACAAGTTTGAAAACGCCGCCCGTGAACACCGTCACAAGCGGCGTTTTAGTCATTGGGGACGTTCTTAAATGACTAGGTTTATTCCACGGTGCCGTAGACGGCGCCCCAGCCGTGGGCGGCCAAGGCGGAGTTGAGCTGGTCGCAAAGCGATTGGCGGTCGTAGTAGCCGGGCGGCAAAAGGTTGACGATTTCCATGAGGTCGGGCGCGAGGTCCAAGATCTCGGCCTGCACGATGAGATCCAGGCGGTCGATGGCGCGGCGGTCATAAAACAGTCCGTCGACCAGGCGCTGCAGGTCGCCGAATTCCTCGGCCTGGAACGATCCGTACTCCATAGTGCCTCCTTGGGCGCCCCACGCCGGCATGCGCGGCGATGTCGTAATTCATTGCGATGGACTTAATCTATCACGGCTTCATACCGTTGCGGCAGTGGCGGTCTATACTTAGACGAACTGCAACGTCCCGCTTCGCGAAAGGTCGCACCCATGCAGACGATCTACCAGAAGATGGAAACCACCGAACTCGATGTCGCCATCGAGGCGCTCAAAGCCGAGGTCGCCGAGGTCAAGGCCAAGGGCCTGGCGCTCGACATGGCCCGCGGCAAGCCGTCGCCCTCCCAGGTGGGCATCTCTCGCCCCATGCTCGATATCCTCAATGCCGATGCCGATCTGCACGACGGCAACGTCGACTGCTCCAACTACGGTTGCTTTGAGGGCATTCCCTCGGCACGCAAGCTGGCGGGGGAGTTCCTGGGTTGCCCCGCCGAGCAGACGCTCGTACTGGGTTCGTCGAGCCTGCTGATCGAGCACGATATCGCCGGCATGTTCTGGCGCTGCGGCTCGTGCGGTAGCGAGCCTTGGGAGGCTTATGAGGCCGCGCATGACGGCAAGAAGGTCAAGTTCCTGTGCCCTGTTCCCGGTTACGACCGCCACTTTGGCATCACTGCCGACTTGGGTATCGAGAATGTCCCCGTCGCGATGACCGACAACGGCCCCGACATGGACGAGATCGAGCACTTGGTTGCCGCCGACGACTCCATCAAGGGCATCTGGTGCGTGCCCAAGTATTCCAACCCCACGGGCATCACCTTTAGCGAGGACACCGTGCGTCGCCTGGTCGAGATGCCCACGGCCGCGCCCGATTTCCGCATCTTCTGGGACAACGCCTACTGCGTGCACGACCTGTACGACGAGACCGACGAGCTCGCCAACATCTTTGACCTCGCTCGCGCGGCGGGCACCGAGGACCGCGTGGTGGCCTTTGCATCGACGTCCAAGATCACCTTCCCGGGCGCCGGCATCGGCTTTATCGGTGCGAGCCCCGCGGTTATCGCGGAGTTCTCCAAGCGCCTGAAGGCCGGCCTCATCAGCGCCGACAAGCTCAACCAGCTGCGCCACGTGCGCTTCCTTCCCACCATCGAGGCGGTCAAGGAGCACATGAAAAAGCATGCCGAGTTCCTGCGTCCGCGCTTTGAGGCCGTTGAGCGCAAGCTCACCGAGGGCCTGGGCGATACGGGCTGTGCCACCTGGACGCACCCCCGCGGCGGCTACTTTGTAAGCTTCGATGGTCCCGAGGGCTCGGCCCAGAAGGTCGCCGCGCTTTGCGCCGACCTGGGCGTCAAGCTCACGCCGGCCGGTGCCACCTGGCCCTATGGCAAGGATCCGCGCGATACCAACATCCGCATCGCGCCGAGCTATCCCACGGTCGAGGACCTGGAGGCAGCACTCGACGTACTGGTGCTGGCCGTCAAGCTCGTCGCTGCCGAGCTTGCTCGTGCCGAGCGCGCCTAACGCCTAGGGCCCCGCAAGTCCGCGCCCAGTACTATCCGCACTTTCGATACGTAAAGGAGCGTATACATGGATTTGGGTATTTCCACCAACCCCACACCGGAGATCTACACCATTAAGGTGACCGGCGAGATCGATATCTCTAACGCCGATAGCCTGCGCAATGCCATTGACCTGGCGCTCGAGCAGCCCACTGAGGCCGTTGAGCTCGATTTTGCCCAGGTGAGCTACATCGATTCGACGGGCATTGGCGTGCTCGTGGGCGCCGCGCACCACGCGGTCGACCACGGTAAGCGCTTTAGCTGCACTAATGTGCAGCCCCAGGTGATGCGCGTGGTTCAGCTGCTGGGCGTCGACCAGGAGATTTCGATCACGGCGGCATAATCTTTGCCCCCAAAAAGGGCGTGCCGTTTGGCATATGTTTGTGATGCGCTCGGACGTTTTGGCGTCCGGGCGCTATACTTGACCGAATGAATAGACGAGTTCCGGCCGAATGGCGCGGTGCGGGCTCGACTCACATCGAGCCTTGGAGGTATGTGTGTTTGGTATTGGAGAGGGTGAGCTCGCGATCATCGTGGTCTTCGGCTTTTTGCTGTTTGGCCCGGATAAGCTCCCACAGATGGGCCGCACGATCGGCCGTGCCATTCGTCAGTTCCGCGAGACGCAGGAAAAGATGACGGCCGTTGTTCAGTCCGAGATTATCGATCCGGTAAGTGAGGCCGCTTCGGCACCGGTCAAGCCCAAGAAGACTGCCGTCGATGACGATTCCGATGCAGACGAGGATGCCGTCGAGACGGCTGCGCCCGCAAAGAAGGAGACCTTTGCCGAGCGCCGTGCCCGCCTTGCCGCCGAGAAGGCCGCGAGCGAGGCTGCCGCCGAGGGCGAGGGTGCTGCTGAGGAGTCCGAGGCCGAGGGCGCCGAGCCTGCCGCTGCCGCCGAGCCTGTCGTCGAGCCCGAGCCTGCTGCAGAGCCAGAGTCCGAGCCCGAGCCGGCAGAGCCCACGACGGCTGACCTCTACGCCCGTCGTCCCCGCAAGCGCAAGGCCGTCGTCGACCAGCTCGCTCGCGAGCTCGAGGCCGAGGACGAGGCTGCCACCGCCGACGCCTCGAAGGGAGGCGATGAGTAATGCCTATCGGACCTGCGCGCATGCCGCTCTTCGATCACCTGGGAGAGCTCCGTCGCCGCCTGACTATCGTGGTCGTGTCGGTGTTTGCCGCCGCCATCGTGCTGTATTTCGCCACGCCCGTGGTGCTCGACATCCTGGAAGACCCCATCCGCTCCTTTGTGCCGGACGGTAAGTTCTACATCACCACCACGCTCGGCGGCTTTGGCCTGCGCTTCTCGCTGGCCATCAAGATGGCCGTGGTCATGTGCACGCCCATGATCATCTGGCAGATTCTGGCATTTTTCCTGCCGGCACTGCGTCCCAACGAGCGCAAGTGGGTTGTGCCTACGGTGCTCGCCTCGACGGTGCTGTTCTTCCTGGGCGCAATCTTTTGCTACTTCATCATTATCCCGGCAGGCTTTGAGTGGCTCATCGGCGAGACCTCTGCCGTCGCAACCGCGCTGCCCGACCTGGAGAACTACGTCAACATGGAGCTGCTCTTTATGATCGGCTTTGGTGTGGCGTTTGAGCTGCCGCTCATCATCTTCTACCTGTCCGTCTTCCACATCGTGTCCTACGCGGCCTTCCGCGGCGCCTGGCGCTACGTGTACGTGGGCCTGCTTGTGGGCTCGGCTGTGATTACGCCCGACGGCTCGCCCGTTACGCTGGGCCTCATGTATGGTGCCCTGCTCTCGCTCTACGAGATTTCGCTCGCCATTGCCCGCGTGGTCATTACCGCGCGCGAGGGCAAGGAGGGCTTGTTTGTGAGCCGTCTGGACCTGTTCTCGGACGATGAGGACGACGAGGAGTAAATCGGTATGCACGAGGTTGGCATTGTCAACGGCATACTCGATACAGTGATTCGCGCGGCGCGTGGGGCGGGGGCCTCGCGCGCCGTTTTGGTAACGCTGCGTATCGGGGATATGACCGAAGTTGTGCGCGAGGCGCTCGACTTTGCGTGGGAGACATTTCGCGATGAGGACCCGCTCACGCGAGGCTGCGAGCTTGCCGTGGAGGAAGTCCATCCACAAAGCGAGTGTCTGGACTGCGGGGAGGTCTTTGAGCACGATCGCTTCCATTGCCGCTGTCCCCAATGTGGCGGCGCCAACGTGCGTCTGCTGCACGGCCGCGAGCTCGACATCGCAAGTATCGAAATCGAAACCCCCGACGATTAGCCCGCTAGCCATCTGGTGATGGGGTATAAAGGGGCCAAAGTAAGGAGTGCCGAGTATGGCTGAGAAAACGATTGATATCGCGTCGCCGATTCTGTCGCGCAACGAGCGCCTGGCAGATCAGCTGCGACAGCGATTTAAAGAGACAAACACCTATGTGATCAATGTGCTGTCGAGCCCCGGTTCGGGCAAGACCACCACGATCCTGGGCACCAACGAGCGCCTGCGCGACAAGGCTGGCCTGCGCTGTGCCGTCATCGAGGGCGATATTGCCTCGGATGTCGACGCCATCACCATGAAGGAAGCCGGCATGCCCGCCATCCAGATCAACACGGGTGGCCTGTGCCACCTCGAGGGCAACATGATCATGGAGGCCGTTGACGCGTTCGACCAGGCGGTGGGTCTTCAAAATATCGACGTCATCTTTATCGAAAACGTGGGCAACCTGGTCTGCCCGGTCGACTTTGACCTGGGCGAGAACCTGTCCATCATGATTCTCTCGGTGCCCGAGGGCGACGACAAGCCCATCAAGTACCCGGGCATCTTCCAGCACGCCGGCGCGCAGCTGCTCAATAAGGTCGACGTGGCCCCGGCTTTCGATTTTGACATGGATAGGTATACTAGGACACTCGATGACCTCAATCCGCAGGCGCCGCGGTTTGCCGTGAGCGCGCGCAAGGGCGAGGGCATGGATGCCTGGTGCGATTGGCTCATCGGGCAGATCGAGCAAGCAAGGGCGTAAATCGGCCGCCATACGGGCGGGCGTAGCCGCAGAGACACGAGATAGGAGCCTCTTTTGAAGCTCATCATCGCCGAGAAAAACGACGCCGCGCGTCAGATCGCCGAGCGTCTGTCCACGGGCAAACCCAAAAAGGACAAGGTGTACAACACCGCCATCTACCGTTTTGAGTGGAAGGGCGAGGAGTGTGTGACGATCGGTCTCGCCGGTCACATCCTTGCGCCCGATTTTTGCGACAGCGTGCTGTTCGATAAAAAGCTGGGTTGGTATTCGGTGACCGAGGACGGCGAGATGCTGCCGGCCGACATGCCCGATGGCCTGGCTCGTCCGCCCTACGACACCAAGCGTAAGCCGTTTCTTGCCGACGGTATCTCCATCAAGGGCTGGAAGCTCGAGAGCCTGCCCTACCTCACCTGGGCGCCCGTCATTAAGCTACCGGCCGAGAAGGAGCTCATTCGCTCGCTCAAGAACCTGGCTAAGAAGTCCGACAGTGTCATCATCGCCACGGACTTCGATCGCGAGGGCGAGCTGATCGGTTCGGACGCCCTCAACAAGGTGCGCGAGGTTGCGCCGGACTTGCCGGTCGCCCGCGCCCAGTACTCTTCGTTTACCAAGGCCGAGATCACGCAGGCCTTCGATAATCTCGTCTCGCTCGACCAGAATCTGGCCGACGCCGGCGAGAGCCGCCAGCACATCGACCTCATTTGGGGTGCGGTGCTCACGCGTTACCTGACGCTCGCCAAGTTTGGCGGCTTTGGTAACGTGCGCTCTGCCGGCCGCGTGCAGACGCCGACGCTTGCCCTGGTGGTCGAGCGCGAGCGCGAGCGCATGGCGTTTGTGCCCGAGGACTATTGGCAGATTCGCGGCATGGGTGCTGCGCAGGGCGCTGCCGAGGATGACCGCTTTAAGATTGCGCACAAGACGGCACGCTTTACCGACAAGGATGCTGCTGAGACGGCGTACGGCCATGTTGACGGCGTCGCGACGGCAACCGTCGCCGCGGTGACCAAGCGCTCGCGCAAGCAGCAGCCGCCCACGCCGTTTGCGACCACCTCGCTGCAGGCTGCCGCCGCAGCCGAGGGCATCTCGCCTGCGCGTACCATGCGCATCGCCGAGTCTCTCTACATGGCGGGCCTCATCAGCTACCCGCGTGTCGACAACACCGTGTATCCCGCGACGCTCGATTTGGGCGCCGTGGTGAGTGACCTGGCAAAGATCAACCCGGCGCTGGCGCCCGTGTGCAAAAAGGTACTCGCTGGTCCCATGAAGCCCACGCGCGGTAAAGTCGAGACCACCGACCACCCGCCTATCTACCCCACGGGCGAGGGCGATCCGTCCACGCTCGACGGCGGTCAGCGCAAGCTCTACGACCTCATCGCCCGCCGCTTCCTGGCGACGCTTATGGGTCCCGCGACCATCGAGAACACCAAGCTCGAGCTCGACGTGAACGGTGAGCCGTTCGTGGCTTCGGGCGATGTGCTCGTGACTCCGGGCTTCCGCGAGGCGTATCCGTATGGACTTAAGCGCGATGAGCAGATGCCGCCGCTGGAGCAGGGCGATACGGTCGACGTGTTCGACATTAAACTCGAGGCCAAGCAGACCGAGCCGCCCGCGCGCTACAGCCAGGGCAAGCTCGTGCAGGAGATGGAAAAGCGCGGCCTGGGTACCAAGTCCACGCGTGCGAGCATCATCGAGCGCCTGTATGCCGTGCGCTATCTCAAAAATGATCCCGTTGAGCCGAGCCAGCTGGGCATCGCCATCATCGACGCGCTGACGCAATTTGCCCCGCGCATCACGAGCCCCGATATGACCAGCGAGCTCGACGGCGACATGACCCGCGTCGAGCGCGGCGAGGACACCGAAGAGCATGTCGTGACGCACTCGCGCGCGCTGCTGGCCGGTGTGCTCGACGAGCTGCTCAAACATACGCAGGAGCTCGGCGACGCCATCAGCGACGCCGTCACGGCCGATGCGCGCGTGGGTGCCTGCCCCAAGTGCGGCAAGGATCTGGTTATGAAGACGAGCGCCAAGACCCGCGGTAGCTTTATCGGCTGCATGGGCTGGCCCGACTGCGACGTGACCTATCCGGTGCCGAGCGGCGTCAAGGTAAGCCCGCTCGAGGGCGAGGCGGCCGTGTGCCCCGAGTGCGGCGCGCCGCGCATTAAGTGCCAGCCGTTCCGCCAGAAGGCCTTCGAGATTTGCGTGAACCCCACGTGCCCCACCAACTACGAGCCTGACCTTAAGGTGGGCGAGTGCAAGGTGTGCGCCGAGGCCGGACGCCATGGCGACCTGATCGCGCACAAGAGCGAGAAGAGCGGCAAGCGCTTTATCCGCTGCACCAACTACGATGACTGCGGCGTGAGCTATCCTCTGCCGGCGCGCGGTAAGCTCGAGGCGACGGGTGAGACTTGCCCCGAATGCGGCGCCCCCATCGTGGTGGTCAACACGGCGCGCGGCCCGTGGCGCATCTGCGTGAACATGGACTGCCCGACCAAGGAGAAGAAGCCCGCCCGCGGTCGCAAGACCACGACCAAGGCGAGCACGGCCAAGAAGACGACGGCGGCCAAGAAGACGACGGCGGCAAAGAAGACTGCTGCCAAGAAGACGACCGCGAAGAAGTCGACTGCCAAGAAAGCAGCCGCCGACAAGTAGCGGCGCAGTCGAAACATTGCCCAAAACAAAAACGAGCGAGGACCTCAAAATCCTCGCTCGTTTTTTATCCGGCAGTTAGGGACGTTTCTTTTCTGCCGGCAGTTTAGGAACGTCCCTAACTGCCGGCTCGGGAACGACAAAGCGCTAGTTCACTTCGACGGGTTTGGCGCCGGGATAGCGCTCCTCAAAGTCTAGGCGGTACTTATTGTCATTGGTGCCCGCCACGTTGTCGCGCGACAGCGGCGCCACGATCTCATTCTTGTGGTCCGCAGGCTTGGCGTATTTCAGGCTGATCTCCCAGGCATCACAGATTGCGTCAATGCGGTGATTCAGGTCGTCGTACAGGGCAACGATGTCTTTCCAGGAGCTGTAGTTCTTGGAGCTCGTCGGGACGTCTAGGTCCTCGACGATGTCGTAATACTGCTCGATGGTGTCCTCCGTGCGCTCGGCGACGTCGGCGAGATTTTGACGGGTGGTTCGATCCTCTTCCAGATAGCTGCCGTTGAAGTTCTGTGCGCAGCCACGGACGTAGTTGTCGAGGTCTTCGAGCAAGTCGTAGTATTCGCTCAGTCGGCGGTAGAGGTTCTGCTCGGAGAGCGTTGCTTCGCCGCCATCCTCGTCGTCATCGTCATCATCGTCGTACAGGCTGTTGGGATCGCCGAGAGGCTTTAGGTCATCGTCATCGACGTCATGGTGCAGCTTAGCTACCTCGGCAGTCGTCTGCGTGGCGGCGTTGTCGAAAGGCTTGATCACAAAGAAAACGACCAGGGCGATGATGATCGCCACCAGCACAACGATAACGGCGATAAGCGGCCCGGTGCCGCTCTTTTTGGGAGCGGGGGTCTGTGGCGAAGCGGGCGCGTATGCGGGAGCCGGCTGCTGTTGGGGCGAGCCGCTCGCGACGGGTATGCGCTGCGTGGTCTCGACGGCCGCGGGGCCTGCGGCGGGGTCGGGGCGATAGGCGAGGGGGTCGTCCGCCTTGGCTTGCGGCGTATCGAGGGAACCGGTCTGCTCGAAAGCGGGCTGGCTATCGCTCGCGGCTGTTTGCTCAACGGGTGCACCGCACGAGGTGCAGAACTTGGCATTATCTGCAAGAAGCTTGCCGCACGAGGCGCAATACCGAGACATTGCCACTCCTTTCGCCACATTTCAATGCAATACGACGATTATACCCAGCGTCCAAAATTCTCCATCATAAGTTGCGGTGAAATAGGGACTGTTTGGCGGTCTCAGAGCTTCAATCAGTCCCTATTTCACCGCAACTTCGGGGAGGTTGATTTCCGATCTCAGCCGAACACATTGAGCAAATAGGCCATTCCCGCAGTTAGCCGAACGCCCCCGCGGCCCC
>NZ_JBDMHB010000011.1:0-49987 GCF_039752955.1 Collinsella aerofaciens
AAATTGGCATGAAAAGAGGACGGCATAGACCTTCTGGTCATGCCGTCCTCTTTGAATGACAAGTTGTCGCTCTGGTGGGCGCGCAGCGTCAACTAGTTACGCGGTTTGGTAAAACCGCGTAACCCAACTAGAAGCGGTTACCGCGGAAGCCGCCACCGTTGCGGCCGCCACGGTCGCCACCGCGACCGCCGCGGTCGTTACCACGGTTGCCGCCGAAGCCGCCACGGTTGCCGCCGCGGTCGCCATAGCCACCACGGTTGCCACCAAAGCCGCCGCGACCGCCACGGTCGCCGCCACGGTCACCAAAGCCGCCACGGCCGCCACGGTCGCCACCGCGACCGCCGCGGTCGCCGCCACGGCCACCGCGATCGCCAAAGCCGCCGCGACCGCCACGGTCGCCGCCACGGCCACCGCGATCGTCACGGCCGCCGCGAGGACCGCGGTCCTCGTCCAGGCCCATGGCGACGAGCGGAGCGATAACCTTATCGAGAGCAGCCATCAGCTCGGTGGCCTCCTCGTAAGAAAGCTCGGGCAGGAGCTTCTCCTTCTTGTTGGCAAGCTCGACCAGGCCCTCAGCGGCATCCTCGGCAGCGAAGACGACGATCTTGCGCATATCGCCCTCGGCGTCGTCGATGCGGCCGACCAGATCGGCAGCCTCGGCCTCGGCCATCAGGCCATCGAGCTCACGGAGGCGCATGCCCAGCAGGTCGGACATTTCCTTCTGCTCCATCTTGGGCTTGAGGTCAAGAAGCTTGATGGCGCGCTCGATGTTCGCCATGCGCTCGGCCTTGGCCTCCTCCTCCTTGGAAATAGCAAAGCGACGGCTACGCAGCAGGCGGGCGGCCTTCTGCATCTTATCCATCAGCTCTTCGTCATCGTAATCAGCGGCGGCCTCGACAACCTCGGCCTCCTCCTCGGCGGAAACCTCGTCAGCAGCCTCAACCTCAGCAGCTTCGGTCTCCACGGTCTCGACTGCCTCGACCTCGGCAGCCATGGTCTCGTTCTCGGTCTCGTTCATGATCTCTTCGTTCTCGGACATGAGACTCCTTCTTGGCCCTCTCGGGCATCATCGCCCCATTCGCGGGGCCCGTCGCGCACTCTTTGCGCTTTAAACATTCATGCCTCTCGGCAAAACGTCCATTAGTTTATGGTGTCGCCATTCAATCTAGCTGCAGAATCTATGTGCACACATTAATGCGACATGTGCGACTCGCGACGAGCGTACACCAGCGACGTCGCGAACCCAACCACGGCAATTACAGCCGCCACACGCACGGCAGCTGCAAATCCAATCGCCTGGGCAACGTCCGTCGCAGCGCCAGCGACACCGGCAGTCGCCGCAGAACTCGAGAGCAGGCCGATAAACAGCGACGGGCCAAACGATGCGGCAATCATGTTCCACGTGTTGAGCAATGCCGTTCCGTGAGGATGCTCAGCGGCGGGCAGCGTCTCCAAGCCGGCCGTTTGCGAGGGGCTCAGCACCAAACCGACTCCGGCATACACCACAACGGTCAGCGCCACGACGACGCCGATGTTCATGCTTGCCGCCGTCATCGAGATGGCAGTCTGTCCCACGGCAATCAGGGCAAAGCCGACCGGCAGCAGCGGCCATGCGCCACGGGCGTCCATCACACGTCCGCCCACAATCGAGGTCACGGCGTTGCAGGCAATCGCCGGCAAAATGAGCAGGCCCGCAATAAGTGCGGTCATGCCGTATGCGCCCTCAAAATAGAGCGGCAACAAAACGCTCATCGAGAACGTCGTCATCATCGACACCACCACAAGCAGGCACGCAGGCCAAAAGCAAACGCTCGCCATGGGACGCACGTTAAGCACCGGATGCTCGAGCTTGAGCTGACGGGCCGCAAACAGGCCGAGCAGCACAACGGCGGCGAAAAGCGCCACGACACCGGCAATCAGATTGGCCGAGAACTCGCCTACGGAATACACAAATGCCGTAATGCCGACCGCGAGCAAAACAACCGACAGAATATCAAGCGTGGTGTTCGAGCGCTCTCCGACATTCTGAACAAGCTTAACGCCCGCCGCAGCGACCACAATGCCGCCCACCAGCGGCACTACGAACACCGCCCTCCAGCCAAATAACGTGCACATAAGACCGCTAATCACGGGTCCAAACGCCGGTCCTAGCGTAATGCAGGCGCCGCCCAGGCTCAGATACAAACCGAGCTTCTCGCGCGGGGCGCAAGACAGCACCACGTTCATCATGAGCGGGAACAAGATGCCCGATCCCGCAGCCTGCAAAATACGACTTGGCAGCAAAACGCTAAACGACGGAGCGACCAGGCACAGGACTTCGCCGGCGACCATGCATCCGCATGCGAAAAACAGCAGCTTGCGCGTCGAGAAACGGCCGGACAGGAAGGCCATGATGGCCGTAAAAATCGACGTCACGATCATGTAGCCCGAGACGAGCCACTGTGCCGTGGTGGCACTCACCGAAAAGGCTGCCATAATGTCGTGCAACGCCACGTTAATGATGTTCTCGTTAAACGCGGCAACAAAGGCTGCAATATACATTACGACGAGAATCGCCGCAGAGGCCGATGGCGTTACTTGAACTTGTTGCTGAGATTTGCTCCCCATGCATTTCCTTCCTCTTGGAACGACAGTCGCATCGCCCCAGAGGAACGGTCCAGGGCGAAAAATGAGCCCTAGACTTACGCCAGACGCCGTACACGACGAATCTGGCAACATGGTCCAACATCGAAAGATTGTAACGCGGACGCACAGCTTTCCTTCCGCGCTATTATTAAAAGTCCACGAAAGCATAAGACATGAGGAGCCCGCCATGATTAAGCCCATCATGAAATCCGAGTTCTTTTTGCGTCTGCCTTCCGAAGACGCGGGACCCGACGATGCCGCAACCGGGCAGGATCTCCTGGATACACTCCACGAGCATGAGCGCGAGTGCGTGGGCCTCGCCGCCAACATGATCGGCGTGCGCAAACGCATCATCTGCGTAAAGGACGGCAACAGGACACTCCTGATGTACAACCCTCAAATTCTTGAGCAGGTCAATGCCTATCAGACGAGCGAAGGATGCCTCTCGCTGACCGGCGAGCGTCCCTGTACCCGCTATCGCCGCATTAAGGTTGAGTATTTGGACGAGAACTTCGTTCACCGCATCAAAAACTTCTCGGGCTACACCGCCGAGATCATCCAGCACGAAATCGACCACTGCAATGGCGTCGTGGTTTAGGCCACCTGCCAAAATGAGGGTACCGGAGGCCTCCCTATGGATATCAGCCGCTTTGGCGAATTCGCCATCTTAGCGCAGTCACGCACGTTTCTTGATGCGGCGGAACTGCTTTTCATGTCGCAATCAACCCTCTCCAAGCACATCATGGCAATGGAGCACGAACTCGGCTGCAAGCTCATCGATCGAAGCCAGCGCCACGTAACACTCACCGCGCAAGGTGAAGCGCTCCTCCCCTATGCGCAAAAAATTGCGACGCTTCAGCACCGCTATCTTGCCGCCATTCAAATAGGCGCAGGTGAGCCGCTCGAGCACCTCACCGTAGGTTCTATCCCCATTATGGCCCCTTATGGGATCACGGACGCCGTCATCGATTTTCAGCAGGCGAACCCCTCATATTCTGTTGAGCTCATCGAGGGCGAGGGCGACACACTCAAGCGTATGCTCCTGCACGAGGACATTGACCTGGCCTTCATCCGTGACAGTGGCGCCATCGAGCCGGAGTTCAAAAAGATTCCCTTTACGACTGACCGGCTCGTGGCCGTCCTTCCGCTCGACCATCCGCTCGCCGAACGTGACACCGTCGAGATAGACGACCTTATCGACGAGAATTTCCTCATGCTTCCCCAAGGCTCGTTCGTAAGCGAGCTCGTCCTTTCCCTTTGTCGCGAAGCTGGATTTGGCCCACGCGTTACGTTCACCGGCAAACGAGCCGAGAACATCATCTCTCTTGTCGCACGCGGCGCCGGCGTCTCATTCCTCATGCGCAAGCCGGCGGAATCGCTTGCCAGCGGAAAGGTAGCCCTGGTGCCGCTTGAGCCCGCGACGACCTCCGAGGTCAGGCTCTACCTCAAGCGGAATGCCGCGCACTCGCAGGCGGTCGTCTCGTTCATCGGCTTCCTCCCCTACCGTCAGCTCCTGCAGGGCGACCGTGCGTCTTCCACCGCGGCACGACCGTCATAATCCCCGCTGCTCCACAACCGCAGACTTGTGTCCGCAAACACGCTGACAACGGCACAAAACACAAATATGCCTCGGGCGGCACGTCGCCGTCCGAGGCATATTTAGTTAAAGTGCGCAGACAGACTAGTCCACCGAGATGTTGAGCGCCTTACCGCCCTCGTCCTTCCTGGTACCGATCGCCATAGCGGCGACAAGAGCCAAAACGAAAGCGACCACACCGGAGATGACAAGGCCGATAAAGCCCGTGTCGATGCCGGCAGGGTTAATAAAGCTCGGGAAACCGAGCGGGCCGGAGGCACCGAAGGCATAGAGTTTGGCACCCATGAGGCCGGCAATGGCGCCGCCTACACCAGCGGAAATAAAGGTTGACCACATAAGACGCTTACGCGGCAGCAAGATGGCGTAAAGCGCAGGCTCGTTGACACCGAAAATCGAAGAGACAAGGGCGGGAATGTTGACGGCAGCATTTTCCTCGGAGTCCTTGGTTCGGATGACCATGCCAAGCACAGCACCGGCGATGGCACAACCGCCTGCATACACGAGCGGGTTAATGAGGTCATAGCCGTAGGTTGCGACATCGAGAAACCACAGCGGGATGATACCCCAGTGCAGGCCGAACATGACGAGCAGGCTCCAGAACGTGCCGATGACAAAGCCGGCGATGGCGGGCTGGAAGTTGATGAGCATCAAGATGATCTGGGCAACGATGTTGGAGAGGACCGTCATGACCGGACCGACCACAAGCAGGCCAAGGATGCCGCAAATGAGGAGCGTCAGGATGTTGGAGAAGAACGAGCTCACAAGCGCGGGCAGCGCGTTAGAAAGGGCCTTGTGCACCTTGGAGGCAATCCAGACGATAAAGATCGCAGGCAGAATCGTCGATGAGTAATTCTGCATGATCAGCGGGATGCCAAAAATATCACCGTAGACATTGGACTCGAAGACCGTGCCGGCGCCGAGCGTGTAGAGCGGATCTCCGCCCATAAGGGCAACGAGCGTCGGGTAGACAAGGATACCACCGAGCGCCATTCCCATAACGGGCTTAAGTCCGAACTTCTTGGCCGACGTCCAGCCAATGATTAGCGGAAAGTAATAGAAGACCGAATCTCCGATTGCCGAGAGCGTCACATACGTATTGCTGTCCTTGGCAAGCCAACCGGCAACCGTGCAGAGCGCGAGCATCGACTTGATAAAGCCACCGGCCATAAGCACGCCAAGAACCGGTTGCAGAATCTCGGAGATGATGGCCAGCAGACGCGAGAATGGATCGCCCTTTTTGACGTCGTCGCCTTCATCGATATCGAGTGCGGGTTTGGAGTCGAACCCGCCAATCTGAACAAGGTCGTTGTAGACGGCCTCGACAGTGGCACCAATCACGACCTGATACTGTCCGCCGGCCTGGATGACGTCAACGACGCCCTTCGTCGCCTTAAGCTCATTGGTCTGGGCGAGCGATTCATCCTTGAGGTGGAAGCGGAGACGCGTAATGCAGTGGCTCACGTCTAACACATTGTCTCGACCACCGACCTTTGTGATGATTTCATCGCAAAGCTTCTGGTATTTCATGGAATTCTCCTTTTTCTGAGCGGGGTATAGCATCGATTTCATGCCTCCGTAGTCGACGTGGGAGGGCAAGGAACCCGCTTCCCCCTTTGAAATCCGCGGACGCACGTACGCCCGGGATGGGAAACGGCAGAGAAGATGGAAGATGCCGATCACATGGCAGCGAGCCTCATTGGCCCATGTCACGCAATCAGGTCTACAGACGCGAATCTGCCGCGCCGAGAAGTCTCGTCGTCTGGCAGAACTTGTCACACAGACGTTCCGGTTCGCCCTGGGGAATCTGAGTACGCTCGGTCTCAAAGGAGAGGCCGTACTCGCGTGCCGGAAGGAAATACTCGAAATAGCCGTTGGTGTAACCGCAAACTATTCCCTCGACCGGGCATTCGCGCTTCATGCGAATGCCCAAGTCGCTGCCGAGCTCACTCGGGAACACAAAGAGATGCAGGCCGCCCAAACTGATGACGACACACTTAAGCGTGAGCGAAAAGTCGTCATGGGCAACGGTGTGATAGAACGTCTGAGGCTCGATGCGGTCGAGAACGACCTCGCGATCGAGCTTGATCTGGGAAATCGCCTCGGCAAGACCGGTCGAAACGCGCTCGACCTCGGGAATGCCGCGTCCCTGGCGAAAATTGCGGTCGCTACAGTCGCCAGCAGCACCGACGACCATGGCCGGATAGTAACCAAGACTCTGAGCGAGCTTTTTGCCGGTAAGACCGGCGAGTTCGCTCGTGAGCTCCGTGCAGTCGGGTCCGACGCAAGCGGAATGCACCGCCCAGTTCACAAAGCCCGCAAATGGCTTGCCTTCGGTATCGAAGAACGATACGACAATGACCTCATTGTCGGCGAGTTCACCTGGGATGATGCGGTTGTCGTAGAAACCGGTGATGACCTGCTTGCCCAAGCGACAAATCGCGGGCTGTGCGTTGGCGCGGCACTCCTCAAAGCATTGGCAAATGGTATCGAGGAACCAGCGGTAGTAGTTCTCGTCGAATTTTCCCGTCCACCAGCTGCGGTGGTAAGCGACGATTGAAGTATGGTCGTGCGTCGCGGAGAGCAGAACGCAGTCACGGTCGATTCCGTAGCGCTCGGCGAGCATCGTCTTAACCTCCTCGGCCATGCCCTCCTCAAACTCGAGAACATCGGCGTTGAAGAGAAAAACTTCGCGGTCGTCCTGTTGGAAAAGAATCGCGTTGGCGAAGACGTCGTCATGGACGCCTGTCGCAGGCTCCAGACGGTTGGAGAGGTTACGATATCCGATTAGATAGATGTCGCCTTGCGGGGTAATCTTGCGGCGTGCATGTCCGATATTCATGCAAGTTCTCCTTTTTGTCATGCCGCGTTTAAAGCGGCAAGGATGGTTTGAAGGAGGCGCTCATGGGAACCGGCGGCGAAGCCGGAGTTCATGGCCTCATAGGTGATTTTCTCGTACGCATCGGGGGCCGGCAGATACTTTTGCCCTCCGTTGACAAGCGTGGCAAAGAGAACGGGGCAGAATCGGGCGGCGCGCACGGCGGCGCCAAACGAGCTCGAAACCTCGGGCTGGATACCAACGAACTCGACATTTCCCAGCCGAAGTAAATAGACCCTCGTACGCTGTTCGCCTGCCGCATGAAACTCATAAGTTCGATGCGGGGCCAATGAGCAGAAGTCGGCGCGCGTCTGGGCGGGCAAAAGGACGTCGACCGTGCGAGCATCGACGCCGATGGCATCGTCCTCACGCGCCGCACGGACGGCCTCAATCAACGCATCGCTCATAGCGCGACCCTGTCGATGCAGCATGCGATATCCACTCTCGTGAGCATCTAACGTTTGCTTCGCCCCGGTCGAATCGAACGCAACGGTTACGGCGCGCTCCGCCGGACTCTGATCCCCCGCGGCACCGGGTAGCAGCAACACGACTCCGCCCAATTCGCGCTCGAGAGCCATGGCGGCAAAGCCAAAGAGGTCCCCGCTCACCAAGCGCTTCCCCTGAGAATCGTGCGATCCGTCGAGCACGGAAGACTGGACATCAGCCGTCGCAAGCATGGCAACGAGCCCGCCCTCGGCATCCCTCGCGACAAGTACGGGCATCGCGTGGTCGGCAAACCCCTTGGGGTCTACTCCCAGCCACCAGCCGGCCGGTGTCTCAATGTCGCGGTTAACGTTCACAGGACAGTAGCCCTCCGCCGAGGCGAGCGTGACAGAGCGAATGCCCGCAACCGCCTGCCCAACGGCCGCGCGTGTCGCGGCGATGAGCGCGGCACGATAGCGCTCATTTCGATCGCGGGCATCGGTGTCGGCCAGATGCCCAGGGGTGCGCACGTGAGGCGCAGAAAACGTGTGGGTCGGGACCACCCAAGAAAAGGCGCCGTCGCAATTGGAGACATCCTTGACAACCTCACGCAGATCGACGAGTAGGGCCGGAGCGATCGAGGTAACCTCAAGTGAAAGGATGCAAGCGCGCCGCCCCATCCCTTCGACCACGAAGGCACGGGCAAAGATTTCATGACGGAGTGCGTCGAAACCGTCGAACGGCAATACGTCCTCTAAGTTAATGGCCACCCGGGCGGCTCCGGCCTTCATCTCTCCCTTATCCATGGCGAACGCCCTCCTTTATCTGTCGCTCACTCGATGCCGTACAAGCGCTGTGCCGTGCCGCCAAGCATAAGGTCCTTGTCCGTATCACTTAAATCTGTGGCGCGGACGCAGGCGACACCCTCTGTTAGCCACTCGCGTTTAACGGGATAACTCGTACCAAAGACAATATGGTCTGCACCAAGGACTTCAACCGCACAGGCAAGAAGCGTTTCGCCCCAGGGCTGAGCATGGGACATGTCGAAATAGATGTTGTTCTCGAGGCGCCTGAAAACGGTCTCGGTATCGACCTGAAAACGGCCAGAAGCATCAGGGCGCTTGGGACCATGAGGCAGCAGCATCTCCTTGAACGCAAAGTATGCGCCGCCGAGCATGGAGTGGACCATCTTGATATTGGGGTAGCGCTCAAAGAAATCGCCAAAGATCTCTCGGCCGATCGCCGTAGTTTGGTCGACGCAGCGGCCATAAGAGCGGCGAAGGTTGTCGTACGCGAGAAGCGATTCGTTCTCGACCGGCACGGGAACATGGTGCACGTAAACGGTGACATGGCGTTCGTTCAGGTGCTCGAAAAAGCTCGAGAAGACCTGGTCGTCGAGATAGCGCTTGCCGTAGTGAGCGCAGAGCTGCACACCCGCAAAACCATCGTCGAGCCTGCGATCGAGCTCCTCCAAATTCGCTTTGGTGCCAAAGGGCGGCACAGCGACAAGCGGAATCAGACGGCCATTTGACGCCTTCGCGTCAGCAGCCATACCGTCGTTGAAACGCCGGCACATCTCGAGCGACATCCACTCGTGACAACCGGGGAGCTTGAGGATCGCCTTGTCGACCCCCGCCTCATCCATATCGGCCAAGCGCTTCTCGAGGGTGTAGTCGCCCTCAATGTAGTTAAGACCCGGAGAACCGGCGGGCATCTCGATCACGATCTGTCGTTTGCCGGCGGAATTCATGGTCAGATAGCCTTCGGTGTCATAGGCGCGGGGCACCTCGGCCAAAAACTGTTCGCAGAGCGTCTCGTCATGAAAGATGTGCTCGTCGAACCAGTAGGAATTTGCATCGATAATCATTGGTTGGAACCGCCTTTCATCTTGTTGAAAACATTCTAGAAAAGCAGGTACCCGGACATCAATTCCAGCTTAAGCCCACTGTATTCCATTTTGGAATAGAACTTACCGCTCACATGCGAACCTCGCCCGCTCAACGAGACAAGCGCTAACAGCACGGGCTTAGACAGAAAACGGTCGGCCCGCATCCGTTGCGGGCCGACCGTTTCATTACAGTCTACCTTTGCCGTTACGCCTGGCGGTAGTGATCGAAGAAATCGGCGAGGTCTTCGAGGGACTCTTTGAGTACTTCCATGCGCGGCAGGTACACGATGCGGAAGTGATCGGGCTCTGCCCAGTTAAAGCCGCCGCCGCGCGTGATCAGAATCTTCTTCTCGTGCAGCAGGTCGAGGGCAAACTGCTCGTCATCGGTGATGTTGAACTTTTTAACATCCATCTTGGGGAAGATGTAGAACGCCGCACGCGGCTTAACCACCGAAATGCCATCGATCTTGTTGAGCGCCTCATACACAAAGTTGCGCTGCTCGTAGACACGGCCGCCGGGACGGATGTAGTCGTTAACGGACTGATGGCCGCCGAGCGCCGTCTGGACGATCGACTGAGCCGGCACGTTGGAGCACAGGCGCATGTTGGAGAGCATGTTGATGCCCATGATGAAGTCGCTCATGCAGCGCTGGTTGCCCGAAAGCACCATCCAGCCAATGCGATAGCCCGCGATCATGTGCGACTTGGACAGACCGCTAAAGGTGACACAGGGCAGATCGGGGGCGAGCGAGGCAATCGAGACGTGCTCGTAGCCGTCCATGCACAGGCGGTCGTAGATCTCATCGGCAAAGATCATCAGCTGATGCCTGCGTGCAATCTCGACGATGCCCTCGAGCACCTCGCGCGGATAGACAGAACCCGTGGGGTTGTTGGGGTTGATGATGACGAGGGCTTTGGTCGCGCTCGTAATCTTGGACTCCATATCCTCCAGGTCGGGATACCAATCCGCCTGCTCATCACACAGATAATGTACGGGATGACCGCCGGCAAGGGTTGCGCACGCCGTCCAGAGCGGATAGTCGGGGCTGGGGATCAGAATCTCGTCGCCATTGTCGAGCAGCGCGTTCATCGAAAGCTGAATGAGCTCGGACACACCGTTGCCCGTGTAGATATGCTCCATCTGAACGTTGGGCAGGCCCTTGATCTGCGAATACTGCATGATCGCCTTGCGCGCGGAGAACAGGCCACGCGAGTTGGAATAGCCTTCGCAGTCGGGCAGCTGCTGGCGCATGTCCTTGATGACCTCATCGGGCGTGCGGAAACCGAAGGGCGCCGGGTTGCCGATATTGAGCTTGAGGATGCGCTCGCCCTCGTCCTCCATACGGGCGGCCTCGTCGACGACGGGACCGCGCACGTCATACAGGACGTTGTCGAGTTTGGTGGATTTAGAAAAAGTACGCATGGTGGTGCTCCTTGCAATTTGAGCTGAGGGATGGGGTTCGGGCTTGGAATCGTTGCGGGGTGATGATGCCTCGCCTTGATCGGCGTCGCCGGCAAGCAGCCAGGTAACATCGACCTCCAAAATCCGGGCGAGCAGCTCAGCCACATCGCGCCGCGGGATCGTCTTGCCGCTCACATATTGGCTCATCTGACTCTTGCCGAGTTTTTTGCCGAGCATCTCCGATGCGCGGATTACGTCCGACTGGCGAACGTCGCGATTGGACATAGTCTGTCGCAGGCGATCGCAAAACGTCTCTTGGGCCACAGGAACCTCCTTGCTGGCAAAGTTCAATTTATAGAACACGAATTGAACCAAGGTTCAATTTAGCAAGCAGTATAGCGCCGTACTTCATTCGAAAGTTCAATTTCATAAGAAAACGTACGGAACTCCGAGTTTTGCCCAAAGCGGACAATGACGTGCACACGTTTAGAGGTATTCAAGGAATCGAGCGGCGGCAAGCGAAACGTCAGCCGTGCGATATATCGCATTGATCTGCCGATGGGGATGTCCCTCGAGTGGTCGCACGGCAACATCGAACTGACAGCGGCGCAAGATGAGCGCGGGAAGAATGCTCGCGCCCAAGCCGTCCTCGACCATAGCCATAATCGCATAGTCATCCCAAGTCGACAGCTTAGAGCGCACCGCCAGGCCCGCGCGGCGAAACAGCGGCGTAATCTCGTCATCGGTGCCGCGTTCTAGCAGAATAAACTGCTCGTTAGCCAAATCGGAAAGAGAGACGGCCTCCGCCGTGGCAAGCAAAGAGCCTGCCGGCACTACCGCCATCAACTCGTCGCGCACCAAAGGCCGCGATGCCATGCCGTTTTCTCGGGGCTCATGCGGGATAAAGCCCAGATCGCAGCGGCCCTCTGCCACCCATTGTTCAATCTCTGAGTAATCGCCCATCAGCAACTCGTAATCGACGTCCGGGTGATCGGCGCGAAAGCGCGCAATCACTGGCGGCAGCACGTGGGTCGCCACACTCGAAAACGTACCGATGCAGATTTTGCCGCGCATGAGCCCGCGCATCTCATCCACCCGTCGCTGCAAGCGAGTGAATTCCTCACAGAGCGCCTCGACAGCCGGCATGACCTGCCGCCCGTCGGCAGAAAGCACTACGCCCTCGCGACTGCGGTCGAGCACCTTAAAGCCCCAATCGGCCTCAAGATCGGCCACCATACGGCTCACGCCCGACTGCGAATAGCTCAGTCGCTCGGCAGCACGCGTAAAGCTTCCGGCGCGCACCGTCTCCAGCAGCACCTGCATCTTTTGAATATTCGTTTCCACGAGGCGCCTCCACCTATGCATGAGTTTTTGTCATGTTAACTATGCATTATATTCGCTTTTCTTCTAAAGCCAGTTCACCCATAGTGAACTTGTTCGGATATAGAGGGGACGGAAGCACATGAACAACGGACTGTTTACGTACTTAGCAGCATTGCTATTGTTTGGCTTCAACGGCATCATCGCCGCTGCCATCGCGCTGCCGAGCTCGGATATCGTGCTACTACGCACGTTTTTGGGCGCACTCTCGCTTGTCACCATTCTCGCCATCACCCAACGCCATAAGTTGCAGGCGCCATCTCGCCCCCGCGAAGCCGCAGCCCTCCTCCTCTCGGGAGCTGCGCTGGGCGCCAGCTGGATTTTTCTGTTCCGCGCCTACCAGACGATCGGCGTCGGCGTATCCTCGCTGCTGTACTACTGCGGCCCCATCATTGTCATGGCACTCTCCCCGCTCATCTTTGGCGAAAAGCTGACCGGCGGCAAAATCGCCGGCTTTATCGCCGTTGCTTGCGGTGCTTTTCTCATTGCAGCGCAAGGTCTAGGCGGCAATATGCCCATTGCAGGTATCGCCTGCGGCATCGCCTCGGCATTTTGCTATGCGCTGATGGTCATCGCTAGCAAGGGCGCGCCACACATCGAAGGCCTCGAGAACTCCACGCTCCAGGTGAGTGCCGCCTTTGTGACCGCGCTGGTCCTCACGCTCATCACGCAGGGTGCACCCTCATTCCTGTCCGCCGGCGTCGCCGCAGGCATCGATTGGCGCGCCGTCGTCATGCTCGGCGTCGTCAACACCGGCATTGGTTGCCTGCTCTACTTTAGCGCCGTCGCCAAACTGCCTGTGCAGACCGTCGCCGTTGTCGGCTACCTGGAGCCGCTTTCGGCGGTCGTGTTCTCCGCCGTCCTTTGGGGCGAAGCCATAACACCGGTCCGTCTGATGGGTGCCGCGCTTATCATCGGCGGCGCGATTTTTTGCGAACTCGCCGGCAAACGCGCAAGCGCCAAGGCTGGCATAGCCCAGACAGCACGTGCTTAAAAGCCCCTGTTTTGAAATGCTACCTACGTACATAAATAATCCCCAGCTGGGGATTATTGTCTAAAATAACCTGATGTGCCAAACTGCTCTTGTATGTATAAAGACGGCATAAAGATTATCTGTCCTAGACAGACAACCGGATGTCTAAGGGAGTCCACGTGGCACACAACAAACTGGAGGCAAACCCCCAAGACCAGCGTGGTCAAGGCGGGCACGGAGCCATCCCCCTCTCCGCTGGCATGCTGCTCGTAACGCTCGGCGTCGTATACGGCGACATCGGCACGAGCCCCATGTACACCATGAAATCAATCGTCGCCAACAACGGCGGCATCGGTACCGTCAGCGAGGACATGATCCTGGGCGCGCTTTCGCTCGTCATCTGGACCATGACGCTCGTGACCACGGTCAAGTACGTGGTAATCGCCATGAAGGCCGACAACCACAACGAAGGCGGCATCTTCGCCCTGTTTAGCCTGGTACGCAAGGTGGCACCGTGGCTGATTCTCCCCGCCATGATCGGCGGTGCGGCGCTGCTCGCCGACGGCATCCTCACCCCCGCCGTCACGGTTACCACGGCCATCGAGGGTCTGCGCACCATCGAGTGGGGCCACGCACTATTGGGTGACGGTCAGACCAATGTGATCATCATCACCATCATCATTATCTGCGGTCTGTTTGCCATGCAGCGCGCCGGCACCTCGTCAATCGGCAAGCTCTTCGGCCCGCTCATGACGCTGTGGTTCCTGTTCCTGGCAGGCGCCGGCCTGTTCAACATGCTCGGCAACCTGTCCATCTTGCGCGCGCTCAACCCCATTCGCGGCATTATGTTCCTGTTCTCGCCCATCAACCACTCGGGCATCATGGTGCTCGGCTTCGTCTTCCTGTCGACGACCGGCGCCGAGGCGCTCTATTCGGACATGGGTCACGTGGGCAAGGCTAACATTTACGCATCCTGGCCGTTCGTAAAGGCGGCCCTCATCCTTAACTATCTGGGTCAGGGCGCTTGGCTGCTCGCCAACAACTCCAACCCCCAGATGCTCGCGATGGATATTGTTAACCCGTTCTATATGATGCTTCCCGAGCCCCTGCGCCCCTTTGCCATCGTGCTTTCGGCCGTAGCGGCCATCATCGCCTCGCAGGCGCTCATCACCGGCTCGTTCTCGCTGGTATCCGAGGCAACGCGCCTCAACCTTATGCCGCACCTGCGCATCCACTACCCCAGCGACACCAAGGGTCAACTCTATATTCCGCTCGTCAACAACATCATGTGGGTCGGCTGCATCTTCATCGTGCTGCTGTTCCAAAACTCCGAGCGCATGGAGAGCGCCTACGGCCTCGCCATTACCGTGACCATGCTCATGACTACGACGCTTTTGACGAGCTATATCGCTGGCATTCTCAAGCACAAGCTGGGCGCCTGCGTCTTCGCCCTGCTCTTCGGTGCCATTGAGCTGTGCTTCTTTGCCTCGTGCCTCACCATGTTCTTTGACGGCGGCTATGTGATGATCTTCCTGGCCGCACTGCTGTTTGGCCTTATGTACGTGTGGCGCCGTGGCACCGCCATCGAGCGCACGCAGACGATTCTGTTGCCCGTCTCCAAGTACATCGATCAGCTCAACCGCCTGCGCAACGACGAGACCTATCCCGTGCTCGCCGACAATCTGGTATTTCTCACCAACAGCCCCGACCCGCTCACGCTCGACCGCGACGTGCTCTATTCCATCCTGGATAAGCATCCCAAGCGCGCCAAGGCATATTGGTTCATTAACGTGCACGTTACCGACGAACCCTATACGCACGAGTATTCCGTCGAGACCTTTGGCACGGACTTCCTCTTCCGCGTTCGCCTGGACCTGGGCTTTAAAGTCAACCAGCGCGTCAACGCTTATCTGCGTCAGATCGTCGGCGACTTGATGGCATCGGGCGAGCTGCCGCCGCAACATCACACCTACTCCATCTACGAGACACGCGGCAACGTGGGTGACTTCCGCTTTTGTATGCTGCGCAAGATGCTTGCCCCCGAAACGGACATCAACCGCAATGACCACCGCGTGATGGCCATCAAGTACGCCGTCCGCCGCGCCTGCGGAAGCCCGGCACGCTGGTACGGTCTTGAGAACTCGGCCATCATCATCGAGTACGTGCCGCTGTTTGCCCGCATGCGCCCGGCCGTTAAGCTCGTGCGCACCCAGGTGCCGCTCGAGGTTCAGATCGAAGAGGCCGAGGAAATGGAAGTCGACATCTTCTCGGACGACTTGGTCAACGGCAACGAAGCCGGTAAGGACATGAACGTCGATCCCACCGAGTTGCTCGAGAGCGTCGCCGATACGCCCGAACAGCAACTCGACGGACTCGAGAGCACCCAGTTCAACGACGCCAACTTCTAACACGCCATCAGCCATTGACGACAACGGCCTAGCATCTCATAAGAGGTGCGAGGCCGTTTTATGTCGCAACGGACCAGTGAGCTACGAACGACGCGGCTCGGGAACCACGAGCCTATCGGGGCTCGCGCCCTCAGCATCCATCAGGCTCACGTAGCGAATCGACGGATCCCCATACATCGCGTAGTAATAATTGCCCGTGCGCGCGCTAAAGCATCCGGTGTAGATAGTCTTCTCGAACTCACCATCGCCCATCCTGGACGCTCCCTCGATCATCACCACGCCCTCGAGCGAGCGGAACATGCGAACGACGTTTTCGGTCTCGCTCTCCTTTTGCGGGTAATTGGCATTGAGGTACGCCGCCTTTACAAAACGGCTCGGCGAATAGCAATCGCCCGGAATGCCGCGCATGCCGGCACCGGCTCCATAGGGCTTAAGCTCGGCGCCACGCCATGTCGCCGTCTGCGGAAAATCGCTTGTGGCGGTGATATAGGTGCGCAGGTTTTCCATGTGCCACGGGAAGGTCGGCTGGTTGGCAAGGGTGTCGACCGGATCGTCGTATACATGCAGGCCGTCAGCCATCATCTCGACCACGATGCTGCGCTGGCTGTCGCCGATAATCCAATGGAGCAGCGACACGCCCAGCCCCTCTCCGGCAGATTTGGCGACAATCACCGTGTCGCGCAGCGCGGCCTCGACCTCATCGACCGTCGAGAACGTCGCTGCCACCCACAGGGGAAACTCATAGGCCGCGATATTGTTCTTGCCGTCGACAGGGCCCTCGGCATACTCGGCATAGCCGGGAAAGTTGAGCCCCGCCACAGCCAGACCCGCATCGTTACCGCAATCGAAAAACATGGGATAGTTCTTGTAATCGATGCACATACCGATCACCGCGTGTGCCGCTGTCGCGTCGTCGATAAACGAATACGGAATGTGAAACCCGCGCGGCATCACGCGAACCTGTTGGCCGTAGTCAAAGCTCCAGTCGAGATTGCGGCCCAGATACATGTGGCCAGAATTATCGGTAAATCGAATACTCGTACACATAGCGCCTCCTAGCTTTACGTTCTTGCTAATTTCATTGTCTCCAAACAAAAAGGCGCTAAACACAAAAGCCCGGACATGACAACAATGTCATGCCCGGGCTATTCAAGCAGGATAAACTCAACCAAGTTAACCCCGCAGGTCGTCTAAGGGGTCAAAGTGCCGCAGATTGCCACGAAAGAGGAGCGAAGCGTACTTAAGGTACGCGAGCGACGATTGAGCGGCAAGGTGCGGTGCTTTGGTCCCCTTAGACCAACTTTCCAAGACAGTGATCGATCATATGCTGGATCATCTGTGCCTCGAAGCCGACGAAGTCCTGCTTGCGCTCGCGCATCTTGCCGTCGACGATCACGTCATAAGCAACCTTGCACTTGATGTAGCGCGTGGACTTGGTGACCTCCTCGTGCGTCAGGCAGCTCTCCTCCATCTTGCTGGCGCCCAGGCCAAACACCAGACGGGGGTTGTAGAGCACGTGGGGCTCGCCGGCATCGTCCAGGTAGACGCAAACCTTCTTGGTAACGCCAATCTGGTTAGCGGCAAGGCAGCCGGCATCGTCGAGCGACTTGATGGTATCGATCAGGTCCTGAGCAACCGACTCGTCCTCGACGGTCGCAACCTCGCAACGCTGGGACAGGATAGCCTCGTCGTGGCAAAGCTCTTTAATCATACGTTCCTCCATAGGGGTCGTTGTAACCGCTTAAGTATACGGTACCCACACATTTTCATGCGAAAAATACCGTCCGTCTGCTACAAAGCGCCGAACATCAACATGCGAGGAACAACAGCGTCGTAAAGGGGCTATAGTGGGTGAGTTCGTGTCAATCGGCCTAAACTCGGGGCCGAACAAGGAAAGGGTATGCATGGACGAACTATTTCACGTCAGCGAGCGCAAGTCCACAATCGGGACCGAACTCCGCGCTGGACTGACAACATTCCTGGCGATGGCCTACATCATCGCCGTCAACCCCGCGGTGCTCTCGGGCGCTGGCATCGATGCGGGAGCGCTCGCCTGCGCCACCTGCCTGGGCGCCGGCATCATGACCATCTGCATGGGCATCTTCGCCAACCGCCCGCTCGCCTGCGCGTCGGGCTTAGGCGTCAACGCGATGATCGCCGGAATCACCACCACCGTCTGCGGCGGTGACTGGCACGTGGCCATGAGCGTCATCTTCCTTGAGGGCGTCGTCATCTTGCTGCTCGTGCTTTGTGGCCTGCGCGAGGCCATCATGGACGCCATCCCGGTTGTCCTGCGTCACGCCATCTCGGTGGGTCTGGGCCTGTTCATCGCCATGATTGGCCTGTGCGATGCCGGCATTATCACCGCTGGCGCCGGTACACTCGTCGGTCTGGGCGACATCACCTCCCCCACCTTCATCGTCGGCATCATCTCCATCCTGGTGACAGTCGCCCTCGCCTGCCGCAACGTCCCCGGCTCGCTGCTCATCGGCATCGTCGTCGCCGTCATCGCCGGTATCCCCCTAGGTGTGACCCAGGCTCCGACCGGTATCATCGCCCCGCTCGACTTCTCGAGCATCGGTGGCCCCATCGCCGACGCCGGCGGCGTGCCTGCCATCGTCAAGGTCCTTACCGACCCCGCGCTCCTCGTCATCTCGTTCTCGCTGCTCATGAGTGACTTCTTCGACACCATGGGCACCGCGATGGCCGTGGCCAAGCAGGGCGAGTTCCTCACCGACGACGGCAACGTCGAGAATATCAAGGAGATTCTGATCGTCGACTCCGCCGCCGCCGCTGTGGGCGGTTTCATGGGCGTCTCCTCCATCACCACCTTCGTCGAGTCCACTTCCGGCGCCGCCGACGGTGGCCGCACGGGCCTCACCTCCGTCACCACCGGCGTGCTGTTCATTCTCGCCGCGTTCTTCTCCCCCATCGTCACCATCGTTTCCAGCGCCGCCACCTGCGGTGCTCTGGTCTACGTCGGTTACCTCATGATGAGCGAAGCCTCCGAGATCGACTGGTCCGACGTGTCGCAGGGTTTCCCGGCGTTCATGATTGTCGCCGGCGTGCCCTTCACCTACTCCATCTCTGCCGGCATTGGCCTGGGCTTTATCGCCTACGTGATCGTCGCGCTCTTTAAGGGCGAGGCCTCCAAGATCAAGCCGCTCATGTGGATCGCAGCCCTTGCCTTCCTCGTCTACTTCTTCGTGGCGTAACGGCATAGTCTGCTAAAACAAAACAACAAGGCGCGGAGTCGCATCGAGCGGCTCCGCGCTTTTCTTTTAAAGCCAGGCAACGCACAGACGCGCGATGTTTTGCTTCCCAAGTTTTGGACATTTTGCCCTCCAAACGGCACTACCGCCGGCTACATCCTGCAGATATGCTGGGCTTAATCGCATAGGCCCTATGAGGATGGGAGTAACCATGGCCGCCTTGTTCACGACCCCCAAGCGCAATGACAAAACCTCTGGAGCCCATTTTGTCGAGCCCGACGTGTGCCGTCGCACGCTGCTCGCACACGGCAGCTGGCGCCGCGTGACGCGCCGCATCGTCTGCGGCCTGGCCTGCGCGCTCACGGTGAGCTCGCTGCTCATGCCGAGCGTCTCGCTCGCGGCCGAGTGGGTGGACGTCGGCGGCGTCCGCCACGAAGCGGCCGCGGGGCCCGCGGGAGACGCCGCCGGCACCTGGAGCTGGGACGGCGCCGATGACATGAAGCTCAACGGCTATAACGGCGGCGCGATCGAGGCAGCGGGCAAGCTCAACGTGAGCTACGAGGGCGACAACATCGTCACTAACGGCGACGGCCGCGGCATCAAGGTTAAGGATGGCGCGAACGAGAACGCCGAGCTTAATATTCAGGGCGACGCGTCCAGCACGCTCAACGTGACATCTTCTCGTGACGCCATCACTTCCGTCGGCAGCATCAACATCGACGGCGCTGGCACTGTCAACGCCACGAGCACCGAGCACGATGCCATCGATGCCGGGGGCGATGTCACCATCAAGGGCTCGGGAAACGTTAACGCCACGGGCGATTCGGATGGCATCAGGGCCGACGGCAACATCACGATCGACAACAGCGGAACCGTCACCGCCAAGGCCACCGAGGATCAGGGTATCGATGCTAACGAGAACCTCATCATAAAGGGCGGCGGCAAGGTAGAGGCAAGCTCTATCAAAGACAATGCGATTTGGGCCGACGGCAACATCGAGATCTCGGGTGGCAGCCAGGTCAAGGCAAGCTCCGAGGAAGACGCCACCATCGACGGTAAAAACAGCCTCACGGTCACGAACGCTTCCCTCAACGCAAGTGGCGTTGGGTATGGCATCTATGTCTACAAGGGCATCACGTTCGATGGCGCAACCGTAACGGTCCGTGCAAGTGCAGGGAACGATGAAGCCAGCGCCCTCTTCACCGACGAGGACGACATCGTCATCAAGAACGGCTCGATCGTGGATGCGTTCGCAGAAGGCCAGTTCTCGACCGCAATCTTCACCAGAAACTACTACCCCAACGAAGCGGGTGGTCACATCTACATTAGTGACTCCGTTGTCAAGGCTATAGCCCGCTATGTCGAGTCCGGTAGCGACGGCCCCGATCACTACAGCAACGACCAAAGCGGCGCGGTCATTCCCGAGCATAGGGGCGTGAACATCGGCATCTTTGCCCGGACCAAGGAGGGCATCACGCCCGCGACCATCTCGATTGTCCGCAGTAAGGTCAAAGCTGAGGGAGACACGGCGGCAATCTTCGCCCTTGCCGTGAGCGCGGACGGCGAGACAATCGGCACCATCGAGATCGAAGGCGCTCCCATCCAGACGCCCACAGGCGGCAAGATCATTGGCTATCGCAACAAGGAAGAACTCGATGACGGCATCTTCTACGTGGTGGGTCAAACCATCGGCACGGGCGACGCTGTGATCGACTCCCCCTATAACGAAGCTGTCGCCAAGAGCACGGTCATCGCGCCTCCCGAGGAGATCAAACCCGAGGAGAAGCCAGGCGAGACCAAGCCCGAGGGTTCCAAGTCCGAGGGCACGAAGACGACCAAGACCGTTGCAGTTGCAGCCACGGGAGCCAAGATCGCCGGCAAACTCGCAGCAACCGGCGACGCCTCGAGCGCAGCCATCGTGGCGGCCGCCCTTGCGGGAACAGCCGCCATCGCCGCGGGCGCCGTGGTGAGCCGCAAGCGCTCGTAAACACTTTTTCGCACGGGACGGGTGGATCGCGGCCCTTGCCTTCCTCGTCTACTTCTTCGTAGCGTAAGGGCAAGGCTGCAAAAGCTGAACAATAAAGCGCGGAGTCGCCATGCGGCCCCGCGCTTTTCTTTTAGCGCCGGTCCCTGCGCCGGCGTGCGGCCTATTTCTCCCCCATTTTGGCCATTTTGCCCTCCAAACGGCACTACCGCCGGCAACATCCAGCAGATACGCTGAATCTAGTCGTATAGGCCCTATGAGAACGGGAGCAACCATGGCAGCCTTGTTCACGACCCCCAAACGCAATGACACTACCGCCGGAACCCATGTTGCCGAACCCGACGTTCGCCGTCGCATAGGACTCGCGCACGGCAGCTGGCGCCGCGTGACGCGCCGCATCGTCGCGGGCGCCGTGTGCGCGCTCACGGTGAGCTCGCTGCTCATGCCGAGCGTCTCGCTCGCAGCGGAATGGGTCAAGGTCGGCGGCAACAAGTACAACACCGCGGCGAGCGACGAGGCCGGTACCTGGTCGTGGGACGGCGCCGACGACTTGAAGCTCAACAACTATAACGGCGGCGAGATCCAGGCCGCAGGCAAGCTCAACGTGAATTACTCGGGAACCAACATCGTCACTGCCGAATGGATCGAAAGCATCAACGTTTCTCATGGCACTAACGAGAATGCCGAGCTCAATATCCAAGGCGACGAGGGCGGCACGCTCAGCGTGACATCTACTGAGGACGCTATCCTCTCCACGGGTAATATCAACATCGACGGAGCCGGATCCGTCAACGCCACGAGCACTGGGTTTGATGCCATCAATGCCGGAGGTGATCTCGCTATCAAAGGTTCGGGCAACGTCAACGCCACGGGTGCATCGGATGGCATCAGGGCAAACGGCAATATCACGATTGACGACAGCGGAGCCGTCACCGCCAGGGCTACCAAGGACAAGGGTATTGGAGCCGACAAGAACCTCACCATCAAGGGTGGCGGGACGGTCGAGGCAAGCTCAGCCGATGGTGAGGCCCTTTGGAGCGGCGGCAATATCAACATCTCGGACGGCGGCCAGGTCAAGGCAAGCTCCGAGAAAGACGCTGCCGTCGAGGCCAAGGGCAGCCTCGCAGCCACAAACGCCTCCCTCAACGTAAACGGTGTTGAATATGGCGTCTATGCCCACAAGGGCATCACCCTCGATCATGCAAACGTGACGGTCCGTGCAAGTAAAGGCAGATACGGTGGCGCCAACGCCCTCTTCACCTACCAGGACGACATCGTCGTCAAGAACGGCTCCACCGTGGACGCGTTTGCGGAAGGCGAGGTTTCGGCTGCATTCTCCACCAGAAACGATCGACCCAACGAGAAGGGCGGCCACATCTACATCAGCGACTCCGTTGTCAAGGCCATAGCCCGCTATGTCGAGAACGGCGACGGCCCCATCCCCTACAGCGAAAACCAAGATGGCGAGACGAGGCGCGAACCCCAAGGCGAGAACATCGGCATCATCGCCCAGACCAGCGAGGGCGTCACACCCGCAGTCATCTCGATCATCCGCAGCAAGGTAACGGCCGAAGGAGATACAGCGGCAATCTTTGCCCGTGCCATGAGCGCTGACGGCAAGACAATCGGCACCATCAAGATTGAGAACGCCGCCATCCAGACGCCCGAAGGCGGCAAGGTCATTGACTATCGCAAGCTCCGTGACGGCATCTACGAGGCAGGCCAAGCCATCGGCACGGGCGACGCCACGATCGACTCCCTCTATATCAAAGCAGTCGCCAAAAGTACGACCATCGCACCTCCCGAGGTAGCCAAGCCGGAAGACCCCAAACCCGACGAGACCAAGCCCGCAGAAAGCAAGCCCGCGGAGTCCAAGCAGAACCCCAAGCCTGAGGGCTCAAAGCCGACCAAGGCCGTTGCGGCTTCAACCACGAAAGCCAAGGCTACCGGCGTGCTCGCGGCAACCGGCGACACCTCGGGTGCGGCCATCGTGGCAACCGTCCTTGCGGGAACAGCCGCTATCGCCGCAGGCACCATGGCGAGCCGTAAGCGTTCTTAGACGCCTCTGCGCACATGGCAGCTCCCGCGAAGGCCCCGAGCCCCAGCACCGTTTAACAACGCCACCGCCGAGCTCCCCTCCGGCGGTGGCGTTTTCCATATGCGTCCGCAGGGGATGCACGAGATTGTCTTTGGTCTAGCCCAACCGGCATACGCTGGCGTGCGACAATTGGGGCTGCCGATATCACAACACTGAGAGAAGCCCGTCATGGAAGCGCATCAAAAGCAGATAACCGTTTATTCGAATCATACGGAAAGCGCGCCTGTCATCTACCTTCCTGTGGTCGTGGGCGACGGCAGCGAGGTTTATAAGTGTTGCCGAGAGCTCGACTGTCCGCCATTCGCCCTCGTCACCATTGGCGGGCTCGATTGGAATCGCGAGCTGAGCCCTTGGGCATGCGACGGGACCGTACGCGATGCCGAGCCTTTCGGAGGCCAAGCTGCCGGTTTTCTTGATGAGCTGCTGAATCAGATAATCCCCCAGGTGGAGTCGTCGCTTCCTCAGCCGCCCACCTGGCGCGGCATTGCCGGTTATTCGCTAGCGGGCCTCTTTTCGCTTTGGGCCCCCTGGCAGACCGATGCCTTTGACCGCGTCGCAAGCGCATCGGGATCCCTGTGGTTTCCTGGCTTTATCGACTATGCGCACGAGCACGCGATGGCAGTTACGCCCGACGCCGTCTACCTGTCACTCGGCAAAAAGGAAACCAAGACGCCCAACCGCATGATGCGGCATGTACTCGACGACACACGCGCCATGGAAGCGTTGCTCGTCGAGCGCGGCATTCCAACAACGCTGGAGCTCAACCCCGGCAATCACTTTGCCCAAACCGACTTACGCATGGCCCGCGGCATCCACTGGGTACTGACGCATTAAAAATGGTGCCCACGCGCATATACGCATGGGCACCATATCTTGTTTAGCTGAACGCAGCTGCTACTCAGCAGCCTCCTCGAGCTCGGAGACATCAAACTCAAAGTCGTTACCCGGCAGGATGGCGTTGAGCACGATGCCCACCAGCGAGCCCACGGCAAGGCCGGAAAGCGAAATCGTCACGCCGCCCAGCTCAAGCACGATGGCGCCGGCGGTGCTGTACGCAATGCCGAGCGAAAGCACGAGCACCAGAGCGGCCACCAGCACGTTGCGGTTGTTTTGGAAATCGACCTGGTTCTCAATGAGGTTGCGGACGCCCACGGCGCTGATCATGCCATAGAGCACGAGCGACACGCCGCCGATTACACACGCCGGCATGGCCGCAATGATAGCCGCGAACTTGGGGCAGAACGAAAGCACGATGGCGCAGCACGCGGCAATGCGAATCACGCGCGGGTCGAACACGCGCGTCAGGGCGAGCACGCCGGTGTTCTCACCATACGTGGTGTTGGCCGGAGCGCCAAAGAGCGAAGCCAGGATCGTGGCGAGACCATCGCCGAGCAGCGTGCGATGCAGACCGGGATCGGCAATATAGTTGCGCTCGCAGGTGGAGCCAATAGCAGAGATATCGCCGATATGCTCGATCATAGTTGCAAAGGCCAGCGGCATGATGGTGATGATGGCCGTCGTGGCAAGACCGCTATCGAACTGCGGCCCAAAGAGCGCAAACACGGTGTCATCCCACACGATGGGAAGACCGACCCAGGGAGCGGCTGCGACGCCAGAAAAGTCGACCTCGCCCAGCGCAGCCGCAACGGCATAGCTCACCACAACGCCCAGCAGAATCGGCACGATCTTGACCATGCCGCGACCCCAAATGTTGCAGATGACGATAACGGCAACGGCAATAACAGCCACAAACCAGTTGGTCTGGCAGTTGGCAATGGCGGAGCTCGCCAGGATCAGACCGATCGAAATGACGATGGGACCGGTCACCACCGGCGGGAAGAAGCGCATGACGCGCTTGGCGCCAAATGCGCGGAACAGCGCTGCCAGCACCGGATAGAGCAGACCGGCGCAGGCAACGCCCAGGCAGGCGTAGGGCAAAAGCTCGACCTCGCCGTTGGGCGCGATTGCGGCATAACCCGCAATAAAGGCAAACGATGAGCCCAAAAATGCCGGCACCTTACCACGCGACAGGAAGTGGAACAGCAGCGTACCCAAACCGGCAAACAAAAGCGTTGCCGAAACCGAGAGACCGGTGAGCACGGGCACCAGCACGGTGGCGCCAAACATAGCAAACAGGTGCTGCAGACCGAGCAAAAACATGCGCGGGCGGCCGAGCGACGACGCATCGTAGATGGCATCGCTGGCGGCGGGCGTCGAGGACTGGGACATGAGAGTCCTTTCAAAATGGAAGGGCGCTCGAGCATAGCGGATTACCTGCCCGAACGATACGATCCGAACCATTGTACGCGATGCGCCATGTCTCGCACGCGCCGTCACCTGCGAACGTTACCGCTATTTCCAAACGCGCTCGGCAATACGCTTGACCAGCGCGATCTTTGCCCATTGCTCGTCCTCGGTCAGCTTGTTGCCAATCTCGCAGCTGGCAAAGCCACACTGCGGAGACAGATACAGGTTCTCGAGCGGAACATACTTTGCAGCCTCGTGAATACGCTCGACGATGGCATCCTCGTCCTCAAGCTCAGCGGCCTTGGTGGTCACCAGGCCCAACACGACCTTCTTGCCAGGGGCAACGTACCTCAACGGCTCAAAACCGCCGGCGCGCGGCGTATCGAACTCCAGGTAAAATGCGTCAACATCCTCGTTTGCGAACAGGTATGGCGCGATGGGGTCATAGCCACCCTCGAAGGCATAGGTAGAGTGGTAGTTACCACGGCACACGTGCGTGTTAATGACCAGGTCGTCGGGCTTGCCCTCGATAGCGGCGTTGTTGAGCGCCACGCCCAGCTCACTCACCTTTTGCAGATCAACCGGGCTCATGCCGGTCTTGGACACAAAGTCGGTATCGCAATAGATACCCCAGGTGCAGTCATCAAACTGGATGTTGCGGCAGCCTGCAGCGTACAGGTCGGCGATCACCGTACGATAAGCGGCTGCAATGGCATCGGCGAGCTCTTCGTCGGTCTTGTAGACGGCGCGCAGGCTCTCCTGCTGGCCATCGCAGCGGTCGAGCGTGACCTCAGAGAACGTCTGGATAGGCGCCGGGATGGTCTGGCGTGCAACGTGGTCCTCGCCCTCAAGTGCCTTGACAAACTTAAAGTGCTCGACGAAGGGGTGGTTCTCGCCGCTGATGGGGCCGGTTACCACGGCGGTGTCGGCTGTGGTCTCCTCGTCGTGGAACATATAGCCCGTACGCGAGGTACGGCGTTCAATGCCGTTGAGCCCCCACATAAAGTCGAGGTGCCAGTAACTGCGGCGAAACTCGCCATCGGTAATCACCTGCAGGCCAGCGGACTTTTGCTTGTCCACCAGGTCGCGAATGGCCTCATCCTCGACGGCCTTAAGGCCGGCGGCGTCGAGTGTGCCCGCAGCATAGGCGGCACGAGCGTCTTTCACGGCCTGTGGACGAAGAAAGCTGCCGACGATATCGGCGCGAAACGGCGCGTTCGGTTGAATCGAAGTGCTCATAGATATCTCCCTTTGCATTGGTTGCTTTACTGGGACAGAGTATGAGCGCTCATATGGCCATCGTAAAATATATGTTTATATAGGTTTGTCATAAGTTTTTTCTATATAGAGCAACAGCGGGACTCAGCCTCACATGGGTATCTCGAAGTGAGCTAAATATGCTGACGAATCGCATCGATATAGGCCTGCCCATAGCGCGTGAGCGTCGTGTTCTTGCGCGTAATGATGCCGATCTCCATGTACTCGTCCACATCGAGCGGAATCGAGATAATACCGGGACCGTTAAGTTCATGGCTGATCACACCCGAACACACCGTGTAACCGTTAAGTCCCATAGCCAGGTTGAACAACGTCGCACGGTCGCGTACGCGGATATTCTTGCGACGCTCAAACGTCGAGGTCAGTTCCTCGGAATAGTAGAACGAATTATAGCTGCCCTGCTCATAGGACAGGAACGGGTAGTCTTCCAAGTCCTCGAGCGTCACGCTGGAACGGCCAGCCAGCGGATGGTCTGCACACACAAAAACGTGCGGCGCGGCGCAGAAGAGCCCCTCGAATACGAGCTCGTTGGCGGCGAGCATGCGCTCGATGACCTCGCGATTGTGCTCCGACAGATACAGGATGCCCAGCTCGCTTTTCATATGCGCGACGTCCTCGATAATCTCGTGGGTCTGCTCCTCGCGCAGGGTAAAGTCGTAGCGCGCGGCATCGAACTCACGGATCACATCGACAAACGCATTAACGGCAAAGGAATAATGCTGGCAGCTCACACTAAAGTGCGGCACCTGCTCGGACGCGCCCTTGTACTTACCTTCGAGCAGATCGGCCTGGTCGAGCACCTGTCGAGCGTAGCCCAAGAAGGTCTCGCCCTCCTCGGACACAATGACGCCCTTGTTGGTGCGCTCAAAGATGTGCACACCCATCTCGTTTTCGAGATCGCGAATCGACGCGGTAATCGAAGGCTGCGACACAAAGAGCCGGCGCGAGGCCTCGGTGATGCTGCCGCATTCGGCAACTTTGACGACATATCTGAGCTGCTGGAGCTTCATAGCCTTCTCCCTAGACGTTCATGATGCCAAGACCCGCCGCATCCATCTGGCGCATAAACGGCGGCATCTCCCCCGTCGCGGCGCAGGCGGCAATCTGGTGCAGAGCCCCGGCAACCGCATCGTCTGCCGCAGCGCCGATATGCCAGCGCGCGGCAGCCGTGACAGCCTCGTTGGCATTGGCGACTGCAACGGAGTTGGGAACGGCATCGATCATGGGCAGGTCGTTATCGGAATCGCCGAATACGGCCACCTCGTCGGGCGTCAGGCCCAAAGCGCGCGCCAACTCCAGCGCAGCACAACCCTTGTCCCAACCAGCCGGAAGGATGTCGAACAGGCGCACTCGGTTGTTGGGAAACACGAGCGAGAGTTCCGGCACCTCGGCGGCAACGCGCTCACGTAGCTCCGCGAGCTCCTCACGCGAACGGGCACTCCAGATATTCGCCTTGAACACCGGTGCGTCATCGACAACAGGACGGCACGGGGCCTCTTCGCCCTTGAGCCACGCGTTGCCGCCCGACTCCATGGCGCGGCGCACGCGCTCGGGGTCGCTCGTCACGCAATAGGCATCGTTATCCCAAAAGTCATCACCCAGGCTGTAGACCTTCAGATACGTATCGTCGGTCTCTTGCTCCAAGTAGTCAGCCAAGCGCATAAGGGCGGCGTTGTCGGTCGCATGCGAGGCTACCGCCTCACCGTCCACAAACATGACCTGGCCGTTACAGAACGCGCCAGTCGAGAAGCACTCGGAACGATTTTTGAACATCCAGCCCATCGCGGACGGCTGACGGCCCGAAACCGGGCCAAAGTGCAGACCCGCCGCCCGCATGGCATGAATGCCCTCGATGGCGTAGTCGCTAGCGCCGTCATGCCCGGCTGGAATCAGCGTATCGTCCATATCGGTCAGCACAAGTTTAATCATAAGGCCCCCATTCGTATCGGTCCTACCTATTGTAACGACCTGCCAAAATAAACCTGTCCCTTTTTGGCAGGTGCGCTAGTATAGGGAACAACAGATTCGATGCGGGAGTGCCGGCGGTGCAAACCACAAGGCTGAGAGGGCATGGAGCCCAATCCTTTGAACCTGTCAGTTAATGCTGGCGTAGGGAGCATGCCGCCTTTACAGGGGCGCTGTCTATGCACAGCGCCCCTTTTCTATGCCAAGGAGGCATGTGCAGTGATTGATTCGGAACAGCTTAAGCAACATATGGTCAAGGCCGTGGAGGAGATTCACGCCACCAATCCGATGGCCGGCTCCATCACCAACACGGTGACGATCGACTTTGTCGCCAACGCACAGCTCGCCGTGGGCGGATCGGCCGCCATGGTCTATCTGCCCGACGAGGGCGAGGCCCTCGTTGCCGGCGGCGGCGCTATCTATCTCAATATGGGCACGCTCTTCCCCATCTACGAGCAGACGATTCCCCGCGCGGCCAAGGCGGCACACGATGCCGGCAAGCCCTGGGTGCTCGATCCGGTTGGCCTGGGCATCGGTAGCCTGCGCACCCAGCTGGTAAACGAGCTCAAGCAGTACAAGCCCGCCATCGTGCGCGGCAACGCCTCCGAGATTATCGCGCTCGCCGGCCTGTGGGGCCTTGAGGGCGAAGCAGCTGATCTGAGCCGCGTGCGCGGTGTCGATACCACCGACACGGTCGATGCCGCCCGCGACGCCGCCGTGGCGCTCGCCCGCTACACCGGCGGCGCCGTAGTGGTCTCGGGCGAAGTCGACCTGATCACCGACGGCACGACGGTGGCCAAGTCCCACGGCGGCAGCCCGCTCATGTCCAAGATCACCGGCTGCGGCTGTTCGCAGGGCGGCGTGCTGGCCGTGTACGCCTGCGTTACCGATCCGTTTACGGCGGCAGTCTGCGGCGCCGCCGTCTACAACGTTGCCGGCACGCGTGCCGCCGCTGTCGCCGATGCCCCGGCAAGCTTTAAGGTCGCCTTTATCGACGAGCTCTACCGCGCAACCGCCCAGGACATTGCCGATAACCAGCTCGAGCTCGAGGAGGCATAAGCCATGTCCGAGCCCGTAACCAATGCCGGCATGAACACGCTCGTCGCCGTGGCCATCGCCCCGTGCGGCACCGGCGACGAACTGTCCGCCGAGGTCGCCGAAGTCGTGCGCGTCATTCGCGAGAGCGGCCTTCCCAACCGCACCACCTCGATGTTCACCGAGATCGAGGGCGACTGGGACGAGGTCATGCAGGTCGTGCGCGACGCAACCTTTGTGTTGGCGAGCAAGGGCATCCGCACCGAAGTCGTGCTCAAAGCCGATATTCGACCCGGATTTACCGACACCATGACCGGCAAGCTCGAACGCATGGAAGCGCAGATCAAAAAGCAGGAGGAAGCACGATGAGCATCCGCGACAACCTTGATATCTCGGCCTATCTGGTACTCGGCCCCGAAAACACCCTCGGGCGCCCCGTGGGCGATGTGGTGGCCCAGGCACTCGACGCAGGCTTTACCTGCATCCAGGTGCGCTCCAAGGTGGCAAGCGCCCGCGAGATCATTGCGCTGGCCGGCGACGCCGCGCAGGCAATCGCACAGGCTGGCAAGACCGGTCAGGTCGCCTTGCTAATCGATGACCGCCTGGACTGCGTACTCGCCGCGCGCGAGCAGGGCATTGCCGTCGACGGCGTGCACGTGGGCCAGAGCGATATTCCCGTCGAGGTCTGCCGCAAGCTGCTGGGCCCCGATGCCATTGTGGGCCTTTCGGCCCGTTGCGAGGAGATGCTCGAGTACGTCAAGACCGCCGACATGAGCCTGGTCGACTACCTGGGCATCGGCCCGCTCCACGAGACCGAGACCAAGCGCGACTGCGGACGCGCGGCCGACGGCTCTATCATCACCAAGAGCTTTGAGGACCTGGCCGCACTCCACGCGGCAAGCCCCGTGCCCATCGTGGTGGGCGGCGGCGTCAAGACGGCCGACCTGCCGCAGCTCAAGGCCACCGGCGTCGATGGCTTCTTTGTGGTGAGCGCCGTCTGCAGTGCTGACGACCCCTGCGCCGCCGCCAAGGAGCTCGTCGACACCTGGCAACAGGCATAGGCATAAGCCGAGCAGCTGATCCGCAGCCTCACATCTTTAGCAATGGAAAGCGCATCCCAGTTTGGACCTCCATTCCGGGATGCGCTTTCCGCCGAGTCCGCGGCAGTTTGCTCTACCCCGCTAGGTAGGCCTCCAACGCCGGCAAAGTCGCCTCCGCATCTCGACGACCGATCTGATAGATGCGCTCGAGCTCATCGGGCTCGCGGCATAGCGACGGCACCTTCACCGATTCGCTCGGCCGCACCACAAAGATTTCGCCGGCAGCCTCGCGACGTGTCAGGTCATCGAGAGTGGTATTGTAAACCTCATGCCGATGCTCAAGCGCTGCGACAAACTCCGGGTAGTGACGGAACACGCGACGCAGCATGGGCATCACGCTGTTGGGCTGCTTCACAAAGCCCGCCGGCTGCGTGAGTACCACGATATTGCGGTCATACCCCTGTGAAAACAACCAAGCGCTGGGAATGGAATCGGCCACGCCACCATCCAGATACTTATGCCCGTCAATAGCAACGGGACGCGTCGCCACAGGAATCGCCGACGATGCCCGGATCCACTCGATATCCCTCTCGTCGCCATAGGGCAGGTCGTGGTAGACGGCCTTGCCCGTCTCGATATCAGTACACACGCACGTAAACCGCATGGGACAGGCGCGATACGCCTCCAAGTCAATGGGATCGCGCTCGATAGGCACCTCGTGATAGGCAAAATCGGCATTGAACATATCGCCGGTCCGCAGCCAGCTTGCTACACCCGCATAGCGCTTGTCGGCACAATAGGCCTTGTTATAGCGAATGGCACGGCCGATCTGGCGCGATTTAAAGTTGTAGCCAAACGCCGCGCCCGCCGAGACACCCACCATATGGTCGCAAGTCAAACCGTGCTCCATCCAAACGTCGAGCACGCCCGCCGTATACATACCGCGGTAGCCGCCTCCCTCGAGCGCCAGCCCCACCGTGCGCGTCATATTTGGCTGTGCCATGCGACCATCTCCGTTCCTGCGTTTAAAACCGGGACAAGTATACCCGTCAACATATATCGTCTCAGTCGCATTTTTATCGGACATCGCATCGTCGCGCTGCCGTTTGTCGAATAATAGCCACCCACAGCATGTGCACCCCTATATAATTTTGTACTGTTGTTTATTACTGTTGTTTATTACTGTTGTTTATTACTGTTGTTTATACTACTCAGCAGTTATCAACAGCGAACATTAGCCGGCAAAGTAACCCAACAACGCAGCAAGGCGGGGGCCTGGATACACGCAAAACGCTGAGCAACGACGCGTGTACACGACGAGCTCGCCCGACGCAATCCGCCCCGACTTCAGAAAGCCGCTTAGAACATGGATACTGTCAGCAATTACACCGAAACGCTCGAAAAGACCGTCCGCGACCTTCTCGAGCGTCAGGATGATCTGATTAGGACCGCCTTTACCGACCAGCTTACCGGACTTGGCAACCGCGGCGGCTTTGCCCGTTCCCTCGAGGAGCTCTGGGAGCAGGACGCTCCCGTTACCATGGCGTTCATCGATATCGACAATCTCAAGCACTGCAACGATGTCTTTGGCCATGACGAGGGCAACCGCTATATCTTGCAGGTAAGCCTTTATCTCAAGCTGTATATGAAGGTAGACGAGGCGGCATTTCGTCTGGGAGGCGACGAGTTTGCCATCCTATCTACGATAGCGACCGAGGACGACCTCGCCGAACGTCTGGAACACTGCCGAACGATCCTGCTCAAAAACAACGATTCCGAGATGCCCCACTCGTTTAGCTACGGAGTGGCACACGCCGACCCCGCCCTGGGCGAAGCCTCCAATCGCATGACACTCGATGCCGACCATCGCATGTACGACTACAAGCTACGTCATGCCATGCACCTCGATCGGCGCAATATTACGCAAGTCCACGCCGACGACTTCGAAATAAGCGATCGTATTTTCGACGCTTTTTCGATGCTCAACGAGGGCCGTTATTTCTTTATCGAGAACTTGGACAAGGACCGCACCCTTTGGTCGCAAGGTGCCTTGCGCGATCTCGGTCTTCCTTCGGAGCACATAGACAGCTGCCGCGATTTCTGGAAGACGCGCGTCCATCCCGATGACCTCGAGGCCTACGCCAACGACATCAACCAGATCTTTAACGGCTCCAAACACCGCCGCGTCATGCAGTACCGCATGCGCAATGCCGCGGGTGACTACGTTCTCTGCCGTGCTCGCGGGTTTCGCATCGACGGCGACGGAAATGTCCCCTCGCTCTATGTCGGCGAACTCGTCAACCACTCGCTTGCCGAAACCGTCGACGCCGCCACAGGCCTCGGAACGCAGCGCATGCTGGTCAACGCTATCGATGCCTGCCGTCGCGACCGCTGCGAGACGGGGCTTATAGCGGTGCGCATTCGTGGCACGGCGAATCTCAACGAGCTCTACGGGGCCGAGGCTGTCGACAACATGCTTGCCGAATACGCAGGCCGCATGCTGTCGATCACCCGCGGCAGAAGCCGGGTCTTCCGTTCACGAAGCGTCCAGTTCGTCGTGCTCAGCAACGATTTGGACCATGAGGCATTCGAGCAACTGACCCGCCACCTTAAAGAGGCTGTTTTCGCTCCTGTTCAAATCGCGGGCGACACCATTACTCCCGTCTGCCTTGTCGTCCCGGCCTTTTACGAGCAGTTAACCCATCAAGCGACCGCCGTTTTAGGCGAACTCGACCGTCGCCTTCGCACGGCCGGCGGGCTTGTTCCCAACGACAGCCTCCCCATACCCGAGGCGGAGCGCAAAAGCGCCATCGCCGAACGTATCGACTCGCTCACGGGCCTCTACCGCCCCAGCGAGTTTATGCGCCGTGCCAATGCCTTCATCAAGGCAAGGCGCGACGGCGCTTGGTGTATCGCCACCGTCGACATGGGCCACATGCGCCTATTTAACGAATGGTATGGACAGGCCGAAGGCGACCGTATGCTTGCCGATGTGGGCACGGTGCTCAAGGATATCGAGAACGCCGACATGGGTGTCGCGGGATACTGGGGACAAGACGACTTTTGTCTGCTCATACCCTTTGAGCACGATTTCGTTCACCGTGTCTATGCGCGCGTGCGCGAGGCTGTAGCCAAGCACAACGACGGCGTAGGTTTTTGGCCGTCCATGGGCATTTACCCCATCGACTCCAATGAGGAGATCACCATCGATGCGCAGGCAAAGGCCATGTTTACCAATCGACGCGCCAAAAACGACTTCAAGGAGCGCATTGCCATTTTCCGCCCCGAAGAATATGAACACGAGATTGCGTTCCACCGCACGCTGACCGAGTTCCAGTACGCGCTCTCAAACGGCCGCATCACGTACTACCTGCAGCCCCAGGTCGATATGGAAACCGGCGAGATCATTGGCGCCGAGGCACTCACCCGCTGGATTGACAAGGACGGCTCTCTCATTTCACCCGCAACGTTTATCCCCGCACTCGAGGAAAGCGGCTTTGTGGTGACGCTCGACAAGTACATTTGGCAGGGTGTCGCCTCGTGGCTGCGCGTGCGTCTCGATCGCGGCCTTCGTGTGGTTCCGGTCTCGCTTAATGTGTCGCGCGTGGATATCCTTGCCTGCGACGTTGCCGAGCATATGGGGGCGCTTGCCGCCCAATACAACCTACCGCCCGAGCTCATGCGTATCGAGATCACCGAGACGGCTTATACGGGAGAGTCCGAAGCCGTGGACAAACTGACAGCCGACTTGCACACCCGCGGCTTCTCGACCTATATGGACGATTTTGGCACCGGTCAGTCCACGCTCGCGATGCTCAAGAACGTCAACGTCGACGTCATCAAGCTCGACCGCACCTTTGTGCCCACCGACCGCGATCAAGGCCGCAGCGCGCAGATCGTGTCATCGATGCTCGAGATGGCGCAGTCGCTCCATCTGCCCATTGTAATCGAAGGCGTCGAGACAGATGAGCAGGCGAACATGCTACGCCACATGGGTGCCCGCTACGCTCAGGGCTTCCTCTACTACCGCCCCATGCCGGCGAAGGATTTTGAGGCATTGCTCGATGGTGGCAATAACAACTGATACGCTCGCGCGCAAAACGCCACCGTCGAAGGGGGCATTTGTCTCCATTAGCTAACTTATTACCCCAATTCAAACCGAATTGGGGATATGATACAAACCGTTGTTCCGCCCAAGGAGGTTATCCATCATGAACGAGTCATATCGCCTGGGTGAGCAATCGATTATTGCCTATCTTCAGCGACTTGCGAATGGCATCTCGACCGCCGAACTCGATGTTGCCGCGCTGCCTGCTGAGCTGCGCGCCGTTGGCGAGCAACTGCAAAAGACGCATGCCATCCTGCAACAAGAGCGCCGGCTGCTTGAGAGCAACGCCTATATCGACCCGCTCACCAACTTGGGCAACCGCGGCGGACTCGACCGTCACGTCGAGCAGCTCTGGCACAAAGGTGACCCCTTCACCTGCGCCTATATTGACATCGACCATCTCAAACATTGCAATGATAGGTTTGGCCACGCCGAAGGCAATCGCTATATTCTGAGCATCTGCCGCACGCTCTCCGAAACCATGGAGCACGATGAGATGCTGTTCCGCATCGGTGGAGACGAGTTTGTGCTCATCTCGCTCTCCGCAAACGAGACCGAACTCGAGCAGCGCTTGGAGCGGGTACGTGCCGGGCTGATCGAGGCGAGCTCAAGTGGCAAGGCGCCCATGATCGCCAGCTTTAGCTTTGGCTGCTCGCGCGTCGATCCACTTGCCGGCGACACGCGTCGCCAGATGACGATGGATGCCGATCGCAAGATGTATCGCTATAAGCTTATGCATCGTGTGCAGCAACCGAAAGACAATGACGCGCCGCAACGCCCAATCGTCGATCAGCTTCCCTGCAACGACCGGGTGTTCCAAGCGATCTCCATGAGCTCCGAGACGCGCTATCCGTTCATCCTTAACCTCGATACGGGAGAATCGCAATGGTCGGTTAACGCCGTGCGCGATTTTGACCTGCCCTCCCAGCACCCTTTTAACTCACTCGACATGTGGCTCGCCCGCGTTCATCCCGAGGACCGCGACAACGTACGCGCCGAGCTCGACATGGTGATAAACGGCACGTGGCACTTCCACTACATGCAGTATCGCGTAATGGATGCCACCGGAAAATACGTGCTTTGCGACTGCACAGGTTACCGCTTGGACGGCACCGATACCGAGCCCAGCATGTATGTGGGCACTATCATCAACCGAAGCTTGGCAGATACGACCGACTCGGTAACGGGCCTGGGCGATGTCCACGCGCTGGTCAACGCTATTGGAGAGATGCGCCGCGTGGCGCGCGAGGCAGGCTTTATTGCCATTAAGGTCGACGATATCGCCGAAGTCAATGCCCGCTTTGGATTCGATGCAGGCGACCGCGTGCTCGCCGAAAGTGCCGCCTGCCTCATGGATTGTTCGCGCGGCAAGGGTCGCCTGTTCCGCTCGACGGGACCAATGTTCGTGGCGCTTTTCGATGAGCTCGGCCCCGAGGCAATCGACGAGCTCGCAAACGAAATCGAACGATTCCTGGGCTCTCCCGTGCTCTTTGGCTCGTTTGAATATCAGCCGCCCCTTCGCGTGGCCACGCTTCATCTGGATACCGTCGACCGACAGCCCGTTTCCATTTTGAACGAGCTCAAAGTGTTGCTCGGGAAAGCCGTGCAGGTGCCAGGTACCAAACTGGATTAGCACCACGCCCGCACCGCCTCCCCCATCGTGCGATAATCCTCTGCAGAAGTCACCAACAGCAGAGGGAGTTTGTGATGAAGGTTCTTTTGGTCAATGGCAGCCCCAAGGCAAACGGCAACACCGCTCGCGCGCTCGCCGAAGTCGCCGAGCAACTTAAAGCCGAGGGCATCGACAGCGAGGTATTCCAACTGGGCGCCAAGCCCATCCGCGACTGCATCGGCTGCGGTCAGTGCGGCAAGCTTGGCGGTCGCTGCACCTTTGACGACGACGTGGTGAACGAGCTCATCGCCGCCGCCGAGCAGGCAGACGGCTTTGTCTTTGGCTCCCCCGTCTACTATGCGCACCCCAGCGGTCGCATTCTGTCGGCGCTCGACCGCGCATTCTATGCGGGCAGCAAGGCCTTTGACCACAAGCCGGGCGCTGCCGTTGCCGTCGCCCGCCGTGGCGGCACGTCGACCACCTTCGATGTACTCAACAAGTACTTCACTATCAACCAGATGCCCGTGGTGGCCTCCACGTACTGGAACAACGTCTTTGGTGCCATGCCGGGCGAGGCCACCCAGGACGCCGAGGGCCTGGCCACCATGCGAAACATCGGCAAAAACATGGCCTGGCTCCTGCGCTGTATCGAGGCAGGACAGGCCGCCGGTATCAACGCACCCGAGGCAGATCGAGCAACGACCAACTTCATTCGATAGAGCGGCGGAGCATGAATATCCAGATTTTTGGAACCAAAAAGTCTTTCGATACCAAGAAGGCCCAGCGCTATTTTAAGGAGCGCCGCATTAAGGTGCAGTTTATTGACCTTAGGGAAAAGGAGATGAGCAAGGGCGAGCTCACGAGCGTGATGCAGGCGGTCGGCGGCATCGACAAGCTGCTCAACCCCAAGGCCAAGGACGAGGAGACGCTCGCGCTCATCCAGCACCTTACCCCTAGCCAGCGCTTCGACAAACTGCTCGAAAACCAGCAGGTTCTAGCCGAACCCATCGTGCGCAACGGCAAAAAGGCCACCGTCGGTTATTGCCCCGATGTATGGGGAGCCTGGGAGTAGCCTGTGTTATTTGCCGGCGCGTGGGTATAAGAGCAGGCGTTTGGCATAAGATTCAACTGTAAGCCATGTCTAACAAAGGAGGGCACATGCCCAACAAACCCGTGAAGATCATCATGCTTACCGGATACCTCGGTGCCGGCAAGACCACGCTGCTCAACCACATCCTCGCTAACGACGGCGGCATCCGCGCCGCCGTGATCGTCAACGATATCGGCGAGATCAATGTCGACGCCAGTCTTATCGCCGACGGCGGCCTTTCCGAGACCGACGACCTCATCCCGCTCACCAACGGCTGCATCTGCTGCACGCTTTCGGACGACCTGGCCAACCAGCTGCAGGGCATTGCCGATTCGGGCAAGTTCGACTACATCATCATCGAGGCATCGGGTATTTGCGAGCCTATCCCCATCGCCTACACCATCTCGAGCTTCTGCGACGAGGCCAAGGTGGGCGGCGAGCCCAAGCTCGCGCTCGACAACATCGTGGCCGTGGTCGACTGCGCCCGCATGTACGACGAGTTCAACGGCGGTCGCGACCTGCTGGCTGAGGATATCGACGAGGACGACATCGAAAGCCTGCTCATCCAGCAAATCGAGTTCTGCTCCACGCTGATCCTTAACAAGACCGATACCGTGACGCCCGAGCAGATCGCCGAGCTCAAGGCCATCGTGCGCAGCCTGCAGAAGGACGCCGTGATCGTCGAGGCCCAAAACGGCGAGGTCCCCATGGAGGAGCTGCTCGATACCGACCGCTTCGACTTTATGCGCGCCTACAACTCCGCCGCCTGGATCGAGGCCATGGAGCATCCCGAGGAGCACGACGACCCCGAGGTGCTCGAGTATGACATCGAGACCTTTGTGTACTCGCGCCGCAAGCCGTTTGACCTGCAGAAATTTACCGATTTTGTTGAGCAGGAGTGGCCCGACGAGGTCATCCGCGTCAAGGGTCCGCTGTGGCAGACCGGCGATCCGGACATGTGCTACATGTTTGAGCAGGCCGGCCACCAGATGCGCCTGATGGAGAATGGCCTGTTCGTTGACTCCGCGCCCGAGGGCGAGAAGCAGAAGATCATCGACGAGAACCCCGAAATCATGCAGATTTGGGACGACGAGACGGGCGACCGCATGACGAGCCTGTGCATCATCGGCCGTCACATGGACAAGGATGCGCTCATCGCCTCCCTCGATGCCTGCCTGACCGACTGGCACCGTGCCTAGGTTTATCCAAGCGGGTTTTTCCGCTACGCAACCGCCAAACCACCACGAAGGTGCCTGTCCCCTTCGTGGTGGTTTTTCGTTCTATGCCAAGGAGATTCATGTTCAACATTGTGCTGTATGCGCCCGAAATCCCGGCCAATACGGGCAATATCGGCCGCACCTGCGTGGTTGCCGGCGCCCGCCTGCATCTGGTGGAGCCGCTGGGCTTTTCGCTCGACGACAAGACAGTACGTCGCGCTGGCCTGGGCTACTGGCAAAACTTGGACGTGACGACCTATGCCGGCTGGAAGGATTTCCTTGCGCGCAACGACCTCTCCCCCGCCGATGGTCGCCTACATCTGCTGACCAAAAAGGCACGCCGAACCTATGCACAGAGCACCTACCGTGACGGTGACTATTTAGTCTTTGGCAGCGAAAGCTCGGGCATTCCCGAGCCACTGCTTGCCGCGGCGCCCGAGCGCTGCGAGCGCATCCCGATGCTGCGCGATTGCGACTCACTCGATAACGCCGAGGCTTGGGAAGCCCACGAGGAATCGCTGGGGCATACCGAGGACAGCCACGAGACCATCCTTCAGCAGGATATCTGCGGCAACTTCGTCAACCCGGACGACTACCGTATCAGTGCACTCAACCTCTCCAACAGCGCCGCCATCGTCCTCTACGAGGCCCTGCGCCAAACAGGCTTTCCGGGAATGTAACAAACCCGCCATTAGGGGACGGGGTAGAAATGGCAGATTTTTAAACCCTCTAGCTCTTGACAAGCTGGTTTTGGCATCAATGTGACAAAGGGACTGTCGCTTTGTCACATTGATGCTCTAAATAACGAACCATTGCTTTTAATCAGAATTAACTAAAATAAAATGAAGTTAAACGGCGGTGTGAAAGGAGAGCCTTGTGAAATATCTCGAGAACCCGTTTACCCCCAGTTTTGGTGAGGTTCCTGCCCATCTCGCTGGCAGACAACAGATTATTCGGGATTTGGACCGTGCCTTCTTGAGCCAGCGCAGGCGCCCGGAATTGACTTCGATCTTCTCAGGCGCGCGCGGAACCGGTAAAACCGCTCTCATGTCGTCGCTCGCGACAAGGGCGGAATCCCACGGCTGGATAGCCGTAAAGACGACCGCGCTCCCGGGAATGCTTGAGGAAATCGAGTTCGGGGCGAAACGTGCTGCCGGCCATCTTATCGACCCGTCTAAGAACTTCGAAGTCACCGGCCTCGGAATTGCACCGCTCGGCAGCATCGAGGTCAATCGCGTTCACGATGCCTCAACCTGGCGTTATCGCATGAGCGACATCATCGACCAGCTCAACGAGGCGGGCACCGGTCTGCTCGTCACGGTTGACGAGATGGACCCGACACTCGACGAGATGATTCAGCTCGCAGCGACGTATCAGCACTTTGTGACCGATGGGAAACGCGTCGCGCTGCTCATGGCGGGACTTCCCAACAACGTCTCGACGTTGCTGAACCACAAGACGGTCTCGTTCCTTCGCCGCGCCCAACAATATCATCTGGGTCGCATTGCCGACTATGACGTACGCGAGGCCTTGATTCGCACGATCCAGGAAAACGATCGCCTGGCAGATGCCGAGGGAATCGATAGAGCCGTTCGCTCGATCTCTGGTTTTCCCTTCCTATTGCAACTCGTAGGCTACCGTGCCTGGGATCTCACAAGCGATTCGAAGGAAATCTCGTCACGCGACTTTGACCTGGGAATCAAAATCGCGCGCGACGAGATGGACGACCGAATCCTCGCGGCAACCTATCGGGAACTCACTGCAGAGGACAAGCGATTCCTCATCGCCATGCTCGATGACGAGGAAGAGTCCACCACCGCTGACCTTGTCGAGCGCCTTAAGCGTTCGCCGCAGCAGGTCTCCCGCTACCGACGCCGCATGATAGATGCCGGCATCATCGGAGAACGAGGACGAGGGCTCGTCGCATTTGAATTGCCATTCTTCCGCGACTATCTCGCGGCTCAATGCGTGAAATAGAGGTCAATGCGACAAAGGGGCAGCCCCTTTGTCGCATTCGGTTATAGGTAGCGACCGGTGATGCTTGTAGAGCAGGCAGCGATGTCGCCCGGCGTGCCGGCGCAGACGATTTGCCCGCCCGCGTCGCCACCACCCGGGCCCATGTCGATCACGTAATCGGCATTGCGGATAAGGTCGAGATCGTGTTCGATCACGATAACCGTGGCGCCCTTGGCAACGAGGCCGTCGAACACACTCAGCAACACTTGGACATCGAGCGGATGTAGTCCGATTGTGGGCTCGTCGAACACGAATACGGCGTCGTCCTGCACGCGGCCCATCTCGCTCGCGAGCTTAAGCCGCTGTGCCTCACCGCCCGAAAGCGCCGGCGTGGGCTCACCGAGCGTGAGATAACCCAGGCCCAGGTCGTGCAAGGTCTGTAAGCGCGTCTGAACCTTCTTGAGTCCCACCGTGGCGTCGATGGCCTCGTCCACACTCATGTCCATGAGCTGCGGCAACGTAAGTAGGCTTCCATCCTTGCCCTCGCGATGGATACGCGAAGCCGCGTCGGCATAACGCGAACCGCGACATGCCGGGCAGACGATCTCGACATCGGGCAAAAACTGCACGTCGAGCGATATCGATCCCGTACCATCGCACGTAGGGCAGCGCAAGGCGCCAGTGTTGTAGCTAAAGGCACCCGCCTTGTAGCCGGCTGCCTTGGCTTCGGGCGTACGGGCGAAGGCGCGGCGCAGCTCATCATGGATGTCGGCATAGGTCGCTACCGTCGAGCGCACGTTGGCACCGATGGGCGTGGCGTCAATCAGGTTGGCACGCGCAATGCCCTCGGCATCGACCCAACGCACGTGCCCCGGCAGACGCTCGCCAGCTGCCTGCGCCTTAAGCGCCGGGATGAGCGTCTCGAGCACCAACGTCGTCTTACCCGAACCCGAAACACCCGTCACCGCGACAAGGCGGCCGCGCGGGATATCGACTTCGAGCGGCTTGACGGTATGGATGGCATCGGTCGCCATGCGGATATGGCCCTGGTCGAACATTTCGTCGTCAGTCACCTGCGGACGCAAGCGCTTGGGCTCGGCGCGCAAAAACGGCGCGATGCGGCTGCTTTGCGATTGTTCGACCTCGTCTACCGTACCAGCGGCGATCACATTGCCGCCGCCTGCTCCGGCAACGGGGCCCATCTCGACCAGATAGTCGGCTTCCGCCAGTACGCGCGTGTCGTGGTCGACAACAACCACGGTGTTGCCGTCATCCACCAGATCGCGCATCACGCCCACCAAGCCGTCGACATTGGCTGGATGCAAGCCGATCGAGGGCTCGTCCAGCACATAGAGCACGCCCGTCGACCGGTTGCGCACCACGCGGGCGAGCTGCACGCGCTGGCGCTCACCCGTGGAGAGTGTGGCACCGGCGCGGTCGAGTGAAAGGTAATCGAGACCCAGGTCGACCAGACGACGGGCCACGCTCAAAAACGAATCGCAGATATCCGTCGCCATGGGCCGCATCTCGGGCGGCAAGGATGCGGGCACCCCGCGCATCCACTCAATCGCCTCGCCCAGCGTCATGGCCGCGGCCTGCGCCAGATTGATACCGCGCACTTGGGGCTGGCGCGCAGCCTCGGAAAGACGCGTGCCACCACAGTCACGGCATGCCCCCTCGCGCAAAAAGCGCGCAACGCGTTTTAAGCCCTTATCGTCCTTGACCTTGGCGAGCGCATTCTCGACGGTATAGACGGCGTTGTAATAGGTGAAGTCGAGCGGCGTGGCGCCCTCGCCGTTTTTGGGAACGTAGAGAATGTGCTTCTTAACCGCCGGACCATGGAACACGATGTCGCGCTCTTGAGGCGTGAGCTGGTTAAACGGCACGTCGGTACGCACGCCCATCTCGCCGGCTACCTGCTTCATCAGATCCCACATAAGCGTACCCCAGGGAAGTACTGCGCCCTCGTTGATGGTCTTTGACTCATCGGGCACCAGGCTCGTCTCGTCCACCTCGCGCATGACACCGGTACCGCCGCAGGTAGGGCACGCACCGCCGCTATTGAAAGCCAAATCCTCGGCACTCGGCGCGTAGAACTCGCGACCGCACGCAGGGCACGTGAGCGACAGACCAGCGGCCACGTTAAGGCTCGGTTCCACGCGCGTCCCGCAATGCGGGCACACGTGATGGGCGCAACGGCTAAAGAGCAGACGCAGACTATTGTTGAGCTCGGTCATGGTGCCAAAGGTGGAGCGCACGCCCGGCACGCTGGGGCGCTGATGCAATGCGAGCGCCGCCGGCACGTGCAGTACCTCGTCCACCTGGGCGTGTTCGGCCTGCGTCAGGCGACGGCGAGTATAGGTGCTGAGTGCTTCCAAGTAGCGACGCGAGCCCTCGGCATAAAGAACTCCCAGTGCCAGCGAACTCTTGCCCGAGCCCGACACGCCGGCAATACCCACGAGCTTTCCCAGCGGAATATCGATATCGATGTCCTTAAGGTTATGGACACGTGCGCCACGTACCTCGATAGCCTGCGGGCTCATCTTCTGTTCCGTCACCTTTATCACCCTACTCATGCCATATAACTCGATCGCGAATGTACGCGCCCAGCATGGGCACGGTAAACCGGACGAGGCCATATCCGGCAGCCTCGATGACGCGCTCGCGAATCAGACTTGCGCGATATTTACTCGCCCAGCTCTGAGTACGATCGCAGCGCTCAATGATATCCGCCATACGAGTCGGTTTGTCCTCGTCAACCGCCATGGCCTCGATAAAAAGGCGCTGTGGACTACGCAGCCCGTAATACAGGGGCGCGTCAACCGCTTCGTAGAACTCGGAGACGGCGTCCGTATGGCCGGCCTCGGCATCGCACCTTTCGATGACCTGCGAACCACGCCGGACAGCAGAGCGCCACATGTAATAGCCCACCAGCTGAACCATATAGGGATGCCCCATGCTCTTGCGTGCCGCAAGGTCCGCCGTCTCCGCGTCAACGTAAAGACCAGCGTCTTTGACCGTCTGGATATACGAATCGCGCACCTTGGGCAAAGAAATCGCCCCCAGCGTACGCTGCTGGGCACGGCGCAAAAACGTCACGCTCGGCTCTTCGAGCAAGTCATCAACCATACTGGGCAATCCAGCGAACGCCAGCGCAAGACCGCGCTGGTCGCTATCGGGCAGGCCCGTGGCATCCTGGTCTCCGAGCACCTGCTGATAGAGAACGGCAAGAGCCGCCAGTTCCTCGATAGACGCCGATTGCGCCTCGTCAATCGCAAACAGTATGCCCTTGCCTGGACCGAGCTTCTTAAGGCGCTCGTTGACCAGCCCTCGCAACGTCTCGCCCTTTGCTCGCGCCGCCTCGACCGACATCCGGCCAAACGACGGACCGAGCTCCATTGACGTCACAACGGGTTTATTCGAGCGAAGCGCGTCGGCCAAGCGGTCGCATAAGCCAAGCGAAGCGGAATCGGAGACAACCGCCCATCCGCGCTCACTGGCCAGACGTTGCAGCTCCCGCAGGAGAACTGTCTTGCCGCAGCCGCGGTTTCCCGTAATGAGCATGAGCCTGCCCGGCGCTCCGGCGCCGTTATCGAGCCCTTCCTCGAAATCTTCGATGACCGACTCGCGACCGATGAGTATCGGAGGCCGCTTGCCTGCCGTTGGCTTAAAGGGATTTGGATTCATGTCGGCCTCCTCGGATTGGCAAACCCTGGTAATAGTTATACCAACTTATACCGAGTTATACCAATAGCATGGAACAAAAGGAACTGCCCCTTTGTCACATGTGGCCGAAAAACTCCGCGTCTGCTGCACGCCAGGGGCGGAAGGTGGCGGGATCGACCTTTACGTGTGCCGCGGCGGGTACGTCGTACCATTTGACCGTGTAACCGGCGCCGTGAGAGCAAAAGACCGAGTCGGGCGTGTTGGGCAGATCGGCCTCGGGCTCATAGGCGGCCGCCTCTATAACGCGCTCGGCATCATGACAGGCCGCATAACCGGCGAACTCCAGGTACAGATGCCCGCGACCGCTCGTGTAGGCAGCCACCTCCAGCGCGTAATCCTGCACCTCGGATGCCGGCACGCGACCCACAAGCTTCGCCCGGTCTCCCGCCATCGCCGGTGGCTCGTACTCGGCACCCATACGCGTGGCATCCGAGAGCGCCCGGCCCACGCACTCCCCCGGCACCTCGAGCTCAAAGTGGTACCACGGCTCCAACAGCACCGCCGCGCCGGCCTCACGTGCCTGCATGAGTCCCTGGCGAATCGCGCGATACGTGGCCTGGCGAAAATCGCCGCCCTCGGTGTGTTTGGCATGCGCGCGGCCGCCCGTGAGCGTAATGCGCACATCGGTGATGGGCGAACCGGTCAGCACGCCCAGATGATCGCGCTCCATGGCGTTGGTGAGCGCCAAACGCTGCCAGTTAAGATCGAGCTCGTCGGTCGAGGTCACGGTGCCAAACTGCACGCCCGAACCCGCTGCCAACGGCTCCAGGCGCAGATGCACCTCGGCATAGTGGCGCAGCGGCTCAAAGTGGCCCACGCCCTCGACCGGCTGCGAAATAGTCTCCTTATAGAGAATGCCGCCAGACTCAAACGCAACCGAAAGGCCAAAACGATCGGCCAACACCCGCTGCACGACCTCGAGCTGCACCGCCCCCATGAGCTGCAAATGTATTTGTTCAAGATGCGTGTTCCAGCTTACGCCGAGCATGGGATCTTCGTCCGCCAACTCAGTCAGCGCTTTGAACACCGCGTGGACATCGTGTTCGCCCGGAAGCACCGTATAGGTGAGGACCGGAGCGATGACGGGCGCATCGCCCGCGGGCTCCGCGCCCAGGGCGTCCCCTGGGCGAACGTGCGCAAGACCCGTCACAGCACAAATACCGCCAGCAACAACTTCTTGGGCAAGCTCATACTTCTCGCCGTTATAGATGCGTACCTGATCGACCTTCTGCTCCCATGCTTCGGCGCCAGAACGTCCGTCAATCATCTGCTTGGCATGCAGCGTGCCGCCGGTCACTTTAACCCAAGCCAAGCGCTCGCCGTGATCCCCGCGGCTGACACGATAGACGCGCGCGGCAAACTCCGGGTGCCATGCCTGTTCACGCATCAGCGCGCATATGCCGTCCAGCAGCTCGTCCACGCCTTGGTCCTTGAGCGCCGAGCCGGCAAAGCAGGGAAAGAGCTTGCGTTCGGCAACCATGCGCGACAGCGTTGCGACAGAAAGCTCACCCGCTTCAAAAAACTCCTCGAGCGCCGCTTCGTCCAACGCAGCAGCGTCCTCCTGAACGGCGCCGCCCGCCAGCAGTTCGTTGGCATCCAGGCAGCCCTCGGAAAGACGCTGCCCGAGTTGTGCCAGCAAAACATCGCGGCCGGGATTCTCCAAATCGATCTTGTTGATGAAGATGAACGTCGGGATGTCATAGCGTGCAAGCAGGCGCCACAGGGTTTCGGTGTGCCCTTGCACGCCGTCGTTGGCGCCCACAACTAAAATCGCGTAGTCCAGCGCGCGCAATGTGCGCTCCGCCTCGGCCGAAAAATCGACATGCCCCGGTGCATCCACGAGCATGACGTGGGTATCGCCGTGGTCGAGTACGGCCTGCGACGAGAAGATCGTAATGCCGCGCTCGCGCTCGATCGCGTCAGTGTCCAGGTGCGAATCGCCATCATCAACGCGGCCGCGCTTGCGAATACGACCCGCGTTGAACAGCATGGCCTCGGCCAACGTGGTCTTGCCGGCATCGACATGCGCCAAGATTCCAACGACCGCTTGCTTCGACATGGCTCTCCTCTTATTGCAAGCCCATCGCACGCGGCAACGGGCATCCTCGTTCCACACTGGATGATACAATGTACGGGCCGGCGGGCGAAGCGAGCCCTATCCCCCGACCGAGCTCATCGCCCCGCGTTGCCGCGCGGCGATTTTCGTAGGTTCGCGCCTTGCGAAAGCCGGCTTTCAAAACAGCGTAGTAATCGAAAATGGCCCCACCCGGGGCCATTTTCGTTCGCGCGAATTGTTGACACGCGTCCCCGCTCTTATGCCTCGCGCAGCCAGTCAAACGCAACACGCGGTGTACCGTCCGACACATACACGATGCCGGCACGCTCAAATCCAGCCTTGAGGCTCGCACCCTGCATGGGCAGGTTATCCTGATGTGTGTCGATACGCAGGTGGTTGGCGCGTTCCTTGGCAAAGGCAAACATCGCAGCCGTGATACCGTGCATGGTGCCGTCGGACGCCACACGGTGCAGCACGGCGTACGGAGTGTCGCTGCGCCATTGCCCGTTCTCAATTACGTCATAACACTCGTCCGGGCCCGGTAAAAAGGCAAACGTCGCCACCACGCGACCGTCGACTTCGTACACATAGCTGCCATCAGCGGCGATATCGGCAGCCAGTTGCTCGGCAGAAGGCGTGCCCTCGGGCCACTGCGTGGCGTTGCCATGCGCGCGCATAAAGGCACGGGCCGCGTCATAGATAGCCATGACGGCGGGAATGTCGGTATCGAGGGTTTTTCTGATCATCACGCGGCGACCTCACGTTTATTGGTATCACTTTGATTGAGCAATGATACCAACGTTTGGAGAGGGGCGCGATGCAGATGGGAAGCAAAAAGCGAGCCGCCTGGTCAAAGGCCAAAAGCGAGTTTTTGGGCGCTGCTACCGGCAGCGATATGAGCGACCTGTTTGCACGCGAGGACGAGCGCCGCGACGCCCTGGACGCCGAGCGCGATGAAGCCTGGCGCTACAAATCGTGCGAGCGCAAAAACCGTTACGACACGCGCGCCGAGGCCGAGGCAGTTATGGCCGACTGCGAAAACCGCGGACGCCGCGGGCTGGCCTGCTACAAATGCGAATACTGCGGCGGCTGGCACTTGACGTCGCACCCTTGGAAATAGGCGCCGCATCGGCACGGCATTGACGGAGCGCCAGCCATCGCACGCAAGCTACGGGCGCGGCGGCACCAACACATCGTAGCGAACGGCCTTGCCCGCAAGTTGATAGCTCGGCTTAACGCCGGCAAGCAGCGGCCCCTTCACCGGCCGCTTGATAACGACCTTGCGCGGGCGCGCCGCAAGCGCAGCTTCGACCAGCGTCTCCTCATCGGCGCACGGCTGCTCCAGATGGTGCAAGAGTTGGAACTTCTTTTTCACCGCCGCGCTCTTGGTGCGTTCGGGAAACATGGGATCCAGATATACCACGTCGGGGGCGGCAAGCTCGCCCCGCCCGATCAGCTCAGCCGTATGACGAAGGCCGGCAATGCTGTCCTCGCCCGCATGTAAGCGCATGCGCGACACGGCAGCCGCAAGCGCCGGATCATCTGCCGCGCGATCCAGGGCATCCTTGAGGAGCGCCGCGATCACGCAATCCTGCTCATACAGATCGACGGTAAAGCCCGCGGCCGCCAACAGCAGCGAATCCTCGCCAAAGCCTGCCGTGGCATCAATCGCCCATGGGCACTCGATGCCTTTTGCGCGCGCAGCCTTTACCAACAGCTCTTGCTGCAGACGGCCCTGCTTGAGCCGCGGAAGCATGCGGTCAAAATCGGCACGCAGCTCCATCGTGCCGTCGGTGAGCGTGAGGCCCTCGGACTTCCCGATCAGCTCAAGCCCCGCGGCCCGAGCAACAGAAAAGGGATCGACGACGCCCATGGGCACTCCTTAGCAAGCAAAACGAATACGCGAGTGCCGTTTATGCCAGCACCCAACCGTCCGCTATTGTCCCACATGCGACATGGCCCACAGCATCGCAATGCAAAGCACCGCCATCAATCCCGTGCACACGGCAGCGATCACAGAATCACCCATGCGCCTTCCCAACGACTGCGGCTCACGCATTTGCCCTGCTCCGTACATCATGACTCCTCCTTGAGACCAGCTCCTTGTTACGGCCTCATCATCGCAGCGCCGCACATGGGCTGCCATCGATTTGGCTTACGTCCAGCTTTCCTTTTTGAAAGGTTGGACCGTACAGGCAAGAGACGCTTTCAAACGCATGCATCGCCGCGTTGAACTACAATGTGCTTCACGATATGTGCCACAACCTGGGTGCGACAGATTCTCCGCGCCCGCATCGAAAGGACCAGCCATGAGCGCCGCGCGCAAGACACTCAAAATCCTTGCCCTGATTTATTTTGTTCTGGGCATCGCCAGTCTCGTCATTGGAATCGCCGGTATCGCGACCGGCAAGCTCGAGTCCACCTACGGGTCGAACGCCATGCTCGCCGCGGTCGTGCTGGTCGCCAAGGGCGTTGTCGATCTTGCCGCAGGTGTTGCGGGCATCAAGGGCGCCAACAAGCCTTCGCAGGTGGATGGCGCGTTTAAGCTCGGCATCGTTGCCGCAATCGCCACGATTGCGCAGGCCGTACTCACGCTTCCCGCGCTCGGCGGCAGCTCCGTCAATATCGTCGCCTTTGTCATCGTGGTGTACGACCTGTTCTTTGTTCAGCAGGCACACGCCGTTAAGGCCGAGAACAAGGACCGCCTGTAAGCGCTCGCTTCTCATAACCTCTGCAGCCAAGCAACTAAAAAGGGCCGATCGCGCGTCTCCGCGGTCGGCCCTTTGCGTTTGCCCAGATAAAACCTGCCAAAATAAACCTGTCCCTTTTTGGTAGGTTAGCAGTGGCGGTACTCGGCGATGATGAAGTCGATATCGGTCTGGAGCGTGTTCAAATTTGCCAGGCGCTCTTTGTCGGCAGGGCGTGTGCGGTAGTAGTACGGCGTCATCTGGAACACCGCCTCGATGTCTGCCTGGGTCTGGAGCGTAATGTTCGCAGACACCCGCTGTGTTCCGACCAACTCGAGCTCGGTGGTCTTCGGCAGCTTCTCATCGTTAAGGTACGGCGTATCGTAGAGCACCTCCTTGAGCCCAAAGAGATGACGGGCACCCGGCACCACGGTATAGAGTGAGCCCTCTGGAGCCAGCACGCGGGCAAATTCGCGCTCGTTAAAGGGAGCGAAGAGCTCGGTCACCATATCGAAGGTGCCATCGGCCACGGGGATGTCCTTCATGTTGGCCACGAAGTAGGTCGCATCGCCGCGCTTGGCGGCAAGGCGCACCATCTCTTTGCCCAGGTCAAAGCCGTAAGCATCCACGCCCGGCACCGCACCCATGGCGCTGGTGTAGTAGCCCTCGCCACAGCAAATATCGAGCAACGTCATGGGGCAGTTCGTAGACGCGGCACGTCCAGACACCCGCTCGCGCACCAGCTCGACCATCGCATCGCGCAACGGCGCATAGTAACCGCGGTTCAGAAAGTCGCGACGGCTGCGTGCCTGCGACTTGGGATCGCCCATGGAGTCGCCGCTCTTGGACGAGCGCAATAGATATAGATAGCCCTCGCGCGCACGGTCAAACCGGTGTCCGCCCGCGCATGCAGCACCGCGTTCGTCATCCACCAGCGGCTCATGGCAAACGGGGCACAACAACATGGCAACTCCTTAGCGCGAACAACACAACGCCCACCATTGTCGCACGCCTTCCCCGCCTAGTCATTGGGTGTTCCTATAGTTTTGTCAACCGTCGGGGCTACTCCCGGTAGGGCACCCGGTCGCGCATCACGGCGTATATC
>NZ_JBDMHB010000012.1:0-49235 GCF_039752955.1 Collinsella aerofaciens
GCGACGCGGAAATCGCGCGCCGTTGCCGCGCCCCGCAGTGCCCGCTTCCCCCGAGAACAATTATCAGTGCAGGTAGATGCCTTGCACTTTTTGCGAAAAGCCGGCGTGGTTGGAATTTCTCATTTCATCGTAGTAAACCGGCATAGTTTCGTATTTCCAGCAGTTCCAAATTCGTCAATACGTCGGCGTTTGCAAAAAGCCCGACCTCCGTGGGAGATCGGGCTTTCAAGGCTTAGTTAAACCAAGTCTGTACGGTCAAATGACTCGCAGATTACATCTGCTCGGGCGCGGAAACGCCAACAAGGGTGAGCACCAGGGCGAGCGTCACGCGGACGGCGTCGCAAGCGGCCAGACGGGCACGCGAAAGCTCGGGGTCGACGGGACGGCCCTCGCTCGGCAGAACCTGGCAGGCAGCGTAGAAGCTGTGGAAGTCGCCGGCGAGTTCCTCAGCAAAGTGCGTCAGACGGAACGGGGCGCGGTCGCGAGCGCAGCTGGCGATGAGGTCGGTGAGCTCGTTGAGCTTACGCGAAAGGGCGAGCTCGGTCGGGTCGGTCAGCAGCGAGTAATCGACGTTCTCACCGATGGCCTTGGCGGCGACGGCCTTCATGCCCATCTCGTCAGCCTGCTCGGGCGTAACGTCAGCGGCACGGCGCAGGATGGAGCACACACGGGCGTGAGCGTACTGCACGTAGTACACCGGGTTGGAGTTGTCGCGTTTCTTAACGGCCTCAATATCGAAGTCGACCATCTGGTTGGAGCTCTTGGAGATGAGCGTGTAGCGAGCGGCATCGGAGCCGACCTCGTCGACGAGCTCCTGCAGGGTCACCATGGTGCCCTTGCGCTTGGACATACGGACGGGCTTGCCGTTGCGCAGCAGGTTGACGAGCTGGCCCAGCAGAACCTCGAACTTGCCGGGATAGCCAAGAGCGTCGCAGACGCAGCGGACGCGCTCGATGTAGCCGTGGTGGTCGGCGCCCCAGATGTCGATGACGTGGTCGACGCGCTGGAACTTATCCCAGTGATAGGCAACGTCGGAGGCGAAGTAGGTGTACTCGCCGTCGGACTTGATCAGGACGCGGTCCTTGTCATCGCCCAGGTCGGTGGAGCGGAACCACAGGGCGCCGTCCTTGGTGTAGAGGTAGCCCATCTTGTCGAGCTTCTCAAAAGCGCGGTCGACGGCGGAGGTGCCGGCGGTCTCGCCCTCGGTGTCCTTCACATACAGCGAGCGCTCGGAGAACCAACGATCGAAGTCGCAGTTAACGGCATGGCAAAGGTCGCGCATGTTGTCGACCATCTTTACATAGCCGCGCTCGCGGAAGCCCTCCATGCGCTCCTGCGGATCGGCGTTGACCCACTTATCGCCGTCGGTGCGCCAGAACTCGGCGGCCTCGTCGATGATGTAGTCGCCGCCGTAGGAGTCCTTGCCCAGGGTCTCGGCAAAGTTATCCTGGTACGGATGGGTCTCGGGATGCTCGTCGTTCTCGTCGGCAACGAAAGCGTCGCGGTCGGCGATCAGCAGCTTGTGAGCCTCGTCGATATCCACGCCCTGCTTGGCGATGATGTCGGCAAGCTGCATATAGCGCGTGCTGATGGAGTTGCCGAAGGTGTTCATCTGAGAGCCGTGGTCGTTGATGTAGAACTCACGCTGGATGTCGTAACCGGCGTGGTCCATAACACGGCAGAGCGAGTCGCCCAGCGCGGCCCAGCGGCCGTGGCCGATGTGCATGGGGCCGACGGGGTTGGCGGAAACGAACTCGACCTGGGTCTTCAGGCCACCACCGACGTTGGACTTAGCGAAGTCCATACCCTTCTCGCGAGCCTCGCCAAAGATGGCATTCTTGACGGCAACGGAGAGGTAGAAGTTGATGAAGCCGGGGCCTGCGATCTCGACCTTCTCGATCGCGGGGTCCTCGGGCATATGGGCAACGATGGCCTCGGCGATCTTGCGCGGGGCGCAGTGGGCCAGCTTGGCGGACTTCAGGGCCATGGTAGAGGTCCACTCGCCATGAGAAGTGTCAGCCGGTCGCTCGATAGCGCAATCGTCAAGTTCAAATGCGGAAAGGTCGCCGGTCTCCTGGGCCGCAGCAAGCGCAGCGCGTACCAGCTCTTCAATCTTCTCGGGCATAGATCCTCCTTGTGTTAAAGCCCCCGAGCTCTTGGTCACTCGTAGGGCAAAAGCCAGAGTTTGTAGCACTCTATCACAAGCGACGGGCACTGTCGCAGGGTAAAGCCAATCGATATTGCATATGCACAAAATTGACTACAGCTTGTATGGAGTCACTCAAAGATGCCGGTCTGCCTGCAGATTATGCAGGCGTTGAAAATGCATAAAGGTGTGAATGAGCTGCGTCTGTTATCGAATACTCTTACCTATCAGAGTTGTGTGCTTTTCCTGCATAAAGTAAGGGTTTGCGCACGTCAGCGTGTTATTCTAGACATACGTAAATTCGTATAAGTTGGAGGTAGCATGTTCTCAATCGGTCAACACGTCATTCATCCGGGCCAGGGAGTCTGCACCGTCGTCGGTTTTAGGGACGACACACCGCAGCCCATGCTGCTGCTCGAGACCAAGCAGGGACATGCGCAGACGATCCTCATGTACCCCGTGGCGCAGGCCGACCGTTTGCACGCCGCCATCTCGCAGCAAGATGCCGAGCACCTGCTGAGCCACTATGACGAGCTGGAGTGCGACACCTTTACCGAGCGCAACAGCTCGCTTGAGGAGACGCACTTTAAGCAGCAGCTCAAGCTGGGCGCGCCCGAGACGGTCCGCGTGGCAAAGACCATGATGTACCGCATTCGCCAGGCCGAGGAAGCTGATAAAAAGCCCAGCTCCTACTACATGCGCGTACTCAAGGAAGCCAAGCGCCGCTCCATCGAGGAGTTCGCCGTGGCCTTGGGCGTCACCGAGGAGGCCGCCGAAGCCCGCCTAGCCCAAGCCGCCCTCAACTAACCCAACCGCGCCAAAACCACCACAAAGGGGACAGACACCTTTGTGGTGGTTTTCTTGTTCTAGTAGTATTCATTCTTATCGATACCCACGAGCACAAGGAGTCTCCTATGGCAGAGCCGCTTACCGCCGGAATCACCCGCGACCGCGCGTTCGAACTGCTCAACGAGCACAACAAGGACCCGTTCCATATCACCCATGGCGAGACGGTCGAGGGCACTATGCGCTACTTTGCGCGCGAGTTCGACCCCGAGAACGAGGAGTTTTGGGGCATCGTCGGTCTGCTGCACGACCTGGATTGGGAGGAGCATGAGGACGACCCCATGAACCACACCATCTATGCTGCCGAGATTCTTAAGGGCGAAGGTGCGTCTCCAGAGCTCATTCGCGCCATCCAGACGCACACGTCCGACTTCAACACCTCGCTGCCCAAGCCCGAGCTGCAGATGGAAAAGATCCTGTTTGCCTGCGATGAGCTCACCGGCCTGATCGGCGCTGCAGTCATCATGCGCCCGAGCAAGAGCGTTATGGACTTTACGACCAAGTCGCTCAAGAAGAAGTTCAAGGACAAGTGCTTTGCCGCCGGCTGCTCGCGCGACGTGATTTCGCAGGGCGCCGAGATGTTGGGCTGGGAGCTCCCCGAGCTCTTTGACCGCACCATCGCGGCCATGCAGTCCTTCGCCCCCGACCGCGATACCTTCCAGGCCTAACCGCCCACGCCACCTAAAACCACCACGAAGGGGACAGGCACCTTTGTGGTGGTTTTCGTTTACGAGGGGTTTAGGGGCGGACCTGGCCGGTGCCGCGGAGCTTGTATTTGTAGGTGGTGAGGGCCTCGGCGGCAAAGGGGCCACGGGCGTGGAGTTTTTGGGTCGAGATGCCGATCTCGGCGCCCAGGCCAAACTCGCCGCCGTCGGTGAAGCGCGTGCTGGCGTTGGCGTACACGGCCGAGGCATCGACCGCATCCAGGAAGCGCTCGCAAGCATCCGTGTCCTCGGCAACGATGGCCTCGGAGTGCATCGTGCCGTAGCGGTTGATGTGTGCGATGGCCTCGTCCTCGCTCGCCACGACCTTCACGCTCATCTCGAGCGCCAGATACTCGCGACCCCAGTCCTCCTCAGTCGCGGCAACGTAGTCATCACCCTCGGCAAGCCCGGCATCGGCGCATGCGGCGCAGGTTGCCTCGTCGCCGTGAATGAGCACGCTGTGGTCATGCAGCACGGTCACGACCGCGGGCAAAAACGCATCGGCCACAGCACGGTCGACCAGCAGCGACTCGGCGGCATTGCACACGCCTACGCGCTGGGTCTTGGCATTAACGATAATGTTGAGCGCCTTATCAAAGTCGGCGGATTCATGCACGTAGATGTGGCAGTTGCCCGTGCCCGTCTCGATCACCGGCACAAGCGACTCGCGCACGCAGCGCTGGATCAGGCCTGCACCTCCGCGCGGAATGAGTACGTCGACAATACCGCGGAGCTTCATGAGCTCGCCGGTGGCCTCGCGGTCGGTGGACTCGATCATCGACACGGCCTCGCGCGGGAAGCCCTTGGCCTCGAGCGCATCGGCCAGCAGCTCGGCGATCATGGCACACGAGTGATAGGCCAGCGAGCCGCCGCGTAGAATGCAGGCGTTGCCGGTACGGATGCAGATGCCTGCGGCGTCGGCCGTCACGTTGGGGCGCGCCTCGTAGACCATGGCGACCAGGCCCAACGGCACGCTCACGCGGGTCAGGTCCACACCGCTCGCAAGCACGCGGTGGTCGAGCACGCGGCCGACGGGATCGGGCAGCTCGGCGAGCTTTTCCAGGCCGGCGGCCATGCCCTCGACGCGCTCAGGCGTCAGCAGCAGACGGTCGAGCAGACCGGCCGAAGTGCCCGCATCGCGTGCGGCGGACATATCGAGCTCGTTAGCGGCGACGATGGAGTCAACACCGTTGCGCAGTGCTGCGGCCATGGCGCGCACGGCCTCCTGACGCTGCTCATCGCTCGCCGTGGCAAGCGAGGCCGACGCTGCCTTGGCGGCAACGGCAAGATCGTGGACATACGTGGCTATATCGACCGACATGGGCGGCCCTTTCTCCTAGAAGTTTGCAACCATGGTAGCCGATTTGCGCATGGCCTCGCCCGCGGCGGTAGAATTGGTCAACCCGAAACACCGCAACGAACGGAAGACTCACATGGCCCTCATCACTTCGTACCACGTCCCCGGCCTTTATGTCGAGGACCACAGCATCGACGTCCCCCTTGACTGGCGCGGCCTGGAGCCGATGCTCCTGGCCGTCGGCAGCACCATGCGCCGCGGCGCTATGCCGGCACCAATCGCCGGCGCGCCCGAGAGCATCAAGCTCTTCTACCGCGTGGTTTGCGCGCCTGACCGCATCAACGACGATCTGCCGCTGCTCCTGTTTTTGCAGGGCGGCCCCGGCGGCGAGAGCCCGCGTCCGCTGTCGCCTACAAGCGACGGCTGGATCGAGGAGGCCGTCAAGCACTTCCGCGTGGTCCTTCCCGACCAGCGCGGCACCGGACGCAGTAGCTGCGTGGACGGACGCACGATCAAGGCACTGGGCGATCGCGCAACGGCCGCCGGCGCCGATACAGCACGCTCGCAGGCCGACTTCCTCAAGCGCCACCTCGCCAGCTCCATCGTGCGCGATTTTGAGTACCTGCGTCTGGTGGGCTTTGGCGGCAAGCCCTGGGTCACGCTCGGCCAGAGCTACGGCGGCTTTTTGACGTTGAGTTATCTGTCGCTCTTCCCCGAGGGCGTGGCGGCGAGCTTTACCTGCGGCGGCATCCCCCACGTGCCGGCGAGCGCCAGCGAGGTCTACGCGCACACCTTCCCGCGCATGGCCGCCAAGACGCAGCAGTATTACGACCGCTACCCCGCCGACGTCGAGCGCGTGGCAGCCCTGGCCGATGCGCTCGAGGCACAGAAGCCCGTGCTGCCCGACGGCTCGCCGATGACGGTCGAGCGCCTACAGCTCATGGGCAGCGACTTTGGCATGAAGCCGAGCTTTGAGCGCATGCATTGGACTATCGATCACGCTTTTGTTACTGACGACGGTACGCTGAGCTGCGGCTCCTCGGTATCCGACAGCTTTTTGATGCGCGCCTTCGAGCGCACCAACACACGCACGAACCCGCTGTACTGGACACTGCAGGAGTTTATCTACGCCGACGGCGACACCATGCCCATTCGCTGGGCCGCAGCAGAGGAGAAGGCCCATCGTGCCGAGTTCGACACACTCGCGCGCCCGCTCATGTTTACCGGCGAGGCCATGTTCCCGTGGATGTTCGAGCAGATGCCCGAGCTCAAGCCCTTCAAGCCCGCCATGGACCTGCTGATGGAAGACACCAGCTGGGACAAGATCTACGACCCGCAGCGACTGGCGTGCAACGAGGTGCCCCTGCAGGCCGCGGTGTATTTCGACGACATGTACGTGGATTCGGGCCTGCAGCTTGATACGCTCAGCCGCGTGGGCAACTCGCATGCCTGGGTGACCAACGAGTTCGAGCACGACGGCCTGCACGGCAGCGTGGTATTCAAGCACCTCTTCGACGAGGCCCTCAACCGCGGAGACCTGCGCCGAATCTTCTAGCAAAGGAGTGTCCCCACCTGCCGGCACAAAAGAAACGTCCCCAGGTGCCGGCACGAGAAAGACAGCGCTGCGGGAAACGATCCGCAGCGCTGTCTTTCTTTATGCAAATACGATCAAGTTATCCCTGTGTATCGCCGGCTTCTCGGCCAGGTTAGCGAGCAGGCGGTTGCTGGCGATCTGGTCCTGGCGGCGACCGGCAGCAAGTTCCAGCACGTCCGAATCGGCCTCGGCGATACCGCGGGCGACAACCATACCGCTCGGGTCGCACACGTCGAGCACATCGCCCTCGGCAAACTGGCCATCGACCTCGCGAATACCCACCGCAAGCAGGGAAGAGCCACGGCTGACCAGCGCCTTCGCAGCACCATCATCGACCGTCACCGAGCCATGCGCCTTGTCGCCCAGTGCGATCCACAGCTTGCGGGGTGCGATGTCCAGACGCTCCGCCGGCGGATCGAACAGCGTGCCCACGCTCTCGCCGCGGGCGAGGCGCACGAGCGCATCGGGCTCCTCGCCCGAGCAAATCACGCTCTGAATGCCCGCCGTCATCAGGATGCGGCTCGCGCGAATCTTGGTAATCATGCCGCCCGTGCCCACCGATGTGGAAGAATCGCCCGCCGAGGCAATAATCTTGGCATCGATCTTATGCACGACAGGAACAAACTCGGCCGTGGGGTCCTCATGCGGATTGGCAGTATAGAGGCCATCGATGTCCGAGAGCGTCACGCACAGATCGGCAGAAACCAGGCAGCTCACAAGCGCCGCCAGTGTGTCGTTGTCGCCGAACTTGATCTCATCGACGGTAACGGTATCGTTCTCGTTGACGACCGGCACCACGCCAAGCTTCACCAGGCGCAGCAGGGCGTCGCGCGCGTGCAGGTAGGACGTACGGCGCGCCGTGTCGTGACGCGTGAGCAGCACGAGCGAGGTGAGCAGGTCGCGCGCATGAAACTCCTCGTCGTAGGCCGACGAGATAATGCACTGGCCGGCCGAAGCGCAGGCCTGCAGGCTCGGCAGGTCGCCGACCGGCTTACGGTCGAAGCCCAGCACGGGATAGCCACAGGCGATAGCGCCCGAGCTCACCACGACCAGACGCCAGCCGAGCTTGCGCAGCGCTGCGGCCTGATCGGCAAGCCCGCCGATAAAGGCGCGGTTGACCTTGCCGTCGGCGCCCACCACCGTGGACGAACCGATCTTTACCACCATCGTTTTATAAGAAGTCGTCATACGTCAAACCAATCGACTGTTCAGCGAACGGGCGAACGGGCGAGCGAGAAAATGATACGTTTTCCTCCGTCGCATGCGGATCATTTTGCCCAGGGGAAAGCCGAGGCCGCGGCCATGTTCTTGCGCACGAGCTCGTCGCGCACCTGAGCCAGGCCCTGCTCCATGCCCACCACATAGGTCTGCGGGTACAGAAAGCGCTTGAAAGCTGCGTCCAGATGATCGAGCGCCCAAGCACAGCGCTCGCGCGCGTCCTGGATGCTCTCACGCGGAGCCACCGCACTGCCATCGCGCACGATCGGCACCAGCAGCTCGCGATACTCAAGTTCGGACACGTCGGTCACCAGGGCGGCATCATTCACGGCCACGAGGGTATTGCCGCGCGCGGCGCCCTCCCCCGCCAGATGGCCCTCGTCGTAAATCATGTCGCAAACCGGGCCGCCAAAACCGTCGTAATAACGACGCACGCGTTGCACGCCCGGGATCGTGCGCTTGTAGGGCTGCTCGGAGAGCTTGACCACCGGCGTCCATGGATCTGCCTCGCTCGCACGGCGGGCGGAAAGCTTGTACACGCCGCCCAGCGCCGGCTGGTCATAGCAGGTCGCAAGCTTGGTACCCACGCCAAAGCTGTCGATGGGCGCGCCCTGGTCGAGCAGCGACTGAATCGTGTACTCATCCAGATCGTTGGAAACCGAGATCCCCACATAGGGCAGGCCCTCGGCATCAAAACGGCCGCGAACATACTTGGAGAGCTTGGCGAGGTCGCCGGAGTCGATGCGAATGGCCGACAGGCGCTCGCCCACCGCTTCCATCTCCTTGGCAACCGTAATGGCATGTTCGCAGCCCTCGCGCACGTCATAGGTGTCGATGAGCAGCGTGCAGTTCTTGGGGCTCGATTTGGCAAAGGCACGGAAGGCCTCGAGCTCGGAATCGAAGCTCATCACCCAGCTGTGCGCATGCGTGCCAAAGACGGGAATACCGTAGCGGCGGCCGGCGAGCACATTGGACGTAGAGGAGCAGCCGGCAACGTAGCTCGCGCGCGCAACGGCCAGGCCGCCATCGGGACCCTGGGCTCGGCGCAGGCCAAACTCCGCCACAGGGCGACCGTCGGCGGCGAGCACCACGCGCGCCGTCTTGGTGGCGACAAGCGTTTGGAACCCGACGATGTTGAGCAGCGCCGTCTCGAGCAGCTGGCACTCGAGCGCAGGACCGGTGACGCGCACCATGGGCTCGCGCGGAAAGACGAGCTCGCCCTCGGGCACGGCGTCGATATTTACATGCGCACGAAAATCGCGCAGGTAGTCGAGGAATGCGGACTTGAACATCGCGCCGCCGGCCGGGGCCTCAAGCGATGCGAGGTAGTCGATATCCTCGGGCGTAAAGCGCAGGTTCTCGACCAGCTCGGGCAACTCGGCGGTGCCGCACATGACGGCATAAGCGCTGCCAAAGGGATGGTCGCGGTAAAACGCGGTAAAACAACCCTGCTCATTGGCCTTGCCGCTCTCCCACAGGCCCTGGGCCATAGTGAGCTCGTACAGATCGGTGAGCATTGCAATGTCGGTGGGATGCGAGATGTCGGTCAAAGCCATGGGGCGACCTTTCGGATGTGTGGTGCAGAATTTGAGGGCTGGACGAGAGCAGAGCATGCGGACATGACGCCCGATGCAAATCGGTTAGAGCAGGCCCATGCTGGTCAGGATCGTGTAGCCCATAAAGATGACAAACGCGATGAGGGCAAGGACAATGATGATTTTTTGAGCCGGCGCCATGCCAGGGATCTCGTTCTCGCCCGTAGGTTCCTTGGAGGTAACCATGCACTGGGCAAAGGTCATCTCGTCACGGCTCGGCTTGGGCTCGACGGACTTAAGACGAGCGGCCTTTTTAGGCTGAGGTTTGGGCGCGGCAGGTGCAGGCTTCGCAGCAGCGGGCTTGGGTGCGGGCGCGGGCTTGCGCTCGGATGCGGCGTTCGAGGCGGCCTCCTCGGCCTTCGCACGCTCGGCACGCAGGGCAGTCAGCTCCTCACGCTCGCGACGGGCCTCTTCCCGAGCCTCGCGGCGGGCCTTCTCAGCGCGGAGCTCTTCCAACTCGGCGCGCTCCTCGTCGGACAATGGTTGGGACTCAAGCTCGGCCATGGTATAGCCCTTTCTTTTAAAAAAAGCCGCCGACACAATGTCAGCGGCTTATCAAATCCAAGGGTGGAGACGAAGGGAGTCGAACCCTCGGCCTCTGCCATGCGACGGCAGCGCTCTCCCAACTGAGCTACGTCCCCAGGACAAGTCGATATTTTACCTACGGCTCGCCAACTGTCAACGCCCAATAACCAGTCTTTTTGGGGCGCGGCTATTTTGACAACTTTTCGAACAGGCGATCCTCTCGATGATTTTTTAATCCCCGTCCCAGAAAAATCATCGGCGAACGTGCTACTTTGCGCTGGTAAGGACGCCGGTGGTGTCGAAGGCCGGGGTGAAGCTCTCATCTACAGCGCCGCCCTCTTGCCAGAACATCGTCGTAAAGCCCAAGTCATCGGCATGGTCGAGCACCTGCTCGTACTCCTCGCGCGTCACGGCACGCGCCAGATCGCCGCCCTGCTCGCGCATGAGGGCATTGGGCGTGTACTGGTTCATGACCGAGATCGGCACGTCGCCCACCGTCTGCCACACCAGGTCCAGAACGCGGCACGAATCGTCCGCATGCCCCGGCAGCACCAGGTGGCGCACGATGATGCCGCGCTTCATGAGCCCGTCCTCGTCCACCAGCTCTCCCCCGCGGCGCTCGATCTCGCACGCCATCTGTGCCAGGCCCGACACGGCCACGCGCGGGTAATCCTTAATATGAGAAAGCGACTGCGCAAGCCCAGCATCGGCATATTTAAAGTCGGTGAGCCACACATCGACCAGGTCGCCCAGCGCCGCCACGGCACTCGCGCGCTCGTAACCACTCGTGTTGTAGACAATCGGGATGTCCAGCCCGCGCTCCCGCGCTGCGACAATCGCGGCAGGCAATAGGTGCGCATAGTGCGTCGCCGTCACCAAATTGATGTTGTTGGCACCCTGGTCCTGCAGTTCCAGCATAATCTCGACCAGGCGCTCAGGCGAAATCTCAAGCCCAAAATTGCCGGTCGAGATCTCGTGATTCTGGCAGTAGATACATTTAAGCGAGCAGCCGCTAAAGAAGATCGTGCCCGAACCGGCTTCGCCCGAGATAGGCGGCTCCTCCCACATATGAAGCGCCGCGCGAGCGACCTTAAGCGTGTCGTCGGCACCGCATACGCCACGCGCACCCTCATCACGCGCCGCACCGCAACGGCGCGGACACAAATGGCAGGCGGGCGAAAAAAGTTCGGTCAACGACGTCGGCATAAAAACATGCTCCAAAACAACGATTCAGCAGCTCAAACATTAAGGCCCGGACCGCGCAGACGGCTCCAAGCCTAAGGCGCCGTAATCGTCCGACACGATTTTTGTAATGTCAAGACTGGAATCGATAAAGTGCCGCTTTATGATGTAGGTATTCCGCCCCCCGCGGAGCAACTGGGTGAACCGTCGCGTTTATTTAGGGAGCCCACACAGTCGTACCTAGTACAGGTATCCTTCGTTGTTAAGGACGCTGGAACAGTCGATGAGGGCACCCACCTGTTTTAGGTGGGTTCATTTTCGTAACGTGGGGGGTGGTTTTCTTTTGCCGAAAATCACCATTACAGTCCATATGAATCCCCGCCGGCATCCCGACAAGCTATCGACAACATCCCAATATCTGGTAAGCGCGTGATTATCGCTGCGTGCAATTCCATGCACCCCCCTTGGTCGAGTATTATGGTTCGGCTATGCCCTTTGCGCATGGCGTTCTTCTGACCTTTTCCTTCGACGCTTGGCGGTTTTTAGATTCATGGCTTCATCCCCGAGCTACATACCGTACCTATGCGTGGCAGCGGCGGCCTTTATCACGACCTTCCTCGCGGTGCCCCTGGTCAAGCGCTTGGCAATTAAGCTCGATGCCGTCGACTATCCTTCTAAGCGCCGCATCAACACCAAGCCCATCCCACGTTTGGGCGGAGCGGCGGTGTTTTTGGGCCTGGTCGTTGCCTGCATTGTGCAAATCCTAGGCACCTGGTACCTAGGCTGGCCACCCGTCCTGGTGCCGCACCCGCGCCTTCACATTAGCTATCCCATGCTGGCGCTCTCCTTTACCGTCATCTTTGCGACCGGCGCTATCGACGACGTCTTCCAGCTCACGCCCAAGCAAAAGCTGGCCGGACAAGTCCTCGCCGCGCTTATCGCCTGTATCGGCGGCCTAAAAATCGGCGTCATCGTCAACCCGTTTGCCCCCGGCGAGATCATGCTCGGATGGCTCGCCTACCCCATCACCGTGATCTATCTGGTGGCATTCACCAACATCATTAACCTCATCGACGGCCTCGACGGCTTGGCCACGGGCATCTGCGGCATCGCGTCATTCACCATGTTCTCAATGGCCGTGCTCTCGGGCCGCATCGACGCCGCCGCGCTCTCTATTGCGCTCTTTGGCGCCTGTCTAGCCTTTTTGCACTACAACTTCAACCCCGCAAGCATCTTCTTGGGCGACTCGGGGTCGCTGCTGCTGGGCTTTGCGCTGGGCTCCATCTCGCTGCTCAACGTGAGCCGCACCGCCGCACTCACCTCGCTTATCATCCCGCTCATCGTTGCCGGCGTGCCTATCATCGACACGTTTAGCGCCATCGTGCGCCGCAAGCGCGCCCACATTAGCATCGGGCAGGCCGACAAGGGCCACATCCACCACCGCCTGATCCAAGAAGGCTACAACCAAAAACAGGCTGTGCTGCTCATCTATGCCTGGTGCATTATGCTTTCGGCCGGCGCCGCCGCCATCAATCAGGTCGAGGTGCCCATGCGCGTGCTCATCTTTACCGTGCTTGCCATTGGCTCGGCGGCCTTTGCCAAGCACCTGCACCTGTTTGAACCCGTGCTGCGCCACCATTACAACAAGCGCACGCACGAGGACGAACTGGTCACCCCCGACGACCCCGCCTTTAAGCAGGAGGAGCAGGCAGCTGAGGAACGTAAGGAAGAGCGCCACCACAAGCTCTAGGGCAAGCTGCCGAGGATGTGCCAAGGCACCGTTGGCCAAGCGCGGCCGCGCCGTGCCCATCGCACAAGCCACCCCTCTCCCGCCCCTCGCCTACTTACGCCCCGCCCCTCCAATAAACGCGTTATCATCTTGACCCATGAACATACGTTAGGAGCAATCATGCCAAACGAGAACAGCTACGAAGTCGCGCTGCAAAAGAGCAACGCCATTCGCGAGGGCCTGGCCAAGACGCCCGAGAAGTTCACCATGCTTACCGGCGACCGCCCCACCGGCCGTCTGCACCTGGGTCACTACTTTGGCACCCTCAAGGGCCGCGTGGAGCTGCAGAACATGGGCGCCAGGACCAACGTACTCATCGCCGACTACCAGGTCATCACCGACCGCGACACCACCGAGCACATCCAGGACAACGTGTACAACATGGTCATGGACTACCTTGCCTGCGGTATCGACCCCGACAAGACCATGATCTACGCGCACTCCGCCGTGCCCGCCGCCAACCAGCTCATGCTGCCGTTCCTGTCGCTGGTGTCCGAGGCCGAGCTGGCGCGCAACCCCACGGTCAAGGCCGAGATGGAGGCCTCGGGCCACGAGCTCACCGGCCTTCTGCTCACCTACCCGGTGCACCAGGCCTGCGACATCCTGTTCTGCAAGGGCAATGTGGTGCCCGTCGGCCGCGACCAGCTGCCGCACATCGAGCTCACCCGTACCATCGCCCGCCGCTTTAACAACCGCTACGGCAAGGTATTTCCCGAGGTCGAGGCGCTGCTGTCCGAGACCCCGCTGCTGCCCGGCCTTGACGGTCGCAAGATGAGCAAGAGCTACGGCAACGCCATCAATATTTCGATGACCGCCGAGGAAACGGCCAAGCGCATCAAGAAGAGCCAGACCGACTCCGAGCGCATGATCACGTTCGACCCCGAGAACCGCCCCGGTGTGTCCGGCCTGCTTTCGACGGCTGCAATCTGCACCGGTCGCTCCGAGGTCGAGATTGCCGAGGAGATTGGCATGGGCGGCTCCGGCCAGCTCAAGAAGTACGTGACCGAGGCCGTCAACGAGTACTTCGCACCTATCCGCGAGCGTCGCCAGCGCTACGAGAACGATCTGGACTATGTGAAGGACGTCCTGCATGAGGGCAACCGTCGCGCCAACGAGATCGCCGAGCAGACCCTGGCCGAGGTTCAGGACGCCATGGGTATGGTGTACTAGGCCGATCTGCTGACTTGAGCTTTCGATTGCTATAGGGCGGGCGCTACGGCGTCCGCCTTTTTTGGAGCGGACCGCTTCGGCTCCGTCCATCGCACTCCCCCGACAAACAGGAACAGGCCCGCTGGCAGTTAGTTGCCAGCGGGCCTGTTCCCGAAGTACACCGTTGAATCGCACAGAGGGGAGGAATGCGAATCAAACTCAACAGGGCAGGCTTTTTCATCGCCTATTGCCTGCTCCGTTGCTGAAACCAATATAGTTCACCGTGGTTTACTTTGCAGCATCAATATCCGCCGCCATAGCTTCTCCATAAGTTAGCCCAAGTAAACTAAACCACCACAAAGGGGGCAGGCACCTTTGTGGTGGTTTTGGCCACGGCAGAGCGCTAGAGCCCTGCTGGCCAGCGACAGGCGGGCAAGTCGACGTGCATGTCGTCCTTAAACGCCACACCCTCCCCTAGCAAAAGCTCACGTTGAGCATCGGGACCGCCAAAAGCGAAGCCCTCGCATATGTGCCCGTCGGCAAACACCACGCGGTGACAGGGAATCTCGCCGGGACGCGGATTACTATGCAGGGCATACCCCACGTACCGCGCACTTCGTGGACGACCGGCAAGCAGCGCCACCTGACCATACGTGGCGACCATCCCCTCGGGGATCTGCTCGACCACCTCGTACACCCGTTCAAAAAAGCCCTCAGACGCCATTGCTCGCTCCCTTCCACCCGGAAAAGCATAAACCACCACAAAGGTGCCTGTCCCCTTTGTGGTGGTTTATGGCAGATCGGTTAGTTGGCGGGCTGGAAGAAGGCTACGGCGACGGCGCCGGGGCCTACGTGGGTGCCGATGGTGGCGCCGATGGTGTGAACGGGCAACTCGCCTTCGGTGTGGCCAGCCCAAAGTGCCGCGCTGTCCTCGATATACTTCTTGAGCACCGCATCCGAAAGGCCCGTATAGCCGAGCGCCAGCGGCATGGAAAAGTCGATGCCGCCCGCTTTTTCGACCTTCTGATTGAGCAGATTGCGGCCGTTCTTGGAACCGCGCGCCTTACCCAGCTGCACGATCAGACCGTCCTCGACAGCCACCACGGGCTTTACGTTGAGCAGCGTGCCCACGGCGCCGGCCGCAGCAGACAGACGACCGCCGCGCACCAGGTACTCCAGCGTCTCGAGCAGGCCGATAACCACCACACGGTCGCGCACGGCCTCGACGGCCGCCGCGATCTGAGCTGCACTACGACCCTCATCCACCAGGCGCAGGGCATACTCGACCATGACACGCTCGCCCAGAGTGACGTTATTGCTATCCACCACGTAAACGTCGCCGCCTGGCGCCTCGGCAAGTGCGGTACGGGCACTCTGATTGGTGCCTGATAGCTTAGCGCCCACGGTAATAATCACGGCCTCATCGCCGGCTTCACGAACCTTGGCAATCGCCTGCGAAAACGCGTACGGGTTGACCTGGCCGGTCTTGGGCAGCTCATCGCGCTCCACGAGCATCTCGTAAAAGCGCTGGTGATCGATGTCGATGCCATCCATGTACACATCGGTGCCAAAGGTGACGGACAGCGGCAAAACGGCCAGTGCTGGGTGCTCGACCGGCGACATATCGCTTGCGGAATCGGTAATAATGCGGACGGACATAGCGAATCCTTTCTTGCGCAGGTCCCGCGCAGGGAATTTTGACAGCAAGGCCCCGGCACGGTATACGCGCTCAAACAGGACTATGCAGTTGTTAATTGGAAGCAAAAGCCTTGGCGGCCCTACAGCTCGCGCAGGGTGTTGAGAATCGTGCGCAGCGACGCATACATCTGCTCGCGCTGCTCCACACCCATAGCCTTACCGGTGGTATCGAGCACGTCGCGAATGATGCGGTCCGCTTCGCTCATGCTCTCGCCGCCCAGAGCGGTCAGGCGCACCGGAGCACGATACTTAACGGCGGCATCGCCCGAATCGTCGACCTCGACGTAGCCGCCCTCCTCCAGATGCGCGAGCGTACGCGAGACGGCGGCGCGGGTCACGCCTGCCATGCGAGCCAGGTCAGCGCCAGTCAGGCCGTCCTTGCTGCGCTCAAGATAGTAAAGGCACATAACGTCGGAGCCCTTGAGGCCCAGCCTTGCGCCCTCGGATGTCTTAATGCGCTGAATCTCCTTGTAGAGCCCGCTGATCAGTCCGACAAAGTCCTCGAAACGTGTCTCGTCGTTCTGCTGCATGGGAGACGACCGCCTTTCGCTTGCATAATGCTTACGGGTAAACATCTTAGTCGCATAAGGCGACACCCGTACCCAAATACCCCATTTGTTAACCCATCAACATAAAAACCACCACAAAGGGGACAGGCACCTTTGTGGTGGTTTTGACCGGCGAACATGATCCGCAGGCGTCGCTACAGCTCCACGCAGGGATTGTCGCGGGTCACAAGCGTCTTAACGACAACCGTCGCTCCCAGATAGCGCTCGAGCAGCTCGGCTAAGCGATCAATCGCGGCCTGGCAATCCCCCATCCGCTCGGGCTCCACGCACTCAATCGCCAGGAACGCATCGGCCGAATCATCGGACAGCGCCGTGCGAACGCCGTCGCGCCAGTTCCAGCAGCGGCACACAGCGCCCGCATCGTCGATGTAGGCGAGCTCGCCGGGCAGCGTCGGATCGTCCGCCTCCTCGCCAAGCGGCAAGAACGTATCGCCACCGTCGGTCACCTTCAAGCGAAGGTCTCCCTCGATCGCATGCAGATCCTCGCCTCCCACGGGCAGCGCGTAGGTCAGCGACACCGTGTTGTAAATATCCACCGCGGGCGTAATGTGGCCCACCGGCTTGCCTTTGAGCACGCGTTTGAGCAAGTTCTCGATCGAGCAGCGCGCGCCTTTCTTGGTCTTGAACAGACGATAGGCCTCGCGCCATGCCTTGACCGGTGCGTTCTCGCTGATGGTATCGCTTGTCAGGTGACGCTCCGCATCGATATTGGCGCGATTGAGCAACGTGGCGATCGCATCCACGTCCTCCTGGGGAATCTGGGCCGCGGGCTTCATGCCCTTTACGACCACGACGCCGACCGCCGCCTGCGGAAACAGCTCCCAAAACGAATCCTCGGCAACGAAACTCTTCATATGCTCTCCCTTCATAGCGTACGCCCGAGCGAGGGCGCCTAAACAAAAAGCGCCCTCACGACGGCCACCTTCAAAGTCCTACGGTGCCGTCACAAGAACGCTTGCGCTGTCCCCATCCGGAGAAGGGGACGATATGTCAGGCGTATTGTAACCCGAGTCATCCACGCGAGCAAAACCACCATAAAGGTGCCCCCTTTATGGTGGTTTTGAGTCTGAGGCGACGCTAGTGGCGGAGCCCCAGCAGGCCGCGGCCGCGATGACGGGCCTCGGCGGACACCTGGGCGTGCGGGCCGGCGGCTTTGACGGACTCGGGCAGGTGCGAGTACTTCTTCTCGAAGTTCTCCTCGAACATCACCGCCAGGTTGTGCGCGGCCTCGTCGTAGCGCGCGGTGCTCTGCCAGTATTGGCGCGGCACCAGGATGCCATCGGGCACGCCGTGGCACGTCGTGGGAATGTCAACGTTAAAGATGTCGTCGTGCACGAACTCGCTGTCCTCGATGGTGCCGTCGAGGGCGCGCGCGACCAGCGAGCGCGTGTAGGCCAGCTCGATGCGATGACCCACGCCGTAGCCGCCGCCAATCCAGCCGGTGTTGACCAGGTACACGCGCGTGCGGCCGTCGGCAATGCGCTCGCCAAGCATCTTGGCGTAAACCATGGGGTCGAGCGGCATAAACGGCTCGCCGAACAGCGAAGAGAACGTGGGCGTGGGCTCGGTGACGCCGACCTCGGTGCCGGGAATCTTAGCCGTAAAGCCCGTCACAAAGTGGTACATAGCGGCATCGGCCGTCAGGCGTGAGATGGGCGGCAGCACGCCAAAAGCGTCGCAAGTCAGGAACAGCACGACACTCGGAGTGGTGCCCATGCCCTTAGTCCACGCGTTAGGAATGTGCTCCACGGGATAGGCCACGCGCGTGTTGTGCGTGATCGAGATGTCATCGTAGTTGGGCTTGCGGTTCTCGTCGAGCACCACGTTTTCGCAGATCGCGCCAAAGCGGACAGCGTTGAAGATCTCGGGCTCGTGGAAGGCGTCCAGGCCCTCGCATTTGGCGTAGCAGCCGCCCTCGATGTTGAAGATGCCCATGTCGGACCAACCGTGCTCGTCGTCGCCGATCAGCAGGCGCGTGGGATTGGCCGAAAGCGTGGTCTTGCCGGTGCCGGACAGGCCAAAGAACACGGCGGTCTCGTGCGTGACGGGATCCATGCTGGCCGAGCAGTGCATGGGCAGCACGTCGTCCTCGACGGGCAGCAGATAGTTCATGACGCTAAAGATCGACTTTTTAATCTCGCCGGAGTAGCCGGTGCCGGCGACCAGAATCACGCGTTCCTGGAAGTTGATGACCACCGCAGCGCTGGAGTTGAGGCCCTTGATGGCGGGGTCGCACTGGTAACCGGGCGCTGCGAGCACGCAGAAGTCGGGCTCGCCGGTGCGCGCGATTTCGCGGGCAAGCGGTCGGGCGAGCATCTGCTTGATAAAGAGTGCCTGGCTGGCACGCTCGCAGGCAACGAGCAGTCGACGTGTGTGGTTGCGGTCGGCGCCTGCCATGCCGCGGGTGACGAACACGTCGCGCTCGTTGAGATAGTCGACGATGCCGGCCTTGATGGCCTCATAGCTCTCGACGGACAGCGGGCAGTTGACCGCGCCCCAGGCAATCTTGTCGTGAACATCGGGGGTGTCAACGATAAAGCGATCGTTGGGTGAACGGCCGGTGCGCTCCCCCGTCTCAATCACCAGCGCGCCGTTGGATGCCATGCGGCCTTCTTCGCGGCGGATAGCGTGCTCGACGAGCTCCGCGGCGGGTAGATCGACCAGCAGACGGGGTTGATTCTCGGCGGGATCTTCGACCAGCGTAATACCAAAGTTGGACAAAACTTCTGCAGGGGTAACACCAGGCATGGGGCCTCCTTTAAAAACGCGACACATGGACGCGGCGCGCACTTTACTCACGTAAAGCACGTTGTACCCGATATGCAAAAACGTTTTTGCGGCAAGGGTGGCAAGCCCGCCCAACGGTCAAAAATCGCAGGCAAGCGGCCTAGTCATTGGGGACGTTTTTAAACGCCTAGTCATTGGGGACACTCTTGAACAGGCAACATTCAAGGAATGTCCCCGGATGCCGGCACTTAGGGACGTTCCCAAAGTGCCGGCACATAAGGAACGTCCCTAAGTGCCGACTACCGAATGGCGCCGCCGAAATTATCGAACAACCTGTTCAAAAACACGAGCGAGCACCGTCGCGTCTATACTAAAGCGCAGCAAAAGAAAGGACTCCGCTTTGAGCATCACGCCCCTCGATAGCATTCGCCGCGCCATCGCCCGCCGCAATGGCGTCGCCGACCCCGCCGTAGCGGGCAGCGGCACCGCAAGGGCCCAGGGCGGACGCATCGAGAACGGCCTGTTCCCCGCCTCCCACACGGCCGAAGAGCTCGCGCGCATCCAAGAGCTGAGCCAGCGCAACGCCGGCGGCCCCAACAGCAGCCAGGCCACGCGCCGTCGCCGGCGCGAACGCGATCGCGAGCCCGACCCCATCCACCGCATGGTCAACGCCTGGTGGAACCGCCTGCTCGGCGTTGTCTACGGCGGCGGCTTCTCCACGCAGGAAGCCGAATACGAGGAACACGCCACCCGTCGCGACTATCTCTGGAATACCCTGGGCACCGCCGTGTGGGGCTTCGCGTTTCCCCTGCTCACCATTGTGTCCACGCAGCTTGTGGGCGCCGAGGAAGCCGGTAAGTTCTCCATCGCCTTCGTCACCGGCACGCTCATCATGATCGCATGCAACTACGGCGTGCGCAATTTCCAGGTCTCAGACATCGACGAAAAGACGTCCTTTGCCTCCTACCAGCTCAACCGCTGGCTTTGTGGAGCGCTCGCCCTAGGCTGCGGCCTCATGTACAGCAGCGCCCGCGGCTATGACGCGCAGATGGCGACGATCGGCCTGGGCGTCTACCTCTACAAGGTGATCGACGGCGTCGCCGACGTGTACGAAGGCCGCCTGCAGCAGGCCGACAAGCTCTACCTGGCCGGCATGAGCCAAACGCTACGCTCCGTCGGCGTCATCGCGGTCTTTAGCGCGGCGCTGTTCCTCACGCGCAGCATGCCCATCGCGGCCATGGCCATGGGCATCGCCGCGATCGCCTCGCTCGTGCTGGTCACCGCGCCGCTTGCCCTGCTCGAGACCGAAAAATCGCGCCGCGTGAGCCTGCGCGAGGTCGGCCACCTGTTTGTCCAGTGCGCCCCGCTCTTTGGTGCACTGTTCCTGTTCAACCTTATTGAGAGCATGCCCAAGTTTGTGATGGAAGGCACGCTGGCATACAAATATCAGCTGTACTTTAATGCCCTGTTCTTTCCGGCGCAGGCTATTTTGTTGAGCGTCGGATTTGTCTACAAACCGCAGCTCCTGCGCTTGTCGAGCATTTGGGCTAATCCTCGCAAGCGTCGTCGCTTTGACCTGATTATTGTTGCCGTTATGGCGCTGATCGTGGCCATCACCGGCGTGTGCGCCGCATTTATGGCAGGTCCCGGTATTCCCCTCATGAGCTTTATGTACGGCCTCAGCTTTGAGCGCTACCGTACGCTGGCGTTGCTGATGGTCGTCGCCGGCGGCGTCACCGCGGCCATCGACTTTATCTACGCCATCATCACGGTGCTACGCCACGCTGGAGACGTCACCAAGATCTACCTGATCTGCTTCGCCGTAAGCGTGGTGCTGCCGGTGATCTTGATTAAGCTGCTGGGTCTGATGGGCGCTGTGGTGAGCTACCTAGCCATCATGGCCCTACTCCTGGTGCTACTGATTATCGAGTACGCCCACATCCGCCAACGCATAGAACGCGACCGCAACCCATACGGCGCCTAATTAGCTGCCCGGTCACCGGAATTTGCGATGGAATCACCCCGGCTGGGGTCTCGTTGCGGACAATATTCATCACGCAAAACTAAGTGAGTAGACTTTTACCGAATCCCCGACCACACCAACAGAGCACAAGTCTGTGACCTGCGGTTTTATTGAGGCAAATATGTTGGGTGCTCGGCATTTCCAAAAAAGTCTACTCACTTAGCCGGCGGGCAGCCAAATGATTATTTAATCCCCGTCCCAGAGAAATCAATTAGCGGGCAGAAGGGCAAAAGTAGTCAAATAAGCCCCGTCCCAAATTAGCTACCCCTTGCACCGATTATTCGCCCGGGTTGATGTTCGCGTAGAACTCCGCCCCGTCGTCCAGGCGCAGGATGCCCACGCGACCGAACTCGGAGCCGGTGGCGGCAGCGCAGTCGATGTCGATGCGATCGGGCACACCGGCGGCATCCTCGCCGCCCAGGCGCACAATCTGCCCGCGGCCCGACTCCTCATCGAGCCCCGCAAGACCACCGACCTCGCAATAACGCCCGAGCGACACCGTTGGCGTGTGACCGCTCACCACGACCGGACCCTTGCCCTCGGCAGAAAGCAGCCCAGTCGGCACATCCCAATAGCCGTGACGAATCCACAGCAGGTCATCGGACGACTGCACCGCGAGCATCTGCTGCAGCAGCTCGCGATCGGCACCCACCGCTCCGACGCCATCGGCACAATCGACACCATGCTCAAGCAAAAACGCGCGCGCCGCCTTCATCTCGATTCCAGCATGTACCAGCAGATACGGGCGCTCCTCGGTCTCGACCACCGCGTAGAGCGGCAGCGCGGCCATCCATCGCACGAGCTCCTCGTATGCCTCAAATTCCATGTCGTTGAGCTGCTCACGCGTCATCCAGCCACCGTTGATATCCCAGGTCTCGGCATCGAGCGGATCCTGGCCAATGATGGCATCGAGCATGATCTGCTCGTGATTACCCTTGAGCACGTGGGCGTTGGGCAGCGAGCGCACGAGCTTAATAACGCCGACCGGATCGGGCCCGCGATCGATCATGTCGCCCAGCACGTACAGCGTGTCGTCGGACGTCAAAGAGATCTTAGACAGGGCCTCGTCAAGCGCACGCACGTGCCCGTGAGCATCAGATGTCACATAGATCGCCATGGTACGCCTCTCCTTGCATTGCGGCCGAAGCCCGGTGCCGCAACTAAAACTTCAAGTTGAACTTAAACGTTACCCATTGTACTCCGTTGCAATAAAGCTGGAAAGGGTTTCCGAGCAGAGGCAAAGACGGCAGCCATCTATGACGATATCGCGCACGCCCGCAATCCAACCCCATAAACCCACCATCTTTGGGTACAAATAACCGCAGACAACTGACCGTGCCACGCCAACCACCCAGGAGCGGACACTATCCATGAACCAGATCCTTCTCTTTATCGGCCTCGTCATCATTTTGTGCCTGACCATCAAACCCGTCGGCAAAAAACTCCCCTTCCCCACCCTGCTCATCTTTATCGCGCTGGGCATGCTGTTGGGCGTCAACGGCCCGACGCATATCGACTTTAGCGACTACGCACTCACCGAAACCGTCTGCAGCACGGCGCTGCTGTTCATCATGTTCTACGGCGGCTTTAACACCAATATCGACCGCGCCAAGCCCGTCGCTGCGCCGGCGGTGCTGCTGAGCACGCTCGGCGTCGTCATCACTGCCGGCATCACCGGCGTGTTCGCCCACTTCGCGCTGGGGTTCGACTGGATCGGTGGCCTGCTGCTGGGATCGGTCGTGGCATCCACCGATGCGGCAAGCGTCTTTAGCGTACTGCGTGAGCACAGCCTGTCGCTGAGAGGTGGCACCGACTCGCTGCTCGAGGTCGAATCGGGCTCCAACGACCCCGTCGCCTACATGCTCACCGCCGTGCTCGCCACACTAGCGGCCGGCGGCGACATCAACATTCCCGCACTGCTGGCCAAGCAGATTATCCTGGGCGTGGGCCTGGGCCTTGCCATCGGCTGGGCGGCGGGCCGCCTGATTGAACGCGCGCACGCAACGGCCAAGGACGCGCAGACCATCTTTTTGTTCGCCGTGGCCATCGTCGCCTACGCGCTGCCGAGCTACCTGGGCGGCAACGGCTTTTTGGCTGTATACCTGGCCGGCATTGTGCTGGGTGCCAGCGACATCACCGGCAAAGTCGAGATGGCGCACTTCTTTGACACCCTCACCGAGATGGCAGAGATGACCATCTTCTTCTTGCTGGGCCTGCTCGTTACACCCGCACGCCTGCCGCAAATGCTGCTACCGGGCCTGGCACTCATGGCGTTTATGCTCTTTGCGAGCCGCCCCATCGCCGTAGGCATGCTGCTAGCGCCGTTTAGGACGAACCCTCGCCAGGTCGCGCTCGTAAGCTGGGCGGGCCTGCGCGGAGCAGCTTCGGTCGTCTTTAGTCTCTTTGCCGTGGTGGCCGGCGTTCCCAGCGGACACGACCTATTTGACCTGGTGTTTGTGATTGCCGTGTCGAGCATTGTGGTGCAGGGCTCGCTGCTGCCGGCGGTGGCGAAGAAGCTCGATATGATCGATGCGACCGGCGACGTGCGTCGCACCTTTAACGACTACCGCGACGAAGACGGCATGTCGTTCGTCAAGCTCAAGGTAGGCGCTGGACATCCGTTTGCCGGTCGCTCGCTCGCCGACATTGGCAGCGCCACAGACATGCTCGTGGTCCTGGTGCTGCGCGACGGGGCGCACCCGGTACTGCCCAATGGCGACACCGTGATCCAGGAAGGCGATCTGTTGGTGATGGCCGCCCCAACGTTCGAAGAGCGTGCCGAGGTTACGCTGCGCGAGGTCACCGTGACGCCCCACGGTCGCCTGGCCGGCCAGCGTCTGCGCGACGTGCCGCAGGGCAAGCACCCGTTTATTGTGGTGATGCTTAAGCGCGACGGCCAGACGATCATCCCCGACGGCAACACCCTCATATACGCCGGCGACGAAGCCGTCATCGCCACACTGGCGTCGTAGTGACCAGGAAGTGGCTAATTTGCGACGAAGAGATCAAGCGCCTAGGAACCTCATGCCTTCGCTCGCAGATTCGGATTTGCCTGAGGAGTAAAGCACCCCTCCCCCATGTAACCATCCTGTAAATCATAGCGACGCACTCGAGTTTTACCGTGATGCGGTCGCGCCTGGCGCTGCACTGTGCTAAAGTATCCCGAACGTTCAAACGACTACGAGGGGGAACTAGAAGATGGCACGTGTGCACAACTTCTCAGCTGGCCCGGCCGCACTGCCCACAAGCGTGCTCGCCGAGATCGCCGACGAGATGATGGACTACCGCGGTTGCGGCATGTCCGTGCTCGAGATGAGCCATCGATCTAGCATGTACCAGCAGATCATCGATGACGCTGAGGCAACTCTGCGCCGCCTGCTGAGCATCCCCGACAACTACCGCGTCCTGTTTTTGCAGGGCGGCGCCACGCTGCAGTTTGCGGGCATCCCCATGAACCTCATGCGCCGTGGCCGCGCCGGCTACGTCGTGACCGGCAACTTTGCCAACAAGGCATACAAAGAAGCCGCCAAGTACGGCGAGGCCGTGCTGCTCGCGAGCTCCGAGGACACCAACTTCGACCGCATCCCCGACATGGCCGACATCAACGCGCGCATTGCCGCCGAGGCCGCGAGCGACGGGCTCGACTACGTTTACATCTGCCAGAACAACACCATCTTTGGCACCATGTACCACGAGCTGCCCGCTTGCGGCGACGTACCGCTGGTCGCAGATGTCTCGAGCTGCTTTCTGTCGCAGCCGCTCGATGTTGAGCGCTACGGGCTCATCTACGCCGGCGCGCAGAAAAACGCCGGCGCCGCGGGCGTGACCGTGGTTATCGTGCGCGACGACCTCATCGCCGACGGCCCCGCCTTTGCGCGGGCGCCGCAGTACATGGACCTTAAGACCCAGGCCGCCAAGGGCTCCATGCTCAACACGCCCAACACCTTTGGCATCTACGTGTGCGGCAAGGTATTCCGCTGGGTGGAGCAAACCGGCGGACTTGGCGCCATGGCCGAGCGCAACTGGGCCAAGGCCAACCTGCTCTACAACCTGCTCGAGCAAAGCGAGCTGTTCCATGGCACCACGCAGACAGACAGCCGCTCCATCGCCAACGTCACCTTCCGTACCGGCGACGCCGAGCTCGATGCGGCCTTTGTCGCAGGCGCGGCCGAGCACCAGATTCAAAACGTCAAGGGCCATCGCCTGGTGGGCGGCATGCGCGCGAGCGTCTACAACGCCGTAACCATGGAAGATGTGCAGGCACTGGCCTCGTACATGAAGGACTTCGAAGCGCAGCTTAGTTTGAGCCCGCGATCTAACTAGCCCGCAACGCGCGGGCCGATCAGCCATCTCAGACCACCCTGTATAGATCAAAACCTGCTAAGGAGTTTTCCATGCGCAAGATTAAAACCATCGATGACATTACCAAGGACGGCAAGGTCGAGTTTGGTGAGGGCTACGAGTTTGTGAGCACCGCCGAAGAGGCCGACGCCATTCTGATGCGCTCGACCGACCTGCACGGCTACGAGCTGCCCGAGGGCATCCGCGCTATCGCCCGCTGCGGCGCCGGCGTCAACAACATCCCCGTCGAGGAGTACGCCAAGAAGGGCGTCGTCGTCTTTAACTCCCCCGGCGCTAACAGCAACGCCGTTAAGGAGCTCGTCCTAGGCATGCTGGTGCTCTCGAGCCGCGGCGTGGTGCAATCGATGAACTGGGTGCGCGACAACGCCGACGACCCCGAGATTCAGGCCGATGCCGAAAAGGCCAAGAAGGCCTTTGTGGGCCGCGAGCTCAAGGGCAAGCGCATCGGCGTCATCGGCCTGGGCAACGTGGGCTCCAAGGTCGCCAACGCCTGCGTCGACCTGGGCATGGACGTTTACGGCTACGACCCGTTCATTTCCGTTGAGCACGCGTGGGTGCTGAGCCGCGAGGTGCAGCGTGTGGGCACGCTCGAGGATCTCTGCCGCGGCTGCGACTACCTCACCGTACACGTGCCCAGCAAGGCCGACACCATCGGCATGATCAGCACCGAGCAGATTAACCTGTTGGCACCCGACGCCGTGCTCATCAACTACGCACGCGAAACCATCATTGACGAGGACGCCGTCGACGCTGCCCTGCGCGAGGGCAAGCTGAGCTGGTTTAGCTGCGACTTTGCCACGCCCAAAACCGTCAAGATGCCCAACACGTTTATCACCACGCACTCGGGCGCCGGCACCGGCGAGGCCGAGGCCAACTGCGCCGATATGGCCATCAGCGAGCTCAAGGATTACCTGGAGAACGGCAACATCGCGCACAGCGTCAACTACCCCGCCTGCAGCATGGGCAAGGCGCGCGCCGCGAGCCGCATCGCCTGCCTGCACGCCAACGTGCCCAACATGATCGGCCAGATCACAGCCATCTTGGCCAAGGACAACGCCAACGTGCAGCGTATGACCAACGAGTCCGCCGGCGAGAACGCCTACACCATGTTCGACACCGACGAGCACCTGGACAGCAGCACCATCGAGGCGCTCAAGCAGATTCCGTCGATGTATCGCGTGCGCGTGATCAAATAGCGCCGGCTGATCTGACGGGCAGTTCCCCATGTGGCCTGCCCGTCACTGACATTGAATGCCCGCGGGGGCGCCTTTCGCATGAGAGGCGCCCCCGTTTCTGTGAGCACTCCATTAAATGCACCGAGCCGCTTCTTGGCATACAATCTGTATGTTGACCTAACTATCTGTGAGGTGCCTATGGTTGATACAGATTTTGCTTGGCGGCTTACGCAAGGACTCGTGCGGATCGACAGTTCCGACCCAGGTGCGTATGAGGGCGAGATTGAACGCTATATCAAAGCGTTGGTTGAGGAACAGTTGGCGCAGCTGAGCCATCCGGTACTCGATGCCGTGCAGATTGCAGAGCTCGAAGTACTCCCCGGGCGCCGCAACCTTATGGTCACCGTGCCGGGCCAAAGCGACGAGCCGCGACTCGTCTATATCTGCCATATGGATACCGTTACGCTGGGCGATGGCTGGGACGCGGACATTCCGCCGCTCGGGACGGTTGTGCGTAACGACAAACTCTATGGCCGTGGCGCCTGCGACATGAAGGGTGGCCTGGCCTGCGCCATTGCCGCACTGGTCCATACGCTCGAGCGCGTGGCGGCGGATGGCGCGCTACCCCGCCGCGGCTTTTCGCTCATCTGCTCGGTCGACGAAGAGGACTTTATGCGAGGCTCCGAGGCAGCCATCGATGCCGGCTGGGTCGGTTCGCGCGAATGGGTGCTGGACACCGAGCCCACCGACGGACAGATCCAGGTGGCGCACAAGGGGCGTACGTGGTTCGAGATTGAAATGGCTGGCGTGACGGCACACGCGAGCCAGCCTTGGAAGGGCGCCGATGCCGTCGCCGCCATGGCCGAGGCCGTCTGCGCGCTGCGCCATGCGTTCGCAGCGCTGCCCGAGCATGATGAGCTGGGGTCTTCGACCATCACGTTTGGCCAAATTGAGGGCGGATATCGCCCCTATGTCGTGCCCGACCGCGCCAAGGTCTGGGTCGATATGCGCCTGACTCCGCCGACCGATACGGCAGCCGCGAAGCGCATGGTAGAGCAGGCCATCGCCGTCGCCAAAGCCGCCATTCCCGGTTGCCATGGCAGCTACACCGTGACGGGCGACCGCCCCGCCATCGAGCGCGACCCGAACTCTCCCCTTCTAGCAGCGCTCAAGCGTGCCGCCGATGACGTGACGGACGCGGACACAACCGTCGGCTTCTTTACCGGCTACACCGACACCGCCGTCATTGCCGGCAAGACAGGTAACCGCAATTGCATGAGCTACGGTCCCGGGTCGCTCGCGCTCGCGCACAAGCCCAACGAATATGTGCCCCACGCCGATATCGTTCGCTGTCAGAACGTGCTCATCGCGCTCGCCGATAACGTGCTCTGGGACGCGAATGGGCAAGTTGGGGCATAATAAGCCGCGAACAAACCAACTCGTGCGTTAGGACCGCCCATGAAAGCACTTCCGTTTCCCTGCATCCGCCCGGCTCAGGACCGCGTGCTCGAGGCGTTGCCCGCAATGGGCAGCATCCTGAGCGGCAACGATGCTCTGCGCGGAGCCATTGCCGATGGCCTGATGCTCAAGGACCCGGGTGCGGCGTATTACGTGTACGAATGCTCGGGGGAGCCGGGGCGCGTGACGGGCGTTGTGGCGATCTGCCCGGTTGGTGCGCTGGCGGGCGGCGACGCGGTTGCCGCCGATACGGCCGCCGCTGCGCGCGCATTCGCCGACCTCAAGGTACAGCCCCGTCCCGTAACGCTCGCCTACGAGGCCTCGCCCGTCATGGATATCATCCTGGGCGCCGCCAAAGAGGGCGCCTCGCTCTACGCCGTCACCGATCCTGCGGGCATTACACACCGCGTGTGGGAGGTTAAGCGCGAGGACGCCGTCGGCGCCATCCGTGCCATGCTCGACCAGGCGCCGGAGCCGGTACTGGCCGACGACCCTGCCTACGCTGGCGCACTAGTCGGGGTATCACAGCTCCTGGCCGATGAGGCCCGTTCCGCCGGAACGTACACCGGCAAGGAGCCGTTCAACTTTACCGTTGCCGCGCTCTTCCCCGCTGCGCAGGTCAGCGGCGGCGCACCGCAGGTTCCGACGGGTCTGCTCACGCACCAAGTCGCGCGGTTCTAGCAAGACCAGACCGCGCAGCACAAAAATCGGCAGCTCAACAAACAGGGGGCGGAGATGCAGCAGGTACATGCATCTCCGCCCCTTTTGCGTCGAGAAGTTATGCCGGCGACCCGAGCCGCCACGCTCGCGTTATCCGCGCTGCGGACCTGCAGTAGCCACAAGCGGTTCAAGGCCCAGCTCGCGTGCGTAATCCTCCTGCGTAAAAATCTCAATCAGCTCAAACGTGTCGGATTCGTCGTCAAACGCAAAGTGCAGCACCGAGCAGTTGCCCGGCACGCGTTCGCGCTCGTCTGCCGCCGCGCCCCGCACGTGGTCCAAAAACTCCTTGATAGCCGAGCCGTGGCTCACCGCGAGCACGCACTCGTGGTCCGGACGTCGCATAAGCTCGGTCAGCGTCGCCACCATGCGCTCACGCACCTGCATCTGGCCCTCGCCGCCAAACTGACGATAGAAATCGCGCCACGGGCGCTCGGGCATAAGCATCACGCGCTCGGCCTCAAAGTCGCCAAAGAACCACTCGCGCAGACCGTCCAGGCGCTCGTACGCCAAGCCCGGCCACAGGTTGGCGATAGTCTGCTCGGTGCGATGAAGCGTGGAGGTGTAGGCATGATCGGGCTCAATGCCGCGCGCACGTAAAAACATGCCGGCGCGCGCCGCCTGGTCGCAACCCAACTGCGTAAGCGGCGAGTCACTCCACCCCTGAATGATACGCTTAAGGTTGAATATCGTCTGTCCATGACGGACCAGATACAGATCTTTATTCATAGGGGTCCTTTCGTTCGTTACCAATCAAGGAGCGAAAACGCACCGTCGCAATAGCCAAAATGAAGCACGGCACCATTGTCGGGTAGCTCTCCCCTGCCAGTCACATACTCAAGAAACTCCTGGCAGGAAGAGCCGTGGGAGACTGCCAGCACACAGTCGTGCTGCGGCCTGGCCATGATGTGGGACAGCGCCGCGACCATGCGCGACTGGAGCTCGCCTTCAGACTCGCCACCAAAGGCCACCGGATAATCACCCCAGGGCTGCGGCGGCATCTCGCGATTTGATGTACCCTCCAGCGAGCCCAAATGCCACTCGCGCAGGTCATCGACCAGCTCTATCGAGCAGCCCTCACCAGCAATTAGCTCAGCCGTATGCCGCGCCCGGCCCAACGGCGAGGAATACACACGGTCAAAGGTCACGCCACGCGCCTCAAACGCCGCGCGCGTCGCCAGCGCCTGCTCGCGCCCGCGCGCCGTAAGCGGCGAATCGTGCCCACCCTGCAAAATGTTCTGCACATTGAGCTCAGTCTGCCCATGCCGCACCAAATACAAATCTGCCACACGTCCTCCCCTCGCACCACCGCAAAGGGGACAGGTACCTTTGTGGTGGTTTACCGCCGGATTGCGCCGCAACGACGCACAACTACAGCAGCACGTCGGCAAGCGGACGCTTGGGTACGTGGTGCACCCGCGCCTCGTCGCGCCAATAATTGATGGAGCCGTCGGGGTTGGAATCGATCGCATCGATCACCTGTGTCTCGGCCGGAACGCCAAACGCCATGATCAGCTTGAGCTCATATTTGTCGTTATCGAGCCCCATGGCATCGATCGCGTGGGGCGTAAAGGCCTTGAAAATGCAGGCTGCCACCTCGGGCGTGGCGCTGCGGGCGGCGAGCATCATCGTCTGCGCGGCAATGCCCGTGTCGACATCGGTAATGGGAGCGGCGGGCTTGCCCGGAACGGCGCGCTCAGCAAGAATCGCGATGTAGCCGGTCGGGCGCTCACCCTCGGCAGGACCCGGCCAGTCCTTAAGTGCGCCGGCCCATGCGAGCTCGTCAAATACACGCGCGCAGTCCTCTGCACCGCTTACCACATGAAAACGCAGACGCTGAGCATTGGCACCACAGGGAGCCAGGTGCGCAAGTTCCGCCAGCTCGAGCAAAAACTCGCGCGGCACGCGCATGGACTCGTCAAAGCGGCGGCACGTGCGGGCGCGGCGAACCAACGCATCAAACGCGTCCAAGCCGAGCTTTTCGCAACCCTGCTTTGCCATCGACTCAGCGCTTACCGGCGCCGCGGGAACTGTTTCGTTCATAGGGACCCCCAATTTCGGGCAATTGTTCTTAGGAAAATCTAACCTAAAACGTAGGCAATAACGAACAGGGCTGCAATGTTCTACACCTGTTGAATAGAAAATCGCGACGTGGGGAACAACGGAAACAATTCGGGGCCTTTGGGTTACGTTTCACCCTCCCCGACCCATACGTCAGCGCCTTTAGGCGATACTGGTCGTAACGATCAAGGCTTACGCCGCACGGAAAGGAGACATTATGGGCATCTTTAAGAACGATGACCAAAAATCGAGCCAGTTTGGATTTGACGAGAAAAGCATGGCGGGCAAAGCCGTCAAGGCCGTACGCTGGATCTACGCCATCACGGGCGTCTTAGCGCTCATTGCTGGTATCGCGCTGCTTTTTGCACCCGCCAAGTCCCTCGTCTTTTTGATGACTGTCCTGGGTTTTTACTTTGTAATCACTGCTGCCATCAGGCTGTTCACTGCCATTTTTGAGCCGCTGCTGCCCACCGGCTGGCGCGTGACGAGCATCATCTCCAACCTACTCATTATCTTGGGCGGCGTCATAATCCTGCGCAACCAGGCCTTCTCGACCGCGACGCTCACCACGATGGTGGTTATCGTGGCCGGCTTTGGCTGGATTGTCGAAGGTGTCATGTCCATTCTGGAGTCCGAGCTTTCGTCCAACCGCGCCCTCGCTATCCTGAGCGGTGCACTCTCCATCATCGCCGGCATGTTCGTGTTTATCTATCCGCTATGGTCGGCCAAGATGCTCGTCATCTTTAGCGGCGCCGCGCTGCTGGTGTTTGGCGTTACGCTGATTGTTCGCGCTATTCAATTTGGCAAACTGGTGCACTAGATGCCGCGAACGCTCTTTATTGATGCCGACGCCTGCCCGGTCACGCGCGAGTCGATTGACTGCGCGCGGCGGGCGGGCGTCGCCGTTGTTATCGCCGGCAACAGCACGCAAAACCTGGAACGGCACATTCGCCGCGACGACCCGCGCGATGCCGAGCACGCGCGACGCGGCTTTTGGGTCACGACGCTCGACGTGAGTGTGGGCGCCGACAGCGCCGACTTTGCCATTGTCGAACGCCTGCAGGCGGGCGACGTGGTCGTGACGCAGGACATTGGCTTGGCGAGCATGGTGCTCGGGCGCGATGCCGCCGCCATCGGTGTGCGCGGGCGCGTCTACGACAAAGCGACCATCGACATGCAGTTGTTTATTCGCCACGAGGAAAAGAAGGTGCGTCGCGCTGGCGGTCGCACCCGCGGGCCGGCAGCCTTCACCAGCGAAGATCGCGCTCGCTTTAAACGCAACCTCACCGAGCTGCTGCGCTAACCAAGGTAGATTTTTGGGACATGTCCGGAAATCTGCTTTTTGCTTTGGGCGGTGTGAGCGCTCAAAATCCATGGCTCAACAAAAAACGGGTTTCAAAATGCCATGCGTCGCCGCATTGTGCAGGCGCCGAGCATGGCTATTTTGAAACCCGTTTTGTTAGGCCCACTTAGAGGCCGAAGGCGGATAGGATGAGGCCCCAGCCGGCACCGATGACGTACATCATGATCAGGAACAGGACGTTTTCGCGGGCACTGCGGTTGGTGCGGAACAGCACCAGGTAGCCCACACCGGCGGAAATGAGCGTGCCGGCGAGCATCGGCGCCAGCTGTAGCGCGCCCTCCAGGTACAGCTGCGTGATAACGACGCTAGCCGAGCAGTTGGGGATCAGGCCGACGAGTGCCGAGCCCAGGACCGCAAGCGTCTCGTTACCGCGCAGGAACTGCTCGATTGCGGACTCGCCGAACGTCTCGAGTACGGCGACCAGAATCAGCGTCACCAGAAAAATGAATACCGAGACCTGCACGGTGTGCGAGATCGCGCTGCGGATGATCGACAGGACAGGCGTCCCTTCGTGGGAATGAGAGTGACCGTGACCATCATGGTGTTCATGTTCGCCCTCATGACCGTGATCGTGGCCATGTCCGTGTTCGTGCTCGTCCTCGTCTTCATCGCAACCGCAATGGTCGCGCTCGCACAACTCGTGGATGTGGTCGGCGCTCACGCCCGCCTCGGCCACTTCATCAATGATGTCGCCCCCGGTATGGTCGTCGTGCGCGCAGTTCACATGAGCCGGATTGGCAGCGGTCCCCAGCACGGTACGGCGAATCGCCGCATGCGCGCGGGCATTACGACGCAGGCCGCGAATGGCGGCGTCCACGATAAAGCCCGTGATCAGCGCGATCAGTGCCTTCGAAGCCAAAAGCATCGCCATGGTCTGCACGGGCACCTGCTCGGCGAGCAACAGCGGCAGCATCTCATCGGAGGTCGAAAGGAACACCGCCACCAACGTGCCCAAGGTCACGACACGACCGGCATACAGCGTGGCCGCCATTGCCGAAAAGCCGCACTGCGGCACCATGCCCAGCAACGAGCCAACCACGGGGCCCGCGGCACCGGCGCGCTTGATGGCCCCGTTAACGCGGTCGCCCGCAACGTGCTCAAGTGTCTCGAGAGCAAGATACGTCACCAACAAAAACGGCGCCAGCGAGAGCGTGTCCTTGCCGGCGTCGAGCAGAATATCAATCAGCAAATCCATGACGGATGGAACCTTTCATGTCTTTCGGCAGCATTGTAAAAGTCCTAGCGGTCAACTAGGGTATTGTAGTTGTCCTAGGCGCGATGCCAATAGTTGCCCATGGTAAACTATCATCTCGCCATAACTCAATGCCACCGAGCCGCGCGACACGGCCCGTCCAAGGAGCAGTTATATGAACGTTTCACAAGCACTCGAATACGAGCGCCAGCCGTTTATTCCCATGTTTATCTATGGCGATCACGGCGCCATGGAGTCCGAGCGCCAGAAGGGCGAGGAGGCCCTTAAGGTGCTCGAAACCGAGTACTTTACCGCCGAGGGCGACCCCAGCTTCGACTTTGCCACCGTGCGCGACCTGGCTGACCGCAACCGCGACCTGTGCGACCAGATTGGCGAGGCGCGCCTGCGCAACGTGACGCCCGCGACGCTTTCGCGCGGCCTGTCCGATGCCGACACCTGCGCCGCCATCGGCAAGATGCAAAAGCGCACCGCCGCGTCCGTTATGCGCGAAATCCGCGGCGACCGCGACGCGCTCGGCGTGGCCTACGCCCGCAAGCCCATCCAGGGCACCGTGCTCGGTATCGACATCGAGACCACCGGCCGTGCACCCGAGCGCGGCTATATCATCAACGTGGGCTGGGAGATCATGGAGCTCACCAGCGACGCCGTCCCGCATGACGCCGAGGCACACTACTGCGGCCTGCCCGACATCTACCGCGGCGAGGATGTGCCGCTATCGAACATCCATCACATTACCTGGGACGACATCGACGGCAAAAAACCATTCCGCGAGAACAAGGAACTGCAGAAGCAGCTGCTCAAACTTATGAAGAAGTACCCGTACATGGCGCATAACGCCGCGTTCGAAGACAGTTGGTTCAAGATCCACCTGGACGGTTACGCCGAGGCACGCCGCGCCGGCAAGGTTATCGTCATCGACTCGCGCCAGATCTGCCGCAGCCTGGATGCCGACGTCCGCTCGCTCCCCCGCGAGTCCGCGCCCGCCGCGCTCGAGAACTGGGCCCGCCGCCGCGGCACCCTCGCCGCCGACGCCAACGAGCAGCACCTGGGCCTCGACGACACCGACCTCATGCTCCGCACGGTTCAGGCCGAGTTCAACCTCAAGAACCTATTCGCCAAGTAGAAACGCCTGCGACAAACCCCGGCGTAGATCACGAGCGGTCTCGCAGCGGGAAACCCCGCAGCGGGGCCGCCCTACGTTCCACAGATAGATTTGCCATCACAAATTCTGAACACTCATTGCGAACGATTTCGGCCAATTCCCGACACGTAATTCGTTGTCGGATGGTGATGCATCACTATCAAATGTGCGGCAATTGAGTATTTATATGCTATAGCTAAGCTGCGAAAACTTTTATTTAGGGCATACCAACTCATAATTGCGTCAAGCTTTTGGACAGCATTTGGTTAGACCTCTAAAACGGCTTTTCCACTCAGCGCCGTCAACACGGCATTAGCTGACACGATATATATCATGAGTATCGTATTGTCACATACCACTGCAAAAGCGGTCTACCAGGCCGCGCATTCGGTGTCTGCGAAAGGCATCGAGTCCTGTAGTCCTGCCGCGATTTACGGATCATGTCCCACCGGAACGCTCCTTGACGCAGCCACAGAATGGCTCACCAAAAATGATGTTTCCCTCGACGCAAATGATTCCCTCGAGGTGATGGTGTTTGATCGCAGGAATGCGCGCTATACAATGAACTGTCAGTGCCACGTTTCTTCAAAACGATTCTCAAACTCACGCTTTATAGAGATCAAAGATGGCATCTTCATTGTTGGCGTTGAGCTTTGCGCACTTCAGGCCGCCACCTATCTTTCTTTTCGCGAACTAGTGGAGTACTACTTTGAACTGTGCGGCGCTTATTCCCTTGGAACCGACTCTTCCACCTCCTATACCGAGCGTTTCGCGCTCACCTCGACCGAGAGGTTAAAGCAGTTCTTTAATTCCATTACCAGATGCGACGGTTTGGCCCTTGCCCGAAAGGCGATCCAATGGGGGGGTGCGGACAGAAAGTTGGACCGCGGGGCGGTCCGGACTGGAGGTTCGCATGTACAGCAGGGAGAAGGTCGAGCTCTTCCTCCTGGCGACGGAGGACGGCATGGGGCCCACCGCCGCCGCGGAGTTCGCGGGGGTCACGGTGGGCGCGGCCAAGAAGTGGGCGACGGGGCACCTCCCGCGCAGCTACACCGGCGGGGGCTGTAGAATCGTGGCGAGGAAACCGCCACGGAAGGAGGCCAGCTTGGGCCCCGACAAGTCGACCTACGCCCCGCCCGCGACCGGCCCGCTCGCCGGGCTCAACGAGGACCAGATAGAGAACCTGCTGCTCAGGGCGGTGTTGGCCGACCTAAAAGCGGAAGGGTGGGACCCGGCTTCGATCTCGAACAGGAGCAAGTGCGAGCTCGGCGAGAGATTGAGGCGGGCGACCGCCCTGCCCCTCCGCTCGATCACAGGTTTCTTGAGGATATCGAAGAGCTCCTATGAGTACTGGAGGCCCCGCGTCGCCGTGCCGCGCGACCGCGACGCCGACATACGCGGCCGCGTGGTGCGCATCTTCCGCGAGGGCTCGGGGTGCTGGGGGTACCGCACCGTCTGGGCGCGCCTGCGCCGCGAGGGCGTCCGGGCCAGCGAGAAGCGCGTGGCCCGCGTGATGCGCGAGGAGGGCCTCGAGGTCGTCTACAACAAGAGGCGCGCCCGGGGCTACAGCTCCTACGTCGGCGAGGTCTCCAAGGCGCCGGAGAACCTCGTGAACAGGAATTTCCACGCCGACGAGCCCAACCGGCTGTGGCTCACCGACATCACCGAGTTCAGGCTCCCGGGCGGCGAGAAGGTCTACCTGAGCCCGGTCGTCGACTGCTTCGACGGGATGCCCGTCGCCTGGTCGATCGGGCTGCACCCCGACAAGCGCCTCGCGAACTCGAGCCTGCTCAAGGCCTGCGCGGCGAGGCCGGCGGGGGCGCGCACGACGATCCACTCGGACCGGGGCGGTCACTACCGCTGGCCGGAGTGGATCGGGATCTGCGAGGAGAACGGCCTGGTCAGGAGCATGTCCGCGAAGGGCTGCAGCCCGGACAACTCGGCCTGCGAGGGCTTCTTCGGGCGCCTCAAGAACGAGTTCTTCCGCTACAGGGACTGGGAGGGCGTGACGGCCGAGGAGTTCATGGGGAGGCTCGAGGCCTACCTCGTGTACTATCGGGATGGGCGCATCAAGAAGTCCCTCGGGTGGCTGAGCCCGATGGAATACCGCAGGAAGCTTGGATACGCCTAGGCGCGGTCCAAGAAATCGTCCGCACCCCCATGTGTACGCGACGGATGCCGGTCTCCTATGGAAACAGCCTTTGTCATGATTCTAACGCTGCCCAAAAGCGAAGGAGGGCTTGGTATTAAGGGAATTGAGACCGATTACGAGGTACAGGTCACCGCTGCCGCAAAGAATCTCACGAGACGCAAAAAGTTCTTTATGGATGCGTATCTAAAGAAATCTCGCACAGACATTGAATACAACGGTTTTTATCATGACGCGGAAGAAGACCGCGCCATCGATGAGGAGCGCAAGAATGCACTTGCGTCCATGGGGTACGGAATCATCACCGTCAGTCGTTATTCCTTTATGCATGCCAGCTCTTTCGTTAGGGTCATGGAAGCAATCCAGCGGAAAGAGGGCGTACGCCCCTCGCGTCTGCCAAAAGACTTTCAAATCATGCAAGAGGACCTGAGACAGTTTGTGCTCAGAAGGTTTATAGAAGAGAAAAAGCGAATTCAGAAGCAGCTTCGCCAGGATTCCGAAGATCGTCAACGAATCGACCTCGAAAAAGCAATGCTCGAAGGCACTACGTTGGATGATCCAACGATTAACGAAGCGCCGGCAATCGATGACATGCAAACAGTCAAAATCGACAGCCCATCATTTGCTCAAACAAGCAGCCTCGCGCCCGAGGGCAGGATCTTCGGGGCCGGAAGCTAGACCGGCTAACAAGGTGGGTACCCTAGCGATGTGCAAAATTGCGAGTATTCAGCAGGGTCGGGTGTCTATCACCCTCGAGTGGATCCAAATGTGAAGCGAAATCACTCTTGCGTGAGAGCGTTAGGCAACATTTGAGGAAGAACTCATCGGATTAACACCCTAAGATAACTCTTGAACTGCATTATATGACCTGCAATAAATTAACAGACCCCCTATAGTTGCAGAATACTCCATTTTTTGCACGGCTCAGGGGCACCCACCCCGGCATCGGCTATCAAAACCGCTCAGTCCGGGATCTCGTCCACTATTCCCCATCATTTTGTGCAACGAATTACCTGAACGTCATTGACACATGAACATACACTCATATAATCGAAAGTAAATTATATGAGCGCATGTTCATATGAAAGGATATTGCAATGAGCATCCGCGTTGATGAAACGAAACCCGACATCGAGGCCACCGAACCCGCGATCCCCACCACCTGCTCGCCCGAGGACCTTCCCGACGAGGAGCTGCTGTACGACCTTGCCGACCTGTTCAAGGTCTTCAGCGACACCACGCGCATCAAGATCCTCTACGCCCTCATGGGCCGCGAGCTCTGCGTGGCCGACATCGCCGAGGCGACCGCGACCTCGCAGTCCGCGGTGTCGCACCAGCTGCGCACACTCAAGCAGTCGCACCTGGTTAAATTCCGGCGCGACGGGCGCAATATCCTCTACTCGCTCGCCGACGACCACGTCTACACCATGCTCAACCAGGGCATGAGCCACATCTGCGAATAGCAGCCAACCACGGTACCAGCGCGGCCTGCACCCAAGCCGCAAATACAGGGAAAGGAACCCACCATGAAAAAGCAGTTTAAGCTCGATGAGATCGACTGCGCCAACTGTGCGCGCGAGCTTCAGGACGAGCTGGCCAAGCTCGAGGGCGTCAAATCCGTGTCCGTCAACTTTATGACCCAGAAGTTGACGCTCGAGGCCGATGACGCCGAGTTCGACGAGGTCCTCGACCGCGTTGTGGAGTTCACCGCCGACGCCGAGCCGGACTGCGAGATTATTCTCTAGCCCAGGTTTACGCCAACCTGCAAGGCCGCGCTTGCTGCGGCCTTTGCTCGCGAAATTATATGAGCGAATGTTCATACATTCAAATGGGAGGATACGAGTCATGGCCACCGCCGACCCCAAAAAGAAAAAGAAGAAGCGCAAGAAAAAAGAATCACTCGAGCATAAGCGCAACCGCATCCTGGTAGCGCTGGGCATTTTTGCCGTGGTGTACGCCCTCGATGAGTTCGGCACCCTTACCGCCGCATTCGGCACCCCGGGCGACATCTACGCCAGCTTTGTGCTGTTCCTCGTGCCGTTTTTGATTGCCGGCTACGACGTACTGCAAAAGGCATTCAATAACATCCGCCGCGGCAAGGCCTTCGACGAGAGCTTCCTCATGGCCGTCGCGACCATCGGCGCGTTTGCCATGGTGCTCTTCCCCGATACCGACCCGCACATGGCCGAAGGCGCCGCCGTCATGCTGTTCTACCAGGTCGGCGAGCTGTTTCAGGCGTACGCCGTGGGCAAGAGCCGCAAGTCGATCAGTGCCATGATGGACATCGCGCCCGACTACGCTAACGTCGAGCAGCCCGACGGCACACTCGAGCAGGTCTTCCCCGATGACATCGCCGTCGGCACCGTGATCGTGGTCAAGCCCGGTGAACGCGTGCCTATCGACGGCGTCATCGTCGAGGGCGAGACACAGCTCGATACCGCCGCCCTTACCGGAGAGTCGGTCCCCCGCCCGGCCAAAACTGGAGACGATATCATCAGCGGCTGCATCAACATGACGGGTCTCCTCCACGTGCGCACCACCAAGCCCTTTGGCGAGTCCACCGTCGCGCGCGTCCTGGAGCTCGTAGAAAACGCTAGTGAGAAGAAGGCACGCACCGAGAACTTCATCACGCGCTTCGCCCGCGTCTACACGCCCGCTGTCACCGGCGCGGCCGCGGTACTCGCGCTCGGCGGTGGCTTGGTCACCGGCGCCTGGTCCGACTGGATCCTGCGCGGCCTGACCTTCCTCGTCGTCAGTTGCCCATGCGCGCTCGTGATCAGCGTGCCGCTCAGCTTTTTTGGCGGCATCGGTGGCGCATCCAAGCTGGGCGTCCTCATCAAGGGCTCTAACTACCTCGAGACGCTCGCGGATGTGGACACCGTCGTCTTTGACAAGACCGGCACGCTCACCAACGGCACGTTTTCGGTCGTGGCGGTACACCCCGAGGCAGGCTATACCGAGCAGTCGCTGCTCGAAGTCGCGGCCCTTGCCGAGTCATTCTCCGACCATCCCATCGCGCAGTCGGTACGCACCGCCTTCCAGGGCGAGCTCGATCCCAAACGCGTAAGCGACTCCACCAATGACGCGGGCCATGGCGTGACGGCGATTATCGACGGCAAGCGCGTCATCGTCGGCAACGCAAAGATGCTTGCTGTGGCCGGTATCGAAGCGCCCAATTGCGAGATCGTCGGCACCATCCTCCACGTGCTGGTCGATGATACGTACGCCGGCCACATCGTAATTGCCGACACCATAAAGACCGATGCCGAGCAAACGATTCGCGACCTGCACGCCGCCGGCGTCAAGCGCACCGTCATGCTCACGGGCGACCGTGAGGAGGTTGCGGCGTCTGTAGCCAAGCAACTCGGTCTCGACGAGTTCCACGCGCAGCTGTTACCGGGTGATAAGGTCGAGCGTGTCGAGGCGCTGCTTGCAGCAGAATCGGGCAAGGGCAAGCTCGCCTTTGTAGGCGACGGTATCAACGACGCACCCGTGCTTACCCGCGCAGACGTTGGCATCGCCATGGGCGCTATGGGCTCGGACGCCGCAATTGAGGCGGCGGACGTCGTGCTCATGGATGACAAGCCGTCCAACATCTCCCGCGCGATCCGCGTGGCGCGCAAGACCATGTCGATTGTTTGGCAGAACATCATCTTTGCGCTGGGCATTAAGTTGCTGATTCTGGTGCTTGCGGCACTGGGCATCGCCAACATGTGGCTTGCTGTGTTCGGCGACGTGGGCGTGGCGATTATCGCCATCCTGAATGCCATGCGCGCGATGGGTGTCAAGAACCTGTAGCGTTCGTGGGCTGTCCGGCCGGGACCGGGCTTGGTTTTGAAAACGTCCTCGCGCATGAGGCCCGTCTTTCCTGCTCCTGCGGAGCAACGGAAAGGCGGGCCTCGCGCTGTGGAGTGTTTTCAAAACCAAACCCGGCCCCGGCCTGCGGTGACGTAGGTGGCAGTTCTTGGGCATCGCTTGCTGGCGGGGTTCCTTTGCTGAAATGGACTTGGCCGAAAGGACCGCTGGTCCCGGTCGCTGGTTCGCGCTTTGCGCGAACTCCGCGCTACTGGGGGTTCGTTAGGATTCCGCCGCTTGGCCCGTCGCCTCGCCCCGGTTCAGCATCGCCCTCAGTTTCTCGAAGCTTTCCTCGCTCAGGCAGTGCTCCATGTGGCAGCCCTCTTGCGACGCGACCTCAGCCGAAACACCCGCATCCTCCAGCAGCCCCACGAAAAAGCAGTGACGCTCCCACATTTGGCGAGCGACCTCCAGACCACGCTCCGTCAGATGAACGTCGCGCTTGCCCATTTCGACATAGCCGTTGCTTTCCAGCGTCGCCATGGCCTTGGAAACGCTCGCCTTGGTTACGCCGAGGTACTCCGCAACGTCGATCGAGCGCACGATGCCCTGGCGTTCCGACAGAACGTAGATCGATTCGAGATAGTCTTCTCCGGATTCACGTAGGGCCATGGGCCGCCTTTCGCGATGATTGCTAGTTAGCCTTTGGATACTTTCCACGGCTTACTTTACCGCAAAAGTTGCCCATGTCTTACTACTTTGCCTAAAAGTTAGCCGTGTTTCACAAAACGAGCGGGACGAAAACAAAATGGGAACACGCCCCGCAAGGAGTGTCCCCAAGTGCCGAGCCGCAACTATAGCAGTCCAAAGTACTTCGCGGCGTTGTAGATCCCATCGTCGTCCACGGCGGTCGTTACGTAGGTCGCTGCGGCCTTCACGGTCTCCTGCGCGTTGCCCATGGCCACACTTGTGCCCACGGCCGAGAACATCGACAGGTCGTTCTCGCCGTCGCCAAAGGCAATCGCCTCGCTCGCGTCGATGCCCAGGCGCTCCAGCGTCGCCGCCACGCCCAGGTCCTTGCCGCCGTTAGCCGGAATAATGTCACAGAACAGGTCGCACCAGCGCGTGGTGAGCGAATGCGACACGGCATCGGTCACGATATGCTCGTCGGCCGGGTCCACAAAGGCGCAAAACTGGTAGACCGGCGCGTCAAAGGCGTGCTCAAACGGCTCCTCGTGGTAGACGATTCCAGCGTTGCTGCCAGCCGTCACCACGCGCTCGGACAGGCGGTTCACAAACGAGTTCTCGCCCTGCATGCACAGCGAGTCATAGCGCCCCTGCGCCACCTGGTCCACAATCACCGCGACGTCGTCCGAATCGATCGGGCAGCTGCGGTAGACGCCCTTGGCATCAAAACAGTGCTGGCCCGAAAGCGTAATGTACGCATCCCAGCCCAGGTCGAACAGCCAGTCCGGCATCTGGTAGGTCGGACGGCCCGTGGCGATCACGCACGCAATCCCCTGCTCGCGAAAGCTGTCGAGCACCTGCTGCGCCGACGCCGGAATCCGGTGGGTCTTAAAGCTCAGCAGCGTACCGTCGATATCGAAAAACGCGGCTTTGATCATTCTCGCCTACTCCTCGCCCTCGAGCTTTTCGCTCGCCTCGAGCCACGCCATCTCCAGCTCGTCCATGGCGGCGTGAGCCTCGTCGATCTTTGCCTGCTGCTCGCCGAGCGCCGTGTAGTTGGTGGGATCGACCTGGGCCATGGCGGCCTCGGCCTCCTCCACGCGGGCGCGCTGCGTCTCCATCTTGCGCTCGAGCGAGCTCACCTCGCGGCGGAGCTTCTGACGCTCGGCGTTGGAAAGGCCGTTGGGCTGACCGCTCGACTTGGGCTTGTCGGCAGCAGCCGCCGCACCGGTGTCGAACGTGCCGGTCTTAGCGCTCGGCGCGCCCACGGGCTCGCCCTCGGCGGTAGCGTTGCACAGGCGCAGGTACTGGTCCACGCCGCCGGGCATATGCGTCAGATGGCCATCGAGCAGTGCCCACTGTTGGTCGGTCACGCGCTCCATCAAAAAGCGATCGTGTGTCACCAGGATCAGCGTGCCGGGCCAGCCGTCCAGCAGGTCCTCGACAATCGCGAGCATGTCGGTATCCAGGTCGTTGCCCGGCTCGTCCAGGATGAGCACGTTGGGCTCGTCCAGAATCGTCAGCAACAGCGACAGGCGACGGCGCTGGCCGCCCGAAAGATCGCCGATGCGGCTCCAGAGCTGCTGCGTCGTAAAGCCCAGACGTTCGCAGAGCTTCTCGGGCGAAGTCTCCTTGCCGTCGATGACGTAGTACTTCTTATAGTTGCCGAGCACCTCGCGGATCGTGTCGCCCATGTAGGGCTTGAGTTCCTCGAGCTGCTGCGACAGCACGCCAAAGCGCACTGTCTGGCCAATCTTCACGCGGCCGCGCGTGGGTTCAATCTTGCCCTGGATCACGTCGAGCAGCGTCGACTTACCGGCGCCGTTCTCGCCCAAAAGGCCATAGCGGTCGCCCGCACCAATGAGCCAGGTCACATCGGTGAGCACCTGCTTGGGCGCGCCGTCGGTATCGGCATAGCCGGCATCCACGTCGACCACATCGATAACCTGCTTGCCCAAGCGGCTCACGGCCAGGCGCTTGAGCTCCAGCTCGTCACGCACGGGCGGCACGTCGGCGATCAGCTCACGAGCGGCATCCACGCGAAACTTGGGCTTGGTGGAACGAGCCTGGGCACCGCGGCTCAGCCACGCGAGCTCCTTGCGCGCCATGTTGCGACGGCGCTCCTCGGTAACGGCGGCCATGCGGTCGCGCTCCACGCGCTGCAGGATATATGCGGAGTAGCCGCCCTCGAAGGGATCGACCTGGCCGTCGTGGACCTCCCACATGCTGGTGCAGACCTCGTCCAAGAACCAGCGATCGTGCGTGACCACGAGCATGGCGCCCTGACCGCGCTGCCAGCGAGCCTTAAGATGGCGTGCAAGCCAGTTGATGGTGCGCATGTCCAGATGGTTAGTGGGCTCGTCGAGCATGAGCACGTCGTAGTCGCCGATCAACAGGCGCGCGAGGTCCACGCGGCGGCGCTGGCCACCCGAAAGCTCGCCCACCGTGCCCTCCCAGGGCACATCGCTAATGAGACCGGCGAGGATCTGGCGCGTGCGGGGGCTCGACGCCCACTCATACTCGGGCGTGTCGCCCACGACGGCATGGTGCACGGTGTCGGTGTCGACAAGCTGGTCCTTTTGGCCGAGCAGGCCGATCGTGGTGCCGCGACGATGCGTCACGCGGCCGTCGTCGGGCTCCAGCGTGCCGGCGAGCACGCTCAGCAGCGTCGACTTGCCGTCGCCGTTTTTACCGACAATACCAATACGGTCGCCCTCGCCCACGCCGAGCGTCACGCTATCGAAAATATGCTTGGTGGGAAACTCTAGGCTGACGGAATCGCATCCCAAAAGAATCGCCATATGCCCTGCTCCTTCGTAGAAATTCAACGTTGTCCATAATAGCAGCGAAAAGGCGGGCCGCACACGACACAAAAAGGCGGGCCATCTCCCAAAAGAGATGACCCGCCTCTCCAATCAGTCCCGTGGCAACCGTGGCCGCCGCGGGCCTCAAGCATGTCCCGGACTAGGAGAACATGCCGGTGAGGTAATCATTCAGCCGCTTATCCTTGGGCCGTTGGAAAATCTCGTCAGTCTCGTCGTACTCGACCATATCGCCCATGTAGAAGAACGCCGTGCGGTTGGACACGCGCGACGCCTGCTCCATGTTGTGCGTCACGATAACGATGGCGCGGTCGGCCACGATCGATGACATGAGGTCCTCGATCGCCAGCGTCGAGATGGGGTCGAGCGCCGAGCAGGGCTCGTCGAACAGAATCACGTCGGGGTTGAGCGCCAGCGTGCGCGCGATGCACAGACGCTGCTGCTGGCCGCCCGAAAGCGCGTAGGCGCTCTTGTCGAGCTTGTCTTTGACCTCGTCCCAAAGCGCCGCGCCGCGCAGGCTTTCCTCGACCATGCGGTCGAGCTCGTCGCGGTCGGTGATGCCGTGGCGCCTAGGCGCAAACGTGATGTTGTCGCGAATGGACTTGCGGAACGGGTTGGGCTGCTGGAACACCATGCCAATGGAACGGCGCAGCTCGTAGGTGTTTTCGGTCTTGGTGTTCACGTTGCGCCCGCGATAGTTGATCTCGCCCTCCACGCGGCAGCCGCGAATCTCGCGATTCATGAGGTTGAGGCTACGCAAGAAGGTCGACTTACCGCAGCCCGAAGGCCCGATGAGCGCCGTGATCTCGCCCTTGTGAAAGTCGAGCGACGTATTGTGCAGTGCATGGTGGTCGCCATAGTACACGTTGACGTCCTTGGTGGAGAGCACGACCTCGTCGCTCACGGCCTTGCCGCTCGCGCGCACGCGCTTCTCGCTCTCCCCCACGCTCGACAAAAAGTCCTGGGTCTCGGACGATGCCGCCTCAGTTGCGGGCGTTGCATTTATCTCGCTCATTCGGCCGTCATCTTCCTTGCCAGTTGTTTGCCCACGATACGGGCGACTACGTTAAACAGCAGCACGCAAATCATCAGCAGCGCCGCGGTGCCCCAAACGATCTGCTGGGCCTCGGGGCTGCCCTCGCCATAGATCTTGTAGATGTGCACGGCGAGCGACTCACCGGGGCGGAACACGTTCCAGGCGCAGGTGGGGCTCGACAGGTTAAAGCTCAAGAAGTTCAGACGCACCGGCGAGCTCATGCCCGAGGTAAAGAGCAGCGCCGCGGCCTCGCCAAAGACGCGGCCGGCCGAAAGCACGATGCCGGTCACGATGGCGGGCATGGCCTCGGGAATCAGGATGTGCAGCGTGGCCTCCCAGCGGGTAAGGCCCATGGCCAGGCATGCATCGCGCTGGGCCTGTGGCACGTCCTCGAGCGCCTGCTGAATCACGCGCACCAGAATGGGGATATTGAACATGGTGAGCGCGACGGCGCCGGAGATGATGGAGTACTTCCAGCCCAGCTGCACCGAGAACACCAGGAAGCCAAACATGCCGACGACGATGGAAGGCAGCGAGGACAGCGTCTCGATGGCGGTAGAGGCGATGTCGCGGATAGGGCCGTTCGGCGCGTACTCAACCAGGAAGACCGCTCCGCCTAGGCTGATGGGCACCGAGATGATCAGAGTGATCAGCAGCAGGTAGAACGAGTCGAACAGCTGGTAGAGCACGCCGCCCTGCGTTCCGTTGGCACGCGACGGCTCTGTGAGAAAGCCCGGCTGGAACAGCGTCGAGATGTCCTCGAACAGGATATAGGCCACCATGGAGATGACGATGAGCATGACGATGGCGACAATCGCCGTCAGCACGCCCGTGGCGATGCGATCCTGCTTTTGGACACGCCCGAGCCTCGCCTCGTCGATGTGGATGCGCGTGCTAGCCACGAGCCTTCGCCCCCTTGCGGCCAATGAGATGGATGATCAGGATGAAGATGAGGCTCATGCCCATCAGCAGCAGACCGAGTGCCCACAGGACGTCGTCCTGGGCCGAGCCCTCGGCGTAGACCGCCATGGACGTGGTGAGCGTGGTGGTGATGGTCGAAGCCGGCGACAGCAGCGACGTCGGCATGGCCTCGATGCCGCCGATGACCATGCGCACGGCGAGCGTCTCGCCAAAGGCGCGGGTCATGCCCAAGATAACCGCGGTCATGAGCGACGGCATGGCGGACTTGAGCACCACGTGCCAGATGGTCTGCCAGCGGGTGTAGCCCAGCGCGAGCGAGCCCTGTCGGTAGCCGTCGGGCACGGCGCGCAGGCCATCGACCGAAAGCGTGGTCATCGTCGGCAGAATCATGACCGCCAGCACGATGGCGCCGGGCAAGATGCCCAGGCCCGTGCTCACGTGGAAAACGCTCTTCATAAGACCGACGACCACGTGAAAACCGATCAGGCCAAAGACGACCGAGGGGATGCCGGTCAAAAGCTCAATAAGCGGCTGAAAGACCTTGGAACCAAATTTGGGTTGGATCTCGACCGCAAAGATGGCGGAGCCGATGGCGATGGGCAGCGCGATGAGCGTGGAGAGCACCATGACCGCAAACGAGGTGACAATCAGGGGCAGGGCGCCGGTGTAAGGCAGACCGTTTTCGGCTGTGTTGGCCAGGTCCCACTTGGTGCCGGTGAAAAACTCGACGACCGAGACGCCGTCCTTGACAAAAGCCGAGAGGCCCTTTTGGGCGACCATAAAGATGAGCGCGGCCACGACAAGCGTCACGAGCGCTACGCACGCGCCCGTGACGCCCAGGCCCACGTTCTCAAGGTCGCGCTTTGGCAGCTGTTTTGCCATTGCAAACCTTTCCGGGGCGATTACTTATTTAGCAGAGACCTTGCCGCTGGCGTCCTTGACGACCTTCATGGCAGAGACGGGGATGAAGCCCTGCTCCTCGACGAGCTTGCCCTGGACGTCGTCGGAAAGCATGAACTCCAGGAAGGCCTTGGTGGCCTCGTCGGCGTCCTTGGAGCAGTACATGTGCTCGGTAGCCCAGATCTTGAAGGAGTCGTCGGTGACGTTTGCGCTCTTGGGCTCCACGCCCTCGACCTTGATGGCGTTGAACTTGGAGTCATCGAAGTGCGAGAAGTCGAGGTAGGAGATGGCATTGTCGGTGCTGCCCATCTGAGTCTGAACGTCGCCGGACTTGTCGAGCTCGGCGTCGCCCTTAAAGTCGACAGCCTCGTCGCCAAAGACGGCAGCCTCGAAGGTGGCGCGGGTACCGGAGCCGGCCTTGCGGTTGAGAACGACGATAGTAGCGTCGTCGCCGCCGACCTCCTTCCAGTTGGTGATCTGGCCAGAGAAGATGCCCTTGAGCTGCTCGAGGGACAGATCGTCGACCGTCACGTTCTTGGAAACGACGGGGCCCATGCCCACGACGGCGACCTCGTGGTCGACGAGGTTCTTGACCTGGTCGGCCTCGAGCTTGGTCTCGGCGAAGACGTCGGAGTTACCGATGGTGACGGTGCCGGCGGCGACAGCGGTCAGGCCCTTGCCCGAACCGTTACCCGAGCCGGAGACGGAGACATCGGGGTTGGCGTCCATGAACTTCTCGGCAGCGGCCTCGACGAGAGCCTGGAACGAAGAGGCACCGTCGTAGGTCACCTCGCCGGAGACGGACTCGGCAGCAGCGGCGCTACCCTTGTCGGCGGCATCGGATGCGCCGGAGCCGCCGCACCCAACGAGACCGAGACCGACGATGCTGGCAAGACCACCAGCGAGGCCGAGGAACTGACGACGAGAATAAGCCTGATCGAGCATGATCTTCCTTTCATACATGCGATTCGCGGGCACCCTGCCCGCTTTGCTGTTTGGAAAGATACGGCCTCGATCGGGCAGTGCCCGCGCCAACTGCGGTTTTTTACGGGCATCTGATAGACCCTTACCGCAAGCGCAGCACGGCCTTTACAAACGAATAACAATCCAGCGCCGAACATGGCGCACCTTTTACACCAGAGGAAGGTAGTTGTTGGGGACGTTCTTAAACGACTAGTCGTTGGGGACGTTCTTGTTTGACTAGTCATTTAAGAACGTCCCCAAGGACTACCTTGGAAACCCCACAGGTTGAGCATAAGTCAGACACTATGACCCAATCCAGGGGCACGGAAACGACAGGAGCCCCCGCTCGTGACCGCGGGTCGGGGCTGCGACAATGTTGTTGAAGTGCCAGAGGCGCAGCCGCGCCGCAACGAGGTTGGGAGGCTCCCGTGCCTAGATATTCTACCGCCTTCGGAATGGACGTACACCTCAGGTCCACCACCGTCTGCGCGCTCGACGCGGAGACGGGCGAGGCCGTGACGAGGAGGTTCCGCGGCAACCCCTGGGGCGAGGTCGCGGAGTGGATGTCGGGCTTCCCCGGCCCGTCGCTCGCCGCCTACGAGAGCGGCTACCTCGGCTTCGCCCCGCAGAGGGAGCTCTCCGGGCTCGGCGTCGACTGCGTCGTCGCGGCCGTCTCCAAGGTCCCGAGGTCGGCGGCAGACTTCTCGTCCAAGAACGACCGCAACGACGCGGCCAGGATGGCCAAGGCGATACTGTCGCACGATATCTCCCCGGTATGGGTGCCGTCCCCCGAGATCGAGGGGCTCAGGGACCTCGCCGGGGCCCACGACGCGGCGACCGCGAGGCTCGCGGCGGCGAAGCAGCGGCTCCTGGCGTTCCTGGCCCGCCGTGGCTACGCCTACGGCGGCACGACGCCGGCCGGAAACCCCCGGAGGTACTGGACGTACGACTTCCTCAGGTGGCTCGACAAGGTCCGGCCCGCCGACGACGGCGGCATCCGGGCGCTTGCGGCGCTGAGGAACGAGGTCGAGGCGGCCGCCGAGACGCGCGACGACCTCCTCGCCGAGTACAGGGCCGCCGTCGCGGCGGGCCGCCTCTCGGCGGAGGTCGAGGCGCTCCAGTCGATCAAGGGGTGCGGGTTCGCGCTCGCCGCCGCCTTCGCGTCCGAGGTCGGCGACTTCTCGAGGTTCCGCTCCGGCAGGCAGGTGACGTCCTACTTCGGCCTCGCCCCGAAGCAGAGGTCGAGCGCGGACTCCGTGCGCCTCGGCGGGATCAGCGGGGCCGGCAACGCGCTCGTCAGGAGGCTGGCCGTCGAGGGGTCCTGGAGCTACGTCCAAGCGAGCCACCAACCGAAGCTGATGCCCAAGGGCAGCGGCGTCCCGCTCGAGGTGAGGATGCACGGGAGGAAGG
>NZ_JBDMHB010000013.1:0-2518 GCF_039752955.1 Collinsella aerofaciens
GCCTAGGATATCAACTGATTCCGGATATCGGACACAGGGGCCGCAAGGGCCCTTACACCAACTTTCTCGACACTACCGGCATATGTCCATCCCCTCAACTAATAATCATAGCTGGAAAGATGACATTTTTATTCTATAGCCTCAAGCAACACGCTTTGCTGACGTCAAATCTTGTCATTACAAACATGCACCTTAGCGCTTAAGACTCAAAAAAGGGGGCGGCCGAGATGGCCGTCCCCTCCCCAATAATGATCAGTGCGACAAAGGGGCCAGCCCCTTGCCGTATCCTGCCGTTATTTTTGGCAGCCCTCTTTCCAAGCCTCGGCCGCAACCTTCCAGCGTAAGCGCAAGTCGCGCTCACGGTCGATGAACATGATGGCAAACGCAACAAACAGCAGCAAGCTCGCCACGACGATGGCGTGCAGGCCCATGCGCTCAATACACCAGTTGCCCAACACGGCGCCAAACACAAAGGTAAAGATCACGCCAAAGTACAGCAGGCCGTTTTCCAAAAAGCCGCGCCTGTGGGTGATGATGTAATCGTCCACGTTTTGCAGCGCGTTGCGCAAGTTGCCGATGCACATGGTCGTAGCGATGCCGTGACCGTGGATCTTGCGGAAGCTCTCGACCTGCATGCCGCAGGCAAACGAGGTGAGGCAGTTGGCGAGCAGGTTGAAATTGCCGCCCGGGATAAAGCTCACGCCCAGCAAGATGACGGCTTCAAAGAACACCGTCACCTGACGCCAGTGAATCACGCTGCCAAACCGCTCGTGTACCAGATCGGCAAGCATAATACCCACGGCAAACGACACCACAGGGAAGAAGTAGCGCTCCGCAAGTGCCCAGTTGCCCTCCGAGATGCTCACGCCCACGAGCAGGATGTTGCCTGTCTGCGCGTTGGCGAAAACATGGTCGCGCCCAATGTACGAATACACGTCCATAAAGCCACCGGCGAGCGCCAAGATGATGCCCAGCTCAATAGACTCCGATATCTGTTTGGCACGCTGCATCGTCGTGCATCCTCCTTGTTGACGACTCTCTCGTGCGTTGGCGGAAACATAGCCGCCGTTCATACTGTAACCCATTGACAACATGGCGTGCGCGCGAGACGACCCCTTCGACACAGGGATACACAGTCTGGAAACAAACGCCACCCGCATCGACGCGCCAATCCGCCAGCTCATGTACTCCACCAGTCTTTTTAGCCCCGTCCCAAAAAGACTGGTTACAATTACGTGCAGCATACAAACACCGGGAGGGATCGTGGCAAAAAAGCCTCAGCACGCTCAGAACAACCAGCGCAGTCAGCAGGGCAAACAGGGCCAGCAGCAAAAGCGCGGCGGTAAGACGCAAGGCTCGCGACCCACGCATGCCTCTGCAGCGCCCGCCCGTCCCTGGCGCCCGGGCCGCGATAAGTTCCTCCCCGTCAGCCGCACCGACATGGATGCCCGCGGCTGGGACCAGTGCGACTTTGTCTACATCTGCGGCGACGCCTACGTGGACCACCCCAGCTTTGGCATGGCCATCATCAGCCGCGTACTCGATGCACACGGCTACAAGGTGGGCATCATCTGCCAGCCCGACTGGACCGATCCCGCCAGCATCACCGTGCTCGGCGAGCCGCGCCTGGGCTTTTTGGTCAGTGCCGGCAACATGGACTCCATGGTCAACCACTATTCGGTGACCAAGCACCGCCGCCACACCGACGCCTATACCCCCGGCGGCGAGGAAGGCCACCGCCCCAACCGAGCCGTCACGGTCTACGGCAACCTTATCCGCCAGACGTTCAAGGATGCCCCCATCATCATCGGCGGCATCGAGGCGAGCCTACGCCGTCTGGCCCACTACGACTACTGGCAGGACAAGCTCAAACGCTCGGTACTGCTCGACTCGGGCGCCGACATCCTCATCTACGGCATGGGCGAGCACGCGATTGTCGAGATTGCCGACGCGCTCGACGCGGGGCTGCCCGTCGATCAGATCACCTATATCAACGGCACCGTCTACCGCACGGGTTCGCTCGACGAGGTCTACGACTACGACCTGCTGCCCAGCTGGGACGACCTTACCGCCGACAAGCTCAACTACGCACGCAGCTTCAATGTGCAACAGCAGAATATGGATCCCATCACCGGGCATCGCCTGGTAGAGCCCTACCCCAACAGCGTCTATGTGGTGCAGAACCCGCCGTCGGCGACGCTCACCACCGATGAGATGGACGAGGTGGCCGAGCTCCCCTATGCACGCGATTGGCATCCCGACTACGACGCGGCAGGCGGCGTGCCGGCCTTTGCCGAGATCAAGTTTTCCATTAGCTCCAACCGCGGCTGTTTTGGCGAGTGCTCGTTTTGCGCGCTCACCTTCCACCAGGGCCGCGTGCTGCAGATGCGCAGCCACGATTCGATCATGCGCGAGGCCGAGCTGCTCACGCACGATCCCGAGTTTAAGGGCTACATCAACGACGTGGGCGGACCGACGGCAAACTTTAGCCGCCCTGCCTGCGACAAGCAGCTCAAGC
>NZ_JBDMHB010000013.1:2673-42522 GCF_039752955.1 Collinsella aerofaciens
GACTACACCATGGCCGACGCCTCGGACGAGTTTTTGCGCGAGCTGCTGGAGCACCATGTCTCGGGCCAGCTGCGCGTAGCGCCCGAGCACGTGAGCGACGCAGTGCTGTCTGTAATGGGCAAGCCGAGCCGCGCCGTCTACGACGCATTCTGCCGTAAATTTGAACGCCTGAACCGCGAATACGGACTCAAGCAGTATGTGGTGCCGTACCTGATCTCGAGCCATCCCGGCTCGACCATGAAGGAAGCTGTGGACCTTGCCGAGGCCGTGCGCGACATGGGCTACATGCCCGAACAGGTGCAGGACTTCTACCCCACCCCGTCCACCATGTCGACCTGCATGTACTGCACCGGCGTGGATCCGCGCACCATGCAGCCGATCTACGTGGCACGCGACCCACACGAGAAGGCCATGCAGCGTGCGCTCATCCAATATCGCAAGCCCGAGAACTACAAGCTCGTGCGCGAGGCGCTGGAAAAAGCCGGCCGCCGCGATCTGATTGGCTACACCAAGCATTGCCTGATTCGTCCCGTGCCGCCGCGCCCGGGCGAGACATCTGCCAACGGCGGGCATGGAACCGGCAAGAAGGGCGGCAAGCCGCACGGTGGCGCCGGCAAGGGGCCCAAGGGTAGCAAGGGGCACAGCGGCATGTCGCGCGCACAGAACACTGCCGGTCGCAATCGCGCAGCCCAGGGGCGTCAGGGCGCCAACGGAGGCGGACGCCGCAACTAGGGCAGCGGTGCGCTCGCTGCATCCACCCCACACGCGTGGCGCAGCGAACGCATTGCCTCAACGAGGATGACGCCGGCGATAGCGACCGTAATTGCCACATCGAGCGGCGTGTTCACAAACCAGAGCAACGTCATGAGATACGACCCGGCATTAAAGGCAAAGTGCAGCAGAATCGTGTAGCGGAGCTTTCCGGTCGTCACGAGCACCCAGCCAAAAATGAGGCCGGCAGCGCCCGCATAGCAGCCCTGCACCCAGTTCATATGCATAAAGCCAAAGATGGCCGCCTGCAGCACGATTGCCGCGGCGATACCCCACGTGCTTGGGGCCGCCCAAGGCACCATGGCGCCATCCTGCGCGCTCGCACGACGCCGGCGCTTCCAAAGTGGGCGGCACTGCGGATTAAACGCTCGGAGCGAAAACTCAAAAATAATGCCGCGCACCAGCAGCTCTTCACAAAATGGGGCGCCGAGTACCGTAGTCAGGACGGCGAGATAACTGGTGTCGCCCATGCCTGTTTCCTCGACAAGCTCGCTGTAGTCGGCCGCGGCATCGGGCAACAGCGACAGCGCGGCGTCGGTCACGTAGCCAACAACCACCTGCAGGGCCAGGCCGATCACGATAACGCAGGCGATGCGTTTCCACGCCCCACGCGCTCCCCCGCCGAGCGGGTGTTCGCTTTGCCAGCGCGCCATAAACGAGCGCGGCCACAGATAACGCCACCACAGCAGCGCCATCAAAAACGACGCCATCTGCGCGGCAGCCTGGAACCATTGGATATCGAGATTGTCGATCGGATAGCCCGTCAGCACCGACAGGGCATCGAGAACCGAAAACAGAACCACGCTCAGGGCTATATCGGCAGCGACAACGCCAAAACAGGCAAGTGCCCAAACCAGCGCATTGAGCATGCCAACCTCCTCAAAACCGTTCCCTAGTTCTACCACAACTCGGCAGAGAGCTGATCCCATGGGGACGGAGGAAAACGGATCACTTATTGATGAGAATCGGGCGCAGCGCCAAAGGCCCCGCTGGGCGAAATGTCGAACGGAAAGGTGCCGCAGCGATTGAACGCGGCGATGAACATGCGGATGGCGTTGGACGGCGTGGTACCCACGAGCTGGGTTGCCGCCGCGAAGGCCGCCTTTTCCTCGGGCAAGACCTTCGCGACAACCGGGGTCATGTGTTCTGCCATGGCGCTTCCTTTTTGAAACGACGGTGGTGTGGATAGATGCGGGCCACGCGGCTGGGCGACGGGCTGTGAAGGCAACCCGATTGGCCCGCATCTGGAGTTTGTTTCTACGGCGTTGGTATTACTCTGTATTCTTAAGTATTACCCCCGCAGATAGAATACCATACCCGACCCCATGGGGACGGAGAAATACGGATCATTTTGTTGCTAAGTAGTATTTAGAGCGTGATGATATCCGAGATATTGAGGGCCCGAGCGTCAGCGGCATCGTGCGTGGCAAGCAACAGCATGCGGCCGTCGAGCAAGTCGAGCACGACCTCGGCGCATGCATCGCGCGCAGCGGTATCTAAACCGGTAAAGGGCTCGTCCAGAATCGCCGCGTCGCCTGGGCACAGCAGGGCTCGGGCAATCTCGACGCGACGGCGCTGCCCGCCCGAGAGCTCGGCCACACGAGCATGTACATCGACCCCCGGCACCAGCAGGCGCAACAGGGCTGCGGCACTCGAGGCGTCCACGCGCGCGTCGGCGCACACCAGCACGTTATCCAGAGCAGAAGCGTCCTCTACCAGGCGCACATCCTGAAACACCATCGAGCACGGTGCGCACTCCCCCGCCGCTAGCGCGAGCAACGTCGACTTGCCCACCCCCGAGGCGCCCATCACGCAGGTACGCCCGCCGGTGGGCACACGAAGCACCAGACCGTCCAGCGCCGGCGCCCAGGGCGTGCGATCGCCCACGGCAAGCGCAAGCTCCGCCGAAGCGCCATCGCTCGCGGCCCCCGCACGCCCGCGCAGTCCATGTCCATGCGTCCGCACGGCAACACGCCATGCCACGGAACCCGAAGCCCGCAGCAGCCACATCAGCACGCGCTCGCATGCCCACGATGCCGCCACGACCAACACGGTCCACGCCAGCAGGTCAGCCGTCTCAATGAGCAGCTTCGCCTGATAGATGCGCTCGCCCACGGTACCAGCCGCCATGCCAATCAACTCCGCCGCCACGCCGGCCTTCCAGCTCATGCCGATCACGGCGCGGGCGCACGAAAGCACAAACGGCAGGACTTCGCGCCAGGTATGGGCGAAGAACAGTCGCCAACCCCGCACACCGTGCAGACGAAACATCTGCTCCAGCGGCCTATCCACTTGTGCCAAACCCTCGACCAGCGAAAAATACACGCCCGGCAGTGCCATCAAAAAGACCGCTGCAATGCTCACGCGCGCCGACCCCAGCCAAATGAGCAGCAGAACCACCACGCAGGCAACCGGCGTCGCCTTTACAAACGAAAGCGCCGGCGCCACCAGACGGGCAAACGTCCGCGACCGCACCGAGACTCCCGCCAGTACACCGCCGCAGATCGCGGCAAGCGCCAGTCCGCCCAAGATTCGTGCGCCTGAGCCCACCAGAATCGCCCACGTGTTGGCATCACACACCAGCCGCAGCAACGTCACCATAACAGCGCCCGGCCCCGGCAAAATCAGCGGCTGCGCCACCAGCGCCGCCGCGAAGACCCACACGGCAAGCCAAAAGGCGGCAACGGCACCTGCTGCCGCCACCGCCTTCATACGCTTTGTCATGTGTCGAGCAAACGCACACACGAGCTACTCCATGTAGTAGAAATCGTCAGCCGGGAGCTTGCCGCCCACGGCGCTCGAGTCTGCATCGGCCAGCACCTGCAGGTACCCACCGAGCGCCGCCTTCATATCCTTCCCCGTCTGGCACACGAGCATGCACCCGGGAATCGCCTTTTCGGCAATCGTGGCGTTATCCACGATGCCTGCATCGACCACGGCCTGAGCCCAGTCCGCCGGCGCCGCGTTCACGGCCTTCACGCTCGCCGCATGGCAGCTCAGGAATTCCGCCACGGCCTCGGGATGTTCCTCGGCAAACGCGCGGCGCACCACGGTCGCACCCGTCAGCAGGCGCGAGCCCGTGTCTCCTGCCAGCTCATCCCACACATCGGTCAGACTTACCGGTGCCGACAGCTTGCCCTCGCTCTTGGCGATGGCAGCGGTCTTGAACGGCTCCGGCAGCACGCCCACGGCGGACGGGTCGGCAAGCAGGGCCGACAGCACCTCGGTGGGCTCGCTCTTAAACTCGAGCGTCACCTGGCCGGTCAGGCCTGCGCGCTCCAGCAGGTAGTTCATGACGTACTCCGGCGTGGTGCCCTTGCCCGTCATATAGACGGTATGGCCCGCCAGATCGCCAAACGAGGCCACACTCGCGTCGCCCGTCACAACGTTCAGCACGCCCAGCGTGTTGATGTCGATGACCTGCACCGCACCCTCGGTCTTGTTGTAGAGCACGCTCGCCACGTTGGCAGGCACCAGGGCGATATCGACATCGCCCTGAATCACCTTGGGCACGATCTCATCGGCTGCAGTGCTGATCGCAAAGTCGAACTCGTTGTCCGTCTCACCATCGGCCGCCCGGTCCATAAACTGCACCAGACCCATCGACGTCGGACCCTTGAGCGAGGCGACGTGCACCTCAACCGGCTCGGCAGCGGCACCGTCAGCAGCAGACCCGGCAGCCGAGCCCGCGGCGGACCCGGTACCGGCAGCCCCGCCGCCACAGCCCGCGAGCGCAAGCGACAGGGCGCCCGCGGCGAGCGCCGAGGCAAACCCCCGGCGCGACATCTCAAAATCAAACGCGCGCATCGCTAGCACGTCCCCTCGTTAGGCATCGTCCATGCGTGATGGTCGGTATGCAGCAGCTCCTCGGCCAGCGGCGAGAGCGGCTCGCCCAAGAACTCGCGGTAGCACGCCTGGACATCGGGATTCTCGTGCGAGAAGCGAATGTCCGCAGCGGCATCCAGACCCCACAGCACCTGACCGCGCTCGGCTGCCAGCTCGCAGCCGTCGTGGATGGGCTGACCGCCGCCACCGACGCAGCCGCCCGGGCATGCCATGACCTCAACAAAGTCATAGCTCACGCGGCCGTCGCGAATCGCGTCGAGCAGACGGGCGGCGTTGCCTAGCCCGTGCGCCACGGCGACGCGCACCTTGGTGCCATCGATACCGGCCACGGCCTCCTTCCAGCCGTCCAGGCCGCGCACATCGGTAAAGAAGTCGGCGTCGGGGTTCTTGCCCGTCACCAGGTAATAGGCCGAGCGCACGGCAGCCTCCATCACGCCGCCCGTGGCGCCAAAGATCACACCCGCGCCCGTGCCAAAGCCCAGCGGCGTGTCGAGCGGCTCCTCAACCAGCGTGTCGACGCTCACGTGGCTCGCGCGGATCATGCGCACCGTCTCGCGCACCGTCAGCGCAACGTCCACATCGGGCGTGCCGTCCTCGCCCACCATGCTCGGCAGCGCGCACTCGGCCTTCTTGGCCGTGCACGGCATCACGGACACCACAAACAGACGCTCGGGCTCCACGCCCAGCACCTTGGCGTAGTAGGTCTTGGCGATGGCGCCAAACATCTGCTGCGGCGACTTGGACGTGGACAGGCTGTCGACAAACTCCGGGTAGCGCGCCTTCACAAAGCGTACCCAGCCCGGGCAGCAGCTCGTGAACATGGGCCAGCTGCGGCTGTCGCCCTCGCCCTTGGCGGCCTTACCCAGGCGCTCGAGCAGCTCGGAGCCCTCCTCCATAATGGTGAGGTCGGCCGAGAAGTCGGTATCGAACACGTACTCAAAGCCCACGCGGCGCAGCGCACAAGCCAGGCGCTCGACAGTAGCCTCCTCGCGCGGAATGCCGAGCTCCTCGCCCCAGGCGCTACGCACGGCCGGCGCAATCTGCACCAGCACGATCTTGTCGGGATCGGCGATGACATCGAACACGGTCTCGGTATCGTCACGCTCGCGCAGGGCGCCCGTCGGGCAATGCGTGATGCACTGGCCGCACGCGACGCAATCGGTCTTGCCGATCGGCGCACGCCCGCGGGTGCCCACGGCGGTATGCGTGGCGCGGTTGGTCAGATCCCAAATCCCTAAGCCCTGCACGCTCTCGCACACCTTGATGCAGCGCATGCATTTGATGCACTTGTCGTTATCGCGGATGATGGGGAAATCGAAATCCCAGCCCTCGCGCGCCAGGTGCTGCTCGTACGGCAGATAGAAGATGCCCAGGTCGTTGGCGATGGTCTGCAGGTTGCAGTTACCACTGCGCACGCAGCTCGTACAGCGCGAGTCGTGCTGGGACAGCAGCAGCTGCACGTTGGTGCGACGCGCCTCGCGGGCCTTGGGGCTGTTAGTGTGGACCACCATGCCGTCGAGCACGTAGTTGTTGCAGGCGGCAACCAGCTGGTCGCAGCCCTCAACCTCGACCACGCACACGCGGCAACCGCCGATCTCGTTTAGATCGCGCAGGTAGCACAGGGTGGGAATCTGGATGCCGGCGGACTTGGCCGCGTCCAGGATCGTGGTGTGCTCGGGTACCATGACCTCGCAATTATCGATAGTGAGCTTGACCATATTGAGTGCTCCGCTTTCGGTGTTGTCGCTGACAGTGGGGTTGTTGGGCTCTACCATTCCAGGTTCCTCCCTCCGCGGAACGCGCCAAAGCCAAAGTGGTCGCAACGCAGGCAGCGGCTTGCCTCCTGGCGTGCCTCCTCCTCGGTAAGGCCCTGCTCGACCAGATTCCAATCGTGGATGCGCTCGCCGGCCTCGCGCTCGCCCAGCTCGCAGCGGCCGCACTCGTGCTTGCCCTTAAACTGCACGGTCGGCAGCTCAACGTCGAGCTTGATCTTGTGGTCAAAGCCCAGGTAGCGGTCGATATTTGCCGAAGCAACGCGGCCGGCGTTGATGGCCCGGATGACGGTGGCGGGACCGGTCTGGCAGTCACCGCCGCTAAAGAGGCCGTCGAAGTTAGGCACGGCGCCGTCCGAATCGGTGACGACGCAGCCCCACTTGCAGGCGATGCCCATCTCCTCAAACGGCTTGGAATCGATGTCCTGACCAATGGCAACAAACACGCGCTCGCAGGGAATGACGCGCTCGGGCGTCGCGGCGGCACGCGGGGCCGGGCGCCCACGACGGGGCTCGCCGGTAATCTGCGGCTGCACGCGCAGACCACTCACGCGACCATCTTCGCCCGTCTCAATAGCGAGCGGTGCGGTGAGCTCAAGAACCTCGCAGCCCTCGGCCTGGGCGCCGGCAATCTCGGCATCCTGGGCCGTCATGTCGCAGATGCGACGGCGGTAGACGATGCTCACCTTTTCGGCACCGCAGCGCACGGCAGAGCGCGCCACGTCCATGGCCACGTTGCCGCCGCCGATGACGCACACGCGCTGACCGCTCAGGTCGGGCAGCTCGTCGTCGCCGATGGCGCGCAGCATCTTGACGGCCGACTCCACGCCGGGCGCCTCTTCGCCCGGAAGGCCGAGCTTCTTATCGCTGTGGGCACCAATGGTCAGGTAGACGGCATCGAACTCGTCGCGCAGGCGGGCAAGCTCCTCGCCATTGACGGAGTGGTCGAGCTCTACGTCAATGCCGGCGCTCAAGATCCAGTCGATCTCGGCCTGCAGGCGCTCGCGCGGCAGACGGTAGCTGGGAATGCCATAGCGCAGCATGCCGCCCAGGTGGTGGCGCTGCTCAAAGATGGTCACCTTATGGCCCATCACGGCCAGGTAGTAGGCACAGGAAAGGCCGGCCGGGCCGCCGCCGATCACGGCGACGCGCTTACCGGTGTTGTCCACTACATGCGGCTTGTAATCGTTGAGGTCGCTGTGCTCAACGGCAAAACGCTTGAGGGCGAGGATGTTCATGGGATCGTCGACCATGCCACGACGGCAGTGCATCTCGCAGGGATGCTCGCACACCAGGCCGCAAACGAGCGGCAGCGGGTTGTTCTTGCGGATGACCTTGACGGCATCGGCATAGCGGCCGGCCTCGACCAGCGAAATGTAACCGGGAATGTCGACGTGCGCCGGGCAGCCCGAGACGCACGGGACGCGGGCCTCGCGGTCAAAACCACAGGAGTGCTCGCGGATGTGGTGCTCAAAATCGTCGCGGAAGCCGCGAATGGCCGTGAGTGCCATGGCGCCGGCCTCGTAGCCGATAGCGCAGTCGCTCGAAAGATAGATGGTGCGGGCAGTGCGCTCAATCAAGTTGAGCGTGGACTCGTCGGCGCGGCCCTCGAGCACATCGGCGAGCAGATCGCTCAGCGCGCTCAGGCCCACGCGGCAGGGCGTGCACTTGCCGCAGCTCTGGGTGGAGCACAGGTTGACGAGCGCCGCCGTAAACTCGACGGGGCACGGGGCGAGCGAGCTCACCGCCAGACGACGTCCGAGCGCATCGTGCAGGTCGTCCATAACGGCCTGAGCGTGGCTGCGTTCCATTACATGCAGTCGTGCCATAAGGTCCCCTCTCACATGGCAGCCCGGAGGCGAGGCCGGGCGAAATTGCTACACGCACAACACTGACCTAAAAAGTTGTGAGGTCTCCATACGGTTCGGCAGGCGGTATAAAATGTCACCCTCAGCGGTGAAATAAAACATTACCGCAGATAAATGCCATATTTGATAAAACGCGTTACCAAATTGCAATATTCAATGTGAAAAAGAGCGCCTTACTATTTTTCCTTTTTGATCCGTTTTCCTCCGTCCCCTTCGGATCACATGATCCCTTGGGAACGGAGGAAAACGGATCGTTTTTGGTGCAAAAGGGCCAGGTTTGTTTGCACCAATCTCACTTGCGCTAGATGAAGAGCTCGCATTCCTTCCGCACAACGCAAACCTTGCTCAACATCTTGGTAACGGCGGAAAGCGCAGCGGGATTAGGCTCGCGGGCATTCTGCGGGCATACGGAGACGCAACGCATGCAGGAGATGCACGCCTCGCCATCCACCTGCCTTGGATCGTCCTTGTCGATAGCTCGAACAGGGCACAACGCAGCGCAAGCACCGCAGGAGACGCAATCCTCCGTTGCATGGGGCACCATACTGTGGCCTCCAGCTTGCTTATAAGGACGATTGCCGGGAATAGAGGGCTCGGACGCAGCCCCGTCCAGTAGCTTTTGCCGGATCCGCTGCGCAAACTCTGAAAGTTGCGCCACATCCTGCGCATCCGGTCGCCCAGCAGCAAACTGACGAGCAACGGAATGCTCAGCAATGGCAGAAACCGCTGCAACCACCCTAAATCCGGCACGCTTCGCAACGTCTTCCAGCTCAATAAGCGTATCCTCAAACGCGCGGCCCCCGTAAACACAAACCAAAACAGCCCGAGCTCCGTTGCCACGCACCATTCCCAGTCGCTCAACCGCCACAGCTGGAACCCTGCCAGCATATGATGGGACGGAGATAACCGCAACGTCGCCCTTCGCCATCGAGACCCCGTGGAAATCCAACCCGCTATCGCTCAGATCGACGGTAACGATATTCCCATCCAGCGCCCCGGTCACAAGACCAGACACTTTCTCCGTTCCGCCCGTCGGACTAAACACAATTTCGAACATGCTCATCGAACATCCTCCCCTACGCTTGGTAACACACCAAGCCGCCCGCATGCTTAGACAGAGTATACGGCGCGGGGACACCCCGGTTTAGCGCAAAGGGGTCAGGTTTGTTTCCACCAACCTGATGCAGATTAACCTGACCCCTTTGCACCAAACTATGCTGTCTGCCTCATCGATTTGCATAATTTCCGTTACAGATTGCATATATTTACGTGATACCGCTGTGTTCTCCTGAGGTACCCCCTCCCGGACCGTGCAAAAAACGGAGTATTCTGCAACGCGTTCGTGCCAACACCGCCGCGAGCGGGCAAAACTGTAGGGCGCTGCATCATTTTGGGTTCCGCTATAACGAGAATGACGCACCTTTGCACCGGAAAACGGAAAACGGAAAACGGAAAACGGAAAAGTCTGACTCAAAACGCTCGCTAGGGATATCCGAAGGCCACCGCTGGCGACGTCGAATCGTATGCAGGCAACTCGATCTGCAGAATACTCCAAAAAATGCACGGCGCACCCCATGGGACCCATTGCCGCATGGCTGAAAACGGGCCTTCAGCATCCTCCAGGTGCATTCCTGAGCAAATCACACCGGACCAACGGTCGGATGCGGCAAACAAAAGGGCCCCGAGCGTAGTTGCTCGGGGCCCTTAGTTCGCCTCGCTCTAGCGTGCGACGCGTATGTTACTTGCGCTTGCCGCCGCCGTCACCGGGGCGACGGGAGCTGCCGCCGCGCTTGCCGCCACGATTGTTGCCATAGCTGCCACGGTTATCGCGACCGCCGGCACGACCGCCGCGGGAGCCGGCCTGGTTGCCGCCACGCCCGCCGCGATAGCCGCCACGACGCTCCTCGCGGGTATCGTCGTAGTTGCGCCAGTCATCGCGACGATCGCGGCTGGCACGCGGGTCACGACGATCGCGCGACTCGTTAGAACGACCAGCGCCGCCGCGGCTGCCGTTACCGCGAGCGCCCTCGCGACGCTCACCACCGCGGCCGCCATCGCGACCTCCGCGCTCGTCAAAGCGCTTGCCGCCGCGGGTACCACGCTCGTCACGCGAACCACGGCCTTCGCCGCCGCGACGCTCATCACGGCCACCGCGCTCGTCATCACGACCGGAACGACGGCGGTCGCCCGAACCGCGCTTGCCACCGCGCGAACCGCGGCCCTCGTCCTCGCGCTCAACACGGCGACGACCGCCGCGGTCCTCGTCCTCGCGGCGACGACGATGCGCCTCGCCCTGGAACTGCTTGGCGCGGCGCTCGGCACGGTTGCCACGCGGGGCCTGCTTGACGGCGTCAGCACCGCCGTGCTCCTCGGCAGCAACCTCGCGGGCCACGCTCTCCACGGCCTCGTCCACGCGAGCCTGAACGCCCTCGCGCACGCGGGTCTTGCCGCCGCGCTTGGGACGACTCGGACGCTCGCCGTCGCCGCGACGCTCATCGCGACCGCGGTTGGAACGACCGGCCACATCGCCGTAATCGTCGCCGTTGCGCTTGCCATCTCGACGTGCCTGCTCAAGCTTCTTCTTGCTCTTGGACTTGCCGCGCTTGGTCTTCTTCTTCACCTTAAAGGCCGCAGGGTCGCGCTCGGGATCAACGGCGGGCGGATTGGGGCCCACATGCAGGTCGCCGGCGTCATAAATGTCGGCCGTCTTGTCCATGAGCTTCTCGATCTCGTAGAACTCATCGACGTCCTGCTCGGTCACAAACGTAATGGCCCAGCCCAGCTCACCGGCGCGGCCCGTGCGGCCGATGCGGTGGATGTAGTCGGTCGGCTCTGCCGGCACGTCAAAGTTCACGACGTAGCGCACGTCGCTAATGTCGATGCCGCGGGCGAGGACATCGGTTGCCACCAGCACGTCGACGGTGCCGTCGCGGAAGGCCGAAAGCGCGCGCTCGCGCTGGGCCTGGCTGCGGTTGCCGTGAATCGCGGCGGCCTTGATGCCCTTGCGCTCAAGACGACGGCAGCAGCTGTCGGCGCGGTGCTTGGTGCGCATAAAGACGATAGTGCGCTCCGGGCCCTCCTTTTTGAGGAACTCGGGCAGCAGGTTGTTCTTGGCCTCGATGGACACCGGGAACACAAACTGGTCGACGGTGTCGGCGGTCGACGTGGCGGGCGCGATCTCCACGCGGGCCGGGTCGCTCACCAGGTCGGTGATCTCGCCCACGGCCTCCTCGTCGAGCGTGGCCGAGAACAGCAGCGTCTGGCGCTCGGCCGGCGTCTCGCGCACAATACGGCGGACGGCGGGCAAAAAGCCCATGTCGAGCATGCGGTCGGCCTCATCGAGTACCAGCACCTTTACCTCGTCCAGGTGGCAAGCGCCCTGTTCGATCAGATCGACCAGACGGCCCGGCGTGGCGACCAGGATGTCGCAGCCGTACTTGAGCGCCGCGGTCTGGGGCTTGTAGCTCACGCCGCCCACGACGGTCACGGCAACATGTCCGGTGACGTCGGCAATCTTGCCGGCGACCTCATCGATCTGCTGGGCAAGCTCGCGCGTGGGGGTGATGACGAGCATCGCGGGGCCGCGGCCGTTGCCCTCGGGCTTCTTGGCGCCGCGACGGCGGTTACGGCCGCCACGCTCGCGCACGGGCTTGGGCGGAGCAATGTGCTCCAGGTTGTTCATGGTCGGCAGCAAGAAGGCGGCCGTCTTGCCGGTGCCGGTCTGAGCGGCGGCAAGCAGGTCGCGGCCCTCGAGCACCACGGGGATGGAGCCGGCCTGCACGGGCGTGGGCGCCGTGTAGCCCAGGTTCTCGATGGCACGAAGCATCTCGTCCGAAAGTCCCAGCTCGTCAAAGGCGGGCAGGTTCTCAGTCGCGGACTCGACGGTCTCGGCGGCGCTGGCCTCGTCGGCAGCATCGAAGGCAGCCTGGGTCATGGCCTCGCGGGTCTCGTCCAGAATCTCGGCGTCCGTGACGTCGGATACAGAATTACGCATATGTTGTTGTTCCTTATCTGCACGCGTTATGGGCACGGCATGCGGCCGCGCGGGGCGTGCTTGGTAGTGCGCTAATACATACAAAAACAGGTGCGCACAGAGAGGACGTTGCTCAGCACGCTGGCGATCGCTTTGGCAGCCCTATCACGCGCCGTCCAGACGCAGCAGCTCTAAGCGATGGAGCAGATTCGCCGCCGGTTAGTATACCCGCGCTTCGCATGCCCCCACGTAAACCACAGATGACGGGGCGGACGGGGCGGGTCTGGGCCGATTGTCTCAATCTGCAACAGTTGCTCAGCAAAAACCGGCCGAACCGTTACAGATCAAGACAGAGCTCAGCCACGCAAAACAACATCTCGATCTGTAACAGTTAGAGCTCATTTTCCCTGCTAGATGTTACAGATTGAGATGTTTGACAGGGGCTGACAACGATTGAGCAGCCGCCCTCATCTGTATCGGAATGTCATACATTTCTTTCTGGACTAGACACCCCCAGGGGGTATGGGTGTATAGTATCGGCAGGCTAACAATTCCAACACCGAACTACAGAAAGGAGAAGCCATGGCTCAAGATAAGTTTGACGTGGGCGGCATGACGTGCGCCGCTTGCCAGGCGCACGTGGACCGCGCCGTCAGCAAGCTCGACGGCGTCCAAAGCGTCGCGGTCAACTTGCTCGCCGGCTCCATGTTGGTGGACTATGACCCCGCGCAGGTCTCCCCCGACGATATCTGCACTGCCGTCGACCGCGCGGGCTATTCGGCCTCGCCCGTCAGCGCGGACACCGATGCCACCAGCTCAAGCGGCAGCGCGCAAGCCAGGTCCGGCGCCGCCCATATGGAGTCGCCGACCAAAAAGCTGGAGGCCACTGCCTCCGCCATGCGCACCCGTCTCATCATCTCAATCATCTTTCTCATCCCGCTGTTCTACATAGGCATGGGGCACATGCTCGGCTGGCCGCTGCCCGGCATCTTCACGGACCACGTCCACAGCATGACGCTTGCCCTCACCGAGCTCGTCTTGCTCATCCCCATCGTCTACATCAACGACGCGTACTTTATCAACGGCTTCAAGTCGCTCGTGCATGGCGCGCCCACCATGGACGCTCTCATCGCCGTCGGCGCCACCGCGTCGATCGCCTGGTCGCTCTACGCCATGTTCATCATGGCCGACCAGTTGGCCGCAGGTCAGGTGCGCGAGGCCATGATGACGAGCATGGACAACCTGTATTTTGAGAGCGCCGGCACCATCCTGTCGCTCGTCACCGTGGGCAAATACCTCGAGACGCGCAGCAAGTCCAAGACCGGCGGCGCTATCGAGGCGCTCATCGATCTGGCGCCCAAGACTGCGACCGTCGTTGCCGATGACGGCACCGAGACCGTTGTGGACGTCGACAGCATCCTTCCCGGCCAGGTGCTGCGTGTGCGCCCCGGCGAGTCCATCCCTGTCGACGGCGTAGTGCTCGAGGGCGCGTCGGCCGTGGACGAGAGTGCGCTCACCGGCGAGTCCATCCCCGTGGAAAAGACCGCCGGCGACACCGTCAACGCCGCCACGGTCAACCGCACCGGATCGTTTACCTTCCGTGCCACACGCGTGGGCGCCGACACGTCGCTTGCCAAGATCATCCAGCTCGTCGAGGACGCCAATGCCACCAAGGCGCCTATCGCCCGCCTGGCCGACAAGGTCGCCGGTGTGTTCGTGCCCGTGGTGTTCATGATCTCGGCCGTGACCTTCGTGGTGTGGATAGCGCTGACCGGCAGCGTGAACGAGGCGCTCACCTCCGCCGTGGCCGTGTTGGTGATCAGCTGCCCGTGCGCACTGGGTCTGGCCACGCCCGTCGCCATCATGGTGGGCACCGGCAAGGGCGCCGAAATGGGTATTCTGTTTAAGAGCGCCGAGGCGCTAGAGAACCTGCGCAGCGTGGGCACCGTGGTGCTCGATAAGACGGGTACCGTCACCCGCGGCAAGCCGGCCGTAACCGATATTGTGGTTGCCGCGCGCGCCGACGGCTCGCCCGCCATGAGCGAAAAGGCGTTACTGAAGCTCGCTGCCGCGCTGGAGCGCTCGAGTGAGCACCCGCTGGCCGAGGCGATTATGGCCGAGTGCGAGACGCGCGGAATCGTCGCACGCATGGTCGAGGACTTTGTCGCCGTGCCCGGTCGTGGCGTTACGGCACGCGAGGGGCAGAATACCATCGCGGCCGGCAACGTGCGTCTGATGAACGAGCTGGGCGCGGAGGTGCCCGCCGGTCTTGCCGAGCAATTTGCCACCGAGGGCAAGACACCGCTGTTCTTTGCCAAGAACGGCGAGCTCGTCGGTACCATCGCCGTGGCTGACGAGGTCAAAGAGACGAGCGCCGAGGCCATCGCCGCGCTGCGTTCGCTCGGCGTCGATGCGCGCATGCTCACCGGCGACAACCGCGTGACGGCCGAGGCCATCGCCCGACGCGTGGGGCTCACCAGCGAGCAGGTTATCGCCGACGTCCTCCCCGCCGACAAGGAACGCCACGTGCGCGAACTGCAAGATGCGGGCGGCAAGGTCGCCATGGTGGGCGACGGCATCAACGACTCCCCCGCCCTGGCGCGCGCCGACGTGGGCCTCGCTATCGGCACCGGCGCCGACATCGCCAAGGAGGGAGCCGACGTGGTACTCATGCGCAGCGACCTCATGGACGTCGCCCGCGCCATCGAGCTTTCACGCGCCACGATCCGCAACATCAAGCAGGACCTGTTCTGGGCACTGTTCTACAACGGCATCGGCATTCCGCTCGCCGCGGGCGTGTTCTTCCCCCTCACCGGCTGGCAGCTCTCGCCGATGTTCGGCGCCGCGGCCATGAGCCTGTCGAGCGTGTGCGTCGTAAGCAATGCTCTGCGCCTGAAATCCTTTAAGCCTAAAGTGGCAAAATAGGCTCACCATTAAGTCCATTTAGAACCGGTTTTCCAAGTGCCAGAGATCGACCTGAAAGAGGAGCGGCGCGTACTTTGGTACGCGAGCGACGGCTTGAAGGTCAAGGTCGGGTGCCTGGGAAAGCCGACACAACAGAGAGGAATATCCATGCGTTACACGATTAAGACTTCCGGCCTTATGTGCGGCCACTGCGACGCCACTGTCGAGACGGCGCTGCTCAACGTGGCAGGCGTGACCGATGCCGACGCCGATCACGAGACCCAGACCGTCCAGGTAGAGTGCGCCGACACCGTGACCGCCGAGCAGCTCACCGCCGCCGTCGAGGGCGCGGGCGAGAAGTTCCACGCCCTGTCCGTGACCGCCGCGTAGCAGACGCCGCCTACTCAATCCTCAGAAGTTGCGGTGAAATAGTTCCTGTTTTAGCGCTTCAAGCCTGCAAACAAGAACTATTTCACCGCAACTGACGGGGGCATCCGGAAAATCGACCAGAAACGAGGACCCGCCATGATGGCAGACCATAAATCGGTGACCCGCATGCTCAAAACGGCACGTGGGCAAATCGACGGCATCCTGCGGATGGTGGAGGAGGACCGTTACTGCGTCGACATCTCCACGCAGCTCATGGCCACGCAGGCGCTCATCGCCCGCATCAACGCCGATGTGTTGAAGGCACACATCGAGGGCTGCGTCGCCTCGGCCATCGAATCGGGCGACGAGGAGCTCAAAGCCGCCAAGCTCGCCGAGATAGAGCGCGTCGTCGACAAGCTCGCCAAGTAATTGGTGCAAGGGGGACAGGTACGTTTGCACCACCTTGGTGCAGATTAACCTGTCCCCCTTGCACCAAAAGGGGTATAAAAGCGTGCAGCACAGCGAAATGAAAGGCAGTTCTGCATGAATGACTTTATGAAGGGTCGCAACGGCGCCGACGAGCTCACCATCGTGATGGGCTTTGCTGGAATCGTCATCGCGATGATCGGATCGATGGCCCGTATTCAGTGGCTCAGCTGGATCGCCATCGCCGTTATCGTGATTGGCGTGCTGCGCGGCCTGTCCAAAAACATCGACGCGCGCCGCAAGGAGAACGACGCCTTTGTTACGGCGACCGCAAACGTCCCCGGCCTCGGCAAGTTCGTCGCTAGCTTGGGCGGCGGGACTGCGGCCGCAAACGCTTCGCGTGCCGCTGGTACCAGCAAGGAGGACTTTGAGCGCGCCAAGCGAACGGCCAAGAAGATGTGGAAGGGTCGCAAGACCACGGCCTACCTCAAGTGCCCCAACTGCGGCCAGATGCTGTCCGTCCCCAAGGGCAAGGGCAAGATCCGCGTCACCTGCCCCAAGTGCCACGCCAAGATGGAAACGCGCTCATAGCCGCCATACCATGGGACAAAATAAAAGCCGAGGCCTCGCGCTGAGACCTCGGCTTTTTTGATTACGACAAAGGGATCGCCCCTTTGTCACACCTATGCCACGCCGTCGCGGGCAAGCTCCTCGGCCAGCGCCTCGGCCGGCATTGACATAATCGCGTCGAGCTCGGCGTCCACCTCGGGAATACGCTTCACCTTGAGCTTGCGCACTAGATCGCCACGACACATCACGTGCATCGGCGCACGCAGCGCGCACAGGTCATCGAGCGGGTTCTTGCGCGTCACCAAAATGTCGGCGGCCTTACCGCACTCGATTGTGCCGGTCTCGCCGCCCAGCCCCAGCAGCTCGGCATTGACCTGCGTGGCCGTATGCAGCGCGAAGGCGTTGCTCACACCGACATACTTGGCAAAATAGGCCACCTCGCGCCACATGTCGTACTGCGTCACGAACGGGCAGCTCGAATCTGTGCCAAGGCCCACCCTAACACCAACTTCCAGTGCGGCACGAGCACTCTCGATGATGCCCGAGCACACGATGTCGCCGTTCTTCTTTTGCGTATCGGTCGAATGGGTCTTTTCCGGGTCGAGTAACACAAACGGCAGCGCTGGGCTGATAGTGCAGGTCACGCTCGGCGCACGTCCCTCGAGCTGTGCTCCCGCGGCGCCACGGTACAGCTCCAGGATCTCGGACGTCAAAGGAGCGCCGTGCTCAATCGTGTCAACGCCGGCCTCAAGCGCGGCCCTCACACCTTCGGTGCTCTCGACATGGGCCATGACCGGAAGGCCAACCTCGTGCGCCGCCTTGCACGCCGCTGCGGCAACCTCCACCGGCATACGCAACACGCCCGGCTCGCCCACTTCGGTCGCGTCGAACACGCCGCCCGTTACGAACAGTTTAATGACGTCGGCACCGCGCGCATACAGGTCGCGCACCTGTTCGGCTGCCTCGGCAGGACTGTTTGCCACCTGGGCGAACAAGCCCGCACCATGGCCGCCCTGCACCGTGACGCCCGTTCCCGGCGCCACCAGGCGAGGACCTTGATACTTGCCGGCATCGATAGCATCGCGCACGGCCAGATCGGCAAACAGCGGGTCGCCCGCGCCGCGCACCGTGGTCACGCCACTTGCCAGCTGCTGCTGGGCGCTGCCCTTAAGAATGTGGCGCACGATGGCGCGCCCCACGGGATTATCGAGCTTTTTCATCAGGGCGCCCGCATCGCCCGCCGAAACCGGCTTACCCGAGCCGCACAAATGCACATGCATATTGATGAGGCCCGGCATGAGAAACGCCCCTGCCAGGTCGATGACCTCGGCACCTGCAGGCGCCTGCGCCACAGCGCTCGGCCCCATCCACGTGATGAGACCGCGCTCAACGGCCACGGCCATGTCGGGCTGCGGCTCCATATGTTCCGAACCATCCAGGACGGTCGCATTGATAAACAACGTGGAACGATCGGCAGACGCCATATCGAGCTCCTCCCTCACAATTAACTTGAACATTTGTCCATTATCACCCAGCGCGACAGGGTTGCTGCGGACATATCGGCTAACGGGAGGAAGAGAAGGGCGTGAGGATGAACAGACCAGTGCAGCGATGCTTCGGTCGTTCCAGCAAAACGTCTTGATCTGTAACAGATAGACCGTCTTTAACCTTCCAAATGTTATAGATCGAGATTTTTCGACATCGCGTCCAACCTTTGTCTCAATCTGTAACAGTTGGGTCGAATTTTGACCGTCAGATGTTACAGATCGAGATATTCTCCGGCCCCATCGTCAAACGTCTAAATCTGTAACAAGTAGACAGGTTTTCGGCCTCTAGGTGTTACAGATTGAGATTTTTCGTCAGCCGCCAACCTTTTGTCTTGATCTGTAACAGTTACGAGGCCAAACGGCCCCTTGTTGTTACAGATCGAGACAAACTCGGCAGGAACAACCACATTCGCGTCAGTTGCACCCCTTAGCGCCCATACCACTGACGCTTCCATCCCTCAGCCAAATCGGCCCGCTGCGGAATACCTGCTAGCCTCATCTTTTCAACCAGCTTCCCCGGGTTCTTGAGTTCATCAAACGTGAACCGAAGCACCTTGTGCCCGAGCATTGTCAGATGAGATTCCCGCTGACGCTCTGCCACGAACGGGTCGACCGGCTCCCGACCCTCGCCGTTCTGCAAGGCATACTTCCCCTTTCCGTCGAGCTCGCCGATGACACATGTCCCGTCCTCGAGCCTCCAGAAATAATCGACCCGAAACACTTGGCTTAGATCAAGCGGGTCGCGAAACTCCACCTGCAACTCCGGAACCGGAAAGCCGTATGCAATAAAGAACGCCCGAAAGCGAGACTCGCCGCCGTTCTCGGACAGCCCGTCCGCATGCGACGCAATCACCTGAGCTCTGCGATACCCTCGCCTGCCCTCGCAATCGACCTGGAGCCGTTCGCAGAGGTCGTCGCGCGATACGTCCCTTGCCCGCAATGCAGAATCGGCGATCGCCAACCCGTAGGAGAACGGCGCATGCAGCAGACAATCCTCCACCGTGCGCCAAAACGGCGTCACCCGCACGCCATCGACTTGTTCAAGTGCACCCGCCGCCTGCGGACGCAGCAGTCTACACCCCATACTCAATGCCACCGAACAACCCGTCTTGACCAAGTAACGCGGCCCGAGCAGATCATTCGGCACCTCCAGACCCCATATCAGCGCGGCATCATATCCCCAAAACGCCCAATCGGGGTGAAACTCGGCAAGCCCCTTGATGGTCCACCGCGCCCGCTCCGGCGGCGTCAACGCATCCCATTCATGCTGAAAACAGAAAAGGTGCGACTCGGGCTCCGCAATATCATCGGTTCCCACATGGCGCCGCAGCCACATGAGCTCGGCATTGTCGTGCGTCACAAGCAGCACGCCTTGTTCAGCCGCCTCCGTGAGCCTGGCAAGCATCCTATTCCGCGCCAAGGTGTTACGTGTTACGTGCTTGTGTTTAAAAACGGCATTAGACACTTCTATCACCACCACATCGGAGAAATGGGCCATCGCCGCTGTTACCGCCGCTGACAAATGTCTTGATCTGTAACAGGAAGACAGTCTTTGAGCCTCTAGATGTTACAGATCAAGATCTTTCGGCACCGCGTCCAACCTTTGTCTCGATCTGTAACAGTTGGGTCGAGTTTTGGCCTGTAGATGTTACAGATTGAGACATTCCCCCTGCCAGGTTCCAAACATCTCGATCTGTAACAGTTAGGCGTCCTCCAGACCCCTAAACGTTACAGATTTAGACAAATCAGCGGCGCCCAAGTATTCGTCTCGATCTGTAACAGGTAGACCGGTTTTTTGTCCCTAAACGTTACAGACCGAGACTAATAGACGGGCGGCGACACTGCGACTGCCCATCCCCTACTCCCATTCCTGTTCGTAGATGTTGAGGGACTTTACGTAGCGCCCCTGGGCACCCATGATGTCGCGAACCAGCCTCAAAAAGAAGCTGATACACGAGGTGTCGAAGCCATCTTCCAGGTCTTCCGGATGGACGGCGCCAGGCCCGTCGACCGCCGTATCGCTCAGGCGCGCAATGTCGTAGAGGTAGAGCTGCCCCGCCGTCAGCCAGACATCGTCAACGCACGCAATACGCACCGCAATCGCACCTTCGCGCCAGTGCTCTTTTTGCACGATATGTGGGTCGTAGACATCAAAACGACAGTCGGTGCGCGTGTCGCGCAGCGCGACCATACCAGTCGCAGGATCCTTGTCCAAAATGCCAAAGCGCGAGAAATACTGCGTGTCGCGCACCTGTTCGAGCCGCCTGAGCGAAGCAGGCGAAAGTAACGCCGGCGGTTCGTCCACATACAGCTCAAGCAGCGTCTTGCCATGGTAATAGGGACGCTCGAACAGCAGCCAATCGGTAAATGCCATGTTATAGGCCATGATTTCACTTTGCGATGGTTCTTCGCAATAGCTGAGCCATGGATCGACTATCACTTCGAACTGTGTGCGCGCCGACTCCAAAAACTGAAACTTGCGCAGCATCCAAAACTGGGCCATATCGGCAATATCGTTACCGACGGCTTCGTCCAGACGTCCCCGGTCCAAAACATGATCAGCCATGGCATCCTCCTCAAACTGATAAACCTCAATTTGAGCTTACGAGGAGGGCAGGTGGTCGCCGCCAGCGCGGGCGAAATGGGCATCAGGCTGCAAACCAGATGCTGACCGTATACTTGACGGAACGCTTGACCGATACGTTAAACCGAAACAAAACCCCAGTTAAACATAGGCAAATAAACAGAGATTTTGAGCTTGCCAGCCGCAGCCATCACGAAAACAGCAAGGTGCCGCGAGCCCGCACGTCAGCAAATGAGCAGTCAGACGTTAAGAGTGTCCCCGACGACTAGACAAAAAAAGCGCGTCCCCAATGACTAGTCGTTGGGGGCGCTCTTGAATGACTACCTTACAACGCCAGGGTCTCGGCAACCTCGGCCGCGCAGGCCAGGGCATCGGCCATGGCACTCACCACGAGCGAGCTGCCGTTGCGGGCGTCGCCGGCCACATACACCGGCGCGGCATCCGCAGCAACGCCATCCACGCGGGCCGCGAGGTGCGAGCCCTCGGCAGCCATCACGGGCAGCGGGCGGCCCGCCGTGGCAACGGGCACGCCGACAGCTTCGAACACGCCATGCTCGGGACCCGTAAAGCCACAGGCGATGAGCACCAGCTGCGCCGGCACCTCGTGCTCGGAGCCCGCGATGCGCGCGGGCTTGCCGGCCGACCAATCCAGATCGACCACGCGCAGACCCGCAGCCGCACCCTTCTTGTCCAGCAGCACCTCGAGCGTATCCACGCCCCAGGCACGCATCTCGCCACCCATCGCAGCGATAGCCTCCTGCTGGCCGTAGTCGGTCTTCTTAACGTTGGGCCACTGCGGCCAGGGGTTGCTCGCCGCGCGCCTATCGGGCGCAGCCGGCAAGAACTCAAACTGGCGCACGCTGCGCGCGCCCTGACGCACGGCGGTACCCACGCAGTCGTTTCCAGTATCGCCACCGCCAATGACCACAACGTCCAGGCCGCGTGCGCTCACCGCGGGCTCGCCGCCATCGAGCACCGAGACGGTCGAAGCCGTCAGGTAGTCCACCGCGTACACCACGCCCGGAGCATCCACGTTCGCAGCCGAAAGCCCGCGCGGGTCACGGGCACCAGCAGCCACCACGACAGCGTCAAAGCCATCGAGCTTGGCCGCCACTGCAGGGTCCGTCACATCGGCGCCCAGCTCAAACACAATGCCCAGCTCGCGCATGAGCGCCACGCGACGCTCGACCACGGACTTCTCGAGCTTCATGTTGGGAATGCCGTACATGAGCAGGCCGCCCGGGCGGTCGTCACGCTCAAACACCGTCACGCGGGCACCGCGACGCGCGAGCTCCCACGCAGCCACCAGGCCAGCCGGGCCGGAACCAACCACGGCGACCGAGGGCGCGTCCTCCCCTGCCGGCTCAAAGCGACGCGGGCCGCCGTTTGCCCATTCGTGGTCGCTGATCGCGCGCTCGTTATCGTGAATCGTTGTGGGCTGACCGTCAACCGAACCCAGGTTGCACGCGGCCTCGCACAGCGCCGGGCACACGCGACTCGTGAACTCGGGCATGGGCGAGGTGAGCGACAGGCGCTCGGCAGCCTCGTCCCAACGGCCGCGGTACACCAGCTCGTTCCACTCGGGAATCAGGTTGTGCAGCGGGCAGCCACTCGGGCGCGCCTTGCCAAAGCTCGCACCCATCTGGCAAAACGCCACACCGCACATCATGCAGCGGCTCGCCTGGGCACGGCGCGCGTCGTCGTCGAGCTCCACGTACAGCGGATCAAAATCATGGCTGCGCTCCTCCACGGGGCGCAGCTCGTGGGTCACGCGATCGATATCAAGAAAAGCACCGGGCTTACCCATGGCACTTACGCCTCCTTCTTGGTCGAAGCAACAGAGCTGGCAGCCACGGACGCAGCGCCCGCAGCACCGCCCGCGGCATCGAAGCGAGCGACATCCGCGGCACTCGCGCGACCGGTCACAATGTCAAACGCCAGCTCCTCAGCCTGCGCATGCGACTTGCCCACAGCCTCGCCCGCAGCGACAATCGCCAGCACGCGCTCGTACTCGGTCGGAATGACCTTCACAAAGTGCTTGCTCATCGTCTCAAAGCTGTAGAGCAGCTTAATGCCGCGCGGACTCTGGGTCGCATCCACGTGCTCCTGGATGAGCTCGCGAATCTGCACCAGCTCGGCGGCCGTCGGGGCCTTGAGTTCAACGCTCTCGTGGTTCACACGGGCATCGAGCGTGCCGTACTGGTCAAAGACATAGGCCACGCCACCTGTCATGCCGGCGGCGAAGTTCTGCCCGACCTCGCCCAGGATGAGCGCCAGACCGCCCGTCATGTACTCGCAGCCATGGTTGCCGCAGCCCTCGACCACCACGGTGGCACCGGAGTTGCGTACGCCAAAGCGCTGGCCGGCCAGGCCGTTAATGAAGCCGCGGCCGCTCGTGGCACCAAAGAACGCAACGTTGCCCACGATGATGTTCTCGTCGAACTTGTAGGTCGCATGCGGGTTGGGGCGCACCGACACCTCGCCGCCCGAAAGGCCCTTGCCAAAGTAGTCGTTGGCGTCACCGCACACGTTGAGCGTAATGCCGCGCGGCAGGAACGCGCCAAAACTCTGACCGGCCGAACCGTCGCAATCGATGGTAATGGAGCCGGCGGGCAGGCCCTCGGGATGCGCCTTGGTCACCGCGTTGCCCAGGATAGTGCCCACGCAGCGGTTGACGTTGGCGATATCGGCGCGGAAGCGAATCGGACGCAGGTGCGCACGGGCATCGGCCGTATAGGGCACGAACAACGTGGAGTCGAGCGTCTTGTCGAGCTCGCTGTCCGCGGCCATCTGCGGCAGGAAGTGGCGGCCATCGGCACCCGGGATATGGGCACCGAACTCGCAGGTCGCGCTCGCCAGCACGGGCGACAGATCGAGCAGGTTGGCCTTGCGGTTGCCCGGGACCTCGATCTGGCGCAAGCACTCGGGGTGGCCGACCATCTCGTCGACGGTGCGGAAGCCCAGGCTCGCCATGACCTCGCGCAGCTGCTCGGCAACAAAGAGCATAAAGTGCTCAACGTGCTCGGGCTTGCCGCGGAAGCCGCGACGCAGGCGGCAGTTTTGCGTAGCGATGCCGGCCGGGCAGGTGTCCTGCTGGCAGTCGCGCTGCATGAGGCAGCCCATGGAGATGAGCGGCATGGTCGCAAAGCCAAACTCCTCGGCGCCCAGCAAGCAGGCGACGGCGACGTCGGTGCCGTCCATGAGCTTGCCGTCGGCCTCGAGCACCACGCGGGAGCGCAGGCCGTTTTGCAGCAACGTCTGCTGAGCCTCGGCAAGGCCAAGCTCCAGCGGCAGACCCGCATGCCAGATAGAGTCGCGCGCAGCGGCACCCGAGCCGCCATTGTGGCCGCTGATCAAGATCTTGTCGGCGGCACCCTTGGCCACGCCGGTAGCAATGGTGCCGACGCCGGCCTCGCTGACCAGCTTGACCGACACGCGCGCACCGGGGTTGGCGTTCTTAAGATCGAAGATAAGCTCCGCCAGGTCCTCGATGGAGTAGATGTCGTGGTGCGGCGGAGGCGAGATCAGGCCGATGCCAGGCGTGGACTGACGGACCTCGGCGATCCAGGGGTAGACCTTCTTGCCGGGCAGGTGGCCACCCTCGCCGGGCTTGGCACCCTGGGCCATCTTGATCTGAATCTCAAAGGCGCTGCAAAGATAGCGGCTCGTCACGCCAAAGCGCGCACTTGCCACCTGCTTGATCGCTGAGTTCTTGGAGTCGCCGTTGGCCAGCGGGGTCTCGCGACGCGGATCCTCGCCGCCCTCGCCCGAGTTGGAACGGCCATGCAGGCGGTTCATGGCGATGGCCATACACTCGTGTGCCTCTTTGCTGATGGAACCGTACGACATGGCGCCGGTGTTAAAGCGGCGGACGATGTTGAGCGCGGGCTCCACCTCGTCGAGCGAAACCGGCGTGTGGCCACTGGCATCAAAGTCGAGCAAGTCGCGCAGGCGCACGGCACGGCCGGTGCGGTGCAGGCGGGCGCTGTACTCCTTAAAGGTGTCGTAGCTGTCCTCACGGCAGGCGGTCTGCAGCAAGTAGACGGTCTGCGGATCGATCAGGTGATCCTCGCCGCCGAGCGGGCGCCACTTGGTCAGACCCAGCGTGGGCAGCTGCTCGGGAGCCGGGCTCTTAAGGATAGCGAGCGCAGCGTCGTAGCGCTCGCTTTGCTCGCGCTCGACGTCCTCGACACCCATACCGCCCACACGGCTCACCGTGCCGGCGAAGTACGCGTTGACGAACTCCGGCGTAAAGCCCACGGCCTCGAAGATCTGCGCCGAATGGTAGCTCTGCACCGTGGAGATGCCCATCTTGGACATGATGGAGACGATGCCGGCGGTCGCAGCCTTATTGTAGTTGGCGATGCCCTGCTCGGCCGTCACGTCCAGGTCGCCGCGTGCCGCCAGATCGCGGATGCACGCATGTGCGTTGTACGGATAGATGCCGCTCGCAGAGTAGCCCACCAGTGCCGCAAAGTCGTGCGGGGACACGGCGTCGCCGCACTCCACCACGATGTCGGCAAAGGTGCGCACGCCGGCGCGGATCAGGTGGTTGTGCACGCAGCCCACGGCAAGCAGCGACGGTACGGACACCTCGCCCGCTCCGGCGCGATCGCTCAGCACCACGATGTTCACGCCGTCGCGGACCGCAGCCTCAACGTTCTCTGCAAGCTGCTTGAGCGTAGCCTGCAGCGCGCCCTCGCCGGCATCGCGGCGGTAGACGGCACGGAAGCGACGGGTCTTAAAGCCCACGCGGTCGATGGCGCAGATGCAGTCGAACTCCTCCTCGTTGAGCAACGGGCACTCCAAGCGCACCAGCTGGCAGGCCGTGCGGGAGTCCTCGAGCAGGTTGCCGTGGTTGCCCAGATAGAGCGTGGTCGAAGTCACCATGTGCTCGCGCAGAGCATCAATCGGCGGATTCGTAACCTGGGCGAACAGCTGATAGAAGTAGTCAAAGAACGAGCGCGTCTTCTTGGACAGGCAAGCCAACGGTGCGTCGATGCCCATCGAGGCGAGCGGGGCCTTGCCCTGCTGGGCCATGGGACGCACGACCTCGTCGACGTCATCCCAGTGGTAGCCGAGCTTGGCCATGCGCACGGCGGCGGGCACCTCGGCGTCCTCGGCGGGCGTTGCCGCAACGGGCTCATCGAGCGCGTCAACGGTCAGCGTCTCCTCGGCAATCCAATCACGGTAGGGCTTTTCCTTGGCATAACGGGCGCGCAGCTCGTCGTTGTAGATGACGCGCCCGCGGGCAAAGTCAACCTCGAGCATCTGGCCCGGCCCCAGACAGCCGCTCGTCAGGATGTTCTCGGGGCTCACCTCGATGGTGCCCACCTCGCTTGCCAGCATAAAGCGGCCGTCGCGCGTCACGTAGTAACGAGCGGGGCGCAGGCCGTTACGGTCGAGAGCGGCGCCCAGCGTGCGACCGTCGGTAAAGGCGATGGCCGCCGGGCCATCCCACGGCTCCATGAGCATGGACTGGTAGGCGTCGTAGGCGCGGCGCTCCTCACTCAGGCTGTCGTTGTGGTCCCACGGCTCGGGCAGCAGCATGGACGCGGCACGCGTGAGCGGGCGACCGTTCATGACCAGGAACTCAAGCACATTGTCCAGAATCGCGGAATCGGAGCCCTCGCGGTTGATGATGGGCATCACGCGCTCAAGATCGTGCTGCAACACGGGGCTGTACAGGTTGGGTTCGCGGGCGCGAATCCAGTTGACGTTGCCCTTGAGGGTGTTGATCTCGCCGTTGTGGATGATAAAGCGGTTGGGGTGCGCGCGCTCCCAACTGGGCGTGGTGTTGGTGGAGTAGCGCGAGTGGACGAGCGCCACGGCCGTCTTGACGGCGGCGTCGTTGAGGTCGATGAAGAAGCGGCGCATCTGCGTGGCGACCAGCATGCCCTTGTACACGATGGTGCGCGAGCTCATGGAGCACACGTAGAAGATCTTGTCGCGCAGGGCAAACTCGGCATCGGCCTTCTTCTCGATGGTGCGGCGGCACACGTACAGACGGCGCTCGAAGGCGTCGCCCGCCGGCGTGTCGTCCGGACGACCCAGGAAGGCCTGCAGGATAGTGGGCATACAGGCGCGGGCCGTCTCGCCCAGGTCGTGCGGGTCGACCGGCACCTCGCGCCAAAAGAGCAGCGGCACGCCGGCCTCGGCGCAGCCCTCCTCAAACACGCGGCGGGCATCCTCTACGCCCTTCTCGTCCTGCGGGAAGAACAGCATGGCCACGCCATAGTCGCCCTCTGTCGGCAGAATCTGGCCGCACTTTTGGGCCTCTTTACGGAAAAAGTGATGCGGAACCTGGAACAGGATGCCGGCGCCGTCGCCGGTGTTCTTCTCGAGCCCCGTGCCGCCGCGGTGCTCCAAGTTAACCAGAATGGACAGTGCGTCGTCCAGGATCTGGTGATGGCGCTCGCCGTTGATATCGGCAAGCGCGCCGATGCCGCATGCATCGTGGTCGAATTCGGGGCGATAAAGGCCCTGCTGCTGAGCGGAATCTGCCTGCATCGCGATCCTCCCCTAGCTATTAGACAGTCAGTTGACTAGGCATACTAGGTGCATCGCCGGCCCGTTGTGTTTCCCGCCCGTTTCGAAACAATCGCGTAACGCACGCCCTACGATTGGACACCGCCGACCTCAAGGGCGACAACAAGGGTCCCAAGTTCGGCCTGTAAGCTCACCGCTTCAAACATCTCAATCTGTAACAGGAAGACCCAATTTTGGCGCCTAGATGTTACAGATCAAGACATTTCGGTAACCCCCCTTTCACCATCCTATTCAAATACAACAATTTTGTTAGCTTTGATTAACTTTTTAGCCTAAAACGGGTATCCTTGCGGCGTCAAACAAACGGCACGCAGGAGCTCACCATGCTCAACCATCTCAAACAACACTTTGGTTCCCGGCGCACCGGTGGTCACGGAGGCCTAGACATTGCGCGGCATATCGGCCCCGGGTTGCTCGTCACCGTCGGCTTTATCGACCCGGGCAACTGGGCCTCCAATATGGCCGCGGGCTCGCAGTTTGGCTACGCGCTGCTGTGGATCGTCACGCTGTCCACAATTATGCTCATTGTGCTGCAGCACAACGCGGCGCACCTGGGCATCGCCACGGGCACCTGTCTTGCCGAGGCCACGACACACTACCTCCCCCGCATCGTGGGACACATGGTGCTCGCCAGCGCCTATCTCGCGACCATCGCCACCGCCATGGCCGAAGTCCTGGGTGGCGCGATTGCCCTTCAAATGCTCTTTGGGCTGCCCGTGCGCGCGGGCTGCGTCATCGTGGCGGCAGTATCGATGGCGATGCTCATGACGAGCTCCTACAAGCGCGCCGAGCGATGGATCATCGCCTTCGTAGGCGTGGTAGGACTCTCGTTTTTGGCTGAGCTTACGCTGGTCAAGGTCGACTGGCCGCAGGCCGCCGCAAGCTGGATCACACCCAGTATGCCCACCGGCTCGGCCGCGATTATCGTAAGTGTCCTAGGCGCGGTTGTTATGCCTCACAACCTCTTCCTGCACTCCGAGGTCATCCAATCCATGCACTTCGAAGGCCAAGGCGAGCAGGTTATCGAGGAACGTCTGCGCTACGAGCTCTTCGACACGCTCTTTTCGATGGGCGTGGGCTGGGCGATCAACTCGGCCATGGTCATCCTGGCCGCAACGACCTTCTTTGCGCACGGCATTGTCGTAGACGACCTCGCCGTCGCAGCGGACACGCTCTCCCCCATTCTGGGCCCGGCAAGCTCGACCATCTTTGCGGTGGCACTGCTGTTTGCGGGCATATCGAGTAGTGTGACGGCGGGCATGGCGGCGGGCACCATCACCGCGGGCATGTTCGACGAGGAATACGACATCCACGACCGACATTCCTCGATCGGGGTGGCGGCTTGTTTCGTCGGCGCAGTGGCGGCGTGCTTGGTCGTCCCAAATCCTTTTGAGGGTCTCATCTGGAGTCAGGCGCTGCTGTCGCTTCAGTTGCCGATTACGGTCTTTGTGCTCATACGGCTCACCAGCTCACGCCGTGTCATGGGCAAATACGTCAACTCGCGCCCGCTCAACGCGCTGCTCGTAGGGATCGGTGCCATCGTGACGATTCTCGACATCGTGCTGCTAACGGGAATGTAATTGGGATGGCGTGGCTGTCCAGATATAACGTCTTAATCTGTAACACGTGAGACCGTTTTAAACCGTCAGATAAATCAAAAGGGTCCCGGCCGAGAATTCGACCGGGACCCTTGGACAGAGCTATGTTCGGCTTTCGCCGTGTGCCTGCGAGTTACTCCTCGACGAGCTCAAACTGATCGGGACCGACGCCGCACACCGGGCACACGTAGTCCTCGGGCAGCTCGGGCGTGTCGACCTCAACCTCGTAACCGCAAACGGTGCACACAAACTTATACGTCTTCTTTTCCTCAGCCATGATGTTCTCCTCTCGAACGTGACTGCTGGTGTACTTACTTATTAGTATATATTCTCAATAGTATAATGCAAGTATTTTTAGAACATTTCTAGCCTTGATACGACGAGGCTTTGGGCGGCGTCTTGCCCTTTAGCACCTTGTGATAGTAGTCGTACGTCAGCGGCGTCTCGTCGCTCAGGCGCTCGGCATCCTCCACCTCGCCGATAAAGAGCAGGTGCGTGCCCACATCCACAGTGTCGATCAAACGGCAGCTAAACAGGGCCGCCGCGTGCTCGGGCACATAGGGCATGCCCAGAGCCGTCTCGCGGGTCTCGTATTTGGCAAACTTGTCATAATCGCTGCTGGTGCGGAACCCAAAGTTACCGATGTAGAGCATATCGGCGGTCTGATCGATCACGGTCAGCGCGAACGCTTTGGCCGATGCGATGACGCCCGAGGTGACATTGTCCTTGTTCACGGCAACCGAGATGCGCGGCGGGGCGGATGTCACCTGCACCGCTGTGTTGATAACGCAGCCGGCACGCAGCCCGTCGGCCGCGGCACTCACCACATACAGGCCGCTCGGCATCGTAAAGAACGCAGTTTTGTCCATAACGATCACTCCCCTAACCCAGGATTGAACCTCATGGATGTATGTACCCACAAAAAAGGCGGCACCCATAACGGACGCCGCCTTTGAGACATATGTGTCAGAACAGTAAGAAAGATAAGACGCCCGCAGTTGCGGTGAAATAGGGACTGAATAGCCCCTCAAACAGGCAAAACAGTCCGTATCTCACCGCAACTTATATAGAGCGCCTACCGGTTGCGTTCCTTGAGGGCGCGGTCGATCTCGCGTTGGACATCACGCTTGGCCATGTCCTCGCGCTTGTCGTAGAGCTTCTTGCCGCGACCCAGACCCAGCAGCAGCTTTACGCGGCCGTCGGTATTAAAGTAGAGTTCCAACGGAACCAGCGCATAACCACGGTTGCGAAGTTTGCCGTCAAGAAAGTCGATCTCCTTGCGGTGCAGCAGCAGACGACGCCGACGGTCGGGATCGCGATTCCACACGCCACCATGGCTATAAGGGTGGATATGCAGTCCGACGAGCCAGCACTCGCCGCCACGAATCAGCGCAAAAGTGTCAGTGATCTGACAGGCGCGCTCGCGAATCGACTTGACCTCGGTGCCGCTCAGCTCAATACCGCACTCAAACGTCTCATCGATAAAGTACTCGTGATGTGCCGAGCGATTCTTGGAAATGAGTTTGCGCTCGCGCTTACTGGGCATCGCCGGCCTCCTTGGCGCCATCGGTTCCCTTGTCGGCACCTGCGCGCTTTGCCTTGCGCTCGGCATTGAGCTCGGCATCGCTCTCGCGCACCAGTTTGATAATCGCCGCGCAGGCCTCCTCGCCCACCAAGTCGCGAGCACGCACCGTCAGGCGCGTCGCCTCCTGCTTGTCGCCGTCGCTTGCAGCATCGGTCGCACACATGATCAGGCAGATGGCGATCTCGGCCGAAGGTGAGGTCGGCACGCCCTGCAGGGCGAGCTCACCCATCACGTGGTCGTCGCTCTCATCGGCGGCATCCGGATAGGTGGTATGGATCTTGTTGAGCAGGCGCGTCGTATGCGCATCGTTGGGCGCCAGGCGCAGCGCCAGACGCGCGCAGCCCACGGCAGCCGAAACGTTCTCGGTCTCGGGCTCCAAGAAGTACTGACCTAGATTGGCGTAAGCGCGGGCGGCGCACTTGCCATCGCTTGCACGCTCCAGCACCGAGAACGAGAGCGATGCCCATTCCTGCTTGTCCTCGAGAGCGCGGAACAGCTCGGCCAGATCCAGGCGGTAGTTGCAGTTCATGGGGTCCCAGCGCACGGCCTGCATCAAGGCGTTGCGAGCACTCACATAATCCTGCTGGCGAATGTAGGCAAACGCCATGTCAGAGTACAGGCGGTCAAACGGCACCTCGACCTGCACGAGCTCGCGCGGATCCTTCTCCACGCGGCGATAGGCCAAGCGCTCAAACTTGCTATCGAAGCTAAAGTATTGACGCTTCTCCTCCGTCTTGCACTCAGCGTCGATATACTCCTCGGCGAGCTCCACCAGACGCTCCAGCAGCGGCGTCGCCGTAGCCAGGTCGCCCTGCGCCAGATAGTTCTCGGCATACGTGATGTCTTGCAAGCTGATGGGCAGATCCATGGCTACTCCTCGATCCGGGCGGCAGACTCAACGCGCGCCTTAAGCATCGGTCAATACACAAAACCCGGGTCTCTTACGAGGCCCGGGCATTCAATTTTGGTAGCCCGTACCAGATTCGAACTGGTGATCTCCGCCTTGAGAGGGCGGCGTCCTAAACCGCTAGACGAACGGGCCATATGTAGCAAATGCAATGGCTGGGATGGAGGGAGTCGAACCCCCATTGACGGAACCAGAATCCGCTGTCCTGCCATTAGACGACATCCCAATGACTGCATCGCTGCGCTCGGCTGTGCCTTTGCGCAAGAAAGAAATATACGGGAAGTCTCGCCGTGACGCAAGCCCCAATTTTGACTTTTTTGAAATTCAGTCAAATTGGCCTAGTTTAGTCCAACCCGTGAAGGACCTGTGAAGCCAACCGCTATACACGAAGGGCAAAACGCCGCGAGCGGTAGCCGTCAACCGTTGGCAGATTCTACCGTGAAAACGATAGCACCAGGCAACACAATCGAAGTATCAATGATTGCGTAGATATCGAGGCGCCATGGACGAAGAGCTTGATTACCTATGGGAGACCCTGGGCCTCGAGATCGCTGCTGACCTTTGGCCCGAACGGGACAAAATCCATCCCACACTGCGCCCCGCCATCACGGTGATGCAGGCAAAATACCGCCGTGCATCCTTTTTGATCATGCGGATGTCATGGCACGCGGGACTCCCCGACCTTAAGCGAATCCAGGCAAGCCTCGTCGAGTTGTCCGGTATGCCGACCGTCATATCCGAGGCGCACCTGGAGCAGCGCCAGCGCGAGCGACTGCAACAGCAGCGGATTCCCTTTATCTGCCCCGGCGTTCAGGCATATCTGCCCTTTATGGACGAGGAGTACTGGAGCGGCAAGCCCAACAAGCACGTAAAGGTCTACGATCCGCACGAATGGGCGCGGCTTGAGGATTAGCGCATATGCCCGCCAACCGGAAAGCTCATCCCGGAATTTACGTCCAGAACGGGACGCGCTTTCCCCTAGAGGCCCCAAACGGAAACCGTATCCCAGATTTCGCGCTCAAACTGGGATACGGTTTCCGCTAGCCCCTTCAACCGGAAACTGCGTCCCGGAATCCGAGCTTAAAACGGGACGCACTTTCCGCAGCCGCTACAGCAACGCCTCGGCCCAAGCCGCTTCCCTAAAGCCGGGAATCGCAAAGTCGTCGCCCACCAGCAGCGGACGCTTGACCAGCATGCCGTCGGTCGCCAGCAGCTCGTAGCACTCCTGATCCGTCATGCCCGCATCCAGACGCGCCTTCAGGCCCAGCTCTCGATATTTCATGCCCGACGAATTAAAGAAGCGCCGCACCGGCAGCCCCGAACGAGCAATCCAGGTCGCAAGCTCATCAGCCGTGGGATTGTCCAAAACGATATCGCGATCGATATACTCTACCCCATGTTCGTCCAGCCATGCCTTGGCCTTCTTACAGGTCGAGCACTTGGGATATTCGACAAACAGTACGGTCATGGGAATCCTCCGAATATAGATCGGCCAACGCAGGCACACGCCACACGAGGCGCCTTCGTATGATGGGCCAATTGTAGCCCGCGGGTCACACGTTAAACGAACCGTACCCCGAATCCGCGCTTGATAAACGGCAGCAGTTCCATTGCTTCGGGCGTGATATGGCCCGCAACGTTCATGCGCTCGTCACCGGGAAGATCGACCCGCGCAATCTCAAGCTCGCCTTCGTAGCGCCCATATCCGCTATTGCTCACAGCGATCGACCCCGCCTTTCGCGGCAGGCCGGCTCCGGCATCCGTCGGCACGGAATCCGGCTTAAGCGTCGTACGTGACTCCTGAGACCTAAAGATGAGGACGCTCGAGTCGGGCCGGTCGTGATGAATCTGCCCGCGCACATAGGCATAACCGGGCTCAAGCTCGCATTGCAGGTCCACGTATCCGGCGGAAACTTGAGCAAACTGCGCCCAGCCCGCATCGGATAGATCGGGGTCGCCGACCAACACAATGTCGCAATCGGCGCCATGTGCAAGCTCAAGCATATTGAGAGCAACTTTTGACGCGCGACCGCGCTGCGCCTCGACCGTCGGCAGTCCCTCGAATACCGGCCCGCGAACGTTAGCATCACCCGGCACAAAAGCCATGATTTCGAATCCAAGGGCCGCAAGACGAAGATTCACCCGAGCAATGTCCTCCAAAGCTAAACCGGTATAAGGCTTGGGGTAAAAATTGTGGCAGGCGGCAAAACGAGTCACATCGGCACCGGCCTCACGCCACGATGCGATTTCATCAGAACTCACCGTCGATGCATTGACCACAATGTGAAATACACCGGACAGCTCCGCGACCCGCTGGGCGCTAAAGCCATAGTCCAAACGAAGGTATTCCAACCCCAGATCGCGCAGGTCCTCGATGCGCTCAAGCCCGAGCAAATCGCACGTGCGAGGCCCCACATCGGCAATGAGCGCAATGCCGCGGGCGGAAAGCAGCGACAGCACATGACGGACCTTATCGGCATACGCCGCTCCCCCATCCTCGGGAATATGCAGCGAGGTGAACGCATGGCGCGCACCCGCCGCGGCACCATGTTCAATCGTCCGCTCAATATCCTGCAGAGGGCTGGAAAGATAAATCGAAATACCCGTTTTCACGCTTCAACGCTCCTTTAAAAAAGGCCGGCGGAGCAGCTAGCCCCGCCGGCACAACCATAACATCAAGAAATCTGCCGCGCGCCGCGAACCCTGGGCAACACGGCTCGCGATATCAAACTACTCGCCAAAGAACTCGTTGATCTTCTGCTCGTCGACACCGAAGAACCACGTCAGGACAAAACCGGCGGCATAGGCAAGCAGCATAGCGGCAACGTAGCCGAGCTGCTGGCCAGGAACGACGATTAGCAGACCAAACAGACCGGAAACGCCTTGGGAAACCGTGCCGATGTGAAGCAGCGCCGCGAGCGCGCCGCCAAATCCGGCACCCAGGCAGGCCGTCACAAACGGACGAACGAGCGGCAGCGTAACAGCATACATCAGAGGCTCGCCCACACCCAGGATTCCAACGGGAATGGACTCTGCGACGTACTTCTTGAGCTTGGCGTTCTTGGTCTTAAAGTACAGCGCCAAACCGGCACCGACCTGGCCGCCGCCAGCCATCATAAGGATGGGAAGCAGGTAATTGATGCCCTTGGTAGCTCCGTCGGGATCGTTGAGCATAGCGTGGATCGGCGTGAGCGCCTGATGCAGGCCGACGGACACCAGCGGCAAGAAGCCTGCCGACAGGATATAGCCGCCCAGGACGCCCAGCTTCTCGAAGATAAAGGTCAAAACGCTAAAGATGGCAGTCGTCAGCCATGCGCCAACCGGCTGGATGACGAGCATCAGAGCAAAGGCGCCGATGATGAGCACCAGCAGCGGGGACAAAAACGTGTCGAGTGCGTTGGGCATAACCTTGCGAATCTGACGCTCCATCCAGGCAAAAAATGCGCCAGCGATGAGAGCCGCGATCATGCCGCCCGCTGCGGGGTTGTACTGCGCATTGGTGAGCGGCAGCAGAATGGCAGTGGCAGGATCAGCCGCGCCAGGCGCAAGCAGGGGCATGGCACTGTTGGCGATGCACATCATGCCGGCGATGCCGCCCAGCGCAGCGGAGCCACCAAACTCACGTGCCGCGTTATAGCCCACCAAGATGGGCAGATAGGCAAACAGGGCCCAGCCCATGGAACGAATGCCCTGGTACCACCACTCACCTGCGAGCGCGCCTGCCGTCGAGACGTTAATGACGTTGCAGATACCGTTGATGAGGCCAGCCGCAATGATGCCGGGAAGCAGGGCGACGAAGACATTGGAAATCTTCTTGAGGAAGGCCTGAACCGGCTTGGACTCGTACTTGGCTTTCTGCGCGGCCTTGTTTGTGGCCGCAGCGTCAACCACGCTCTCGTCGGCAACGCCTTTCGCAAGGCCGGTGAGCTTGGAGAACTCCTCGAGCACCTTATTCACCTTGCCCGGACCCAGCACGATCTGCATCGTGTCGTCCTCGACCAGACCCATCACGCCGTCGAGTGCCTTAATGCCCTCCGTGTCGACGTTGCCCGCGTCTTTGACGGTCACGCGCAAGCGCGTCATGCACGCCGCGTTTGCGAGCACGTTGTCTTTACCGCCCAAAAGGTCCAGCAGCTTTTGAGCCAGCTCTTTGTTCGTCATAACTCCTCCTTGTATTGGGTATCTCGTCTGGATGTCATATCAGCTCACGCCGCGCACCTATTGGGCATCGTCATTGCTCTTCTCATGGCCACTCACCGCAGCACGGACATGACCTCGCGCCCGCTCAAGAGCTACCGCAGCCTGCTCGGCATCGCAGTCCAGCAGTACCGAGACAATAGCGGTTTTTACGTGGCCGCCGGCATCTGCAAGCGCCTGAACAGCGCGCTCGCGCGTGCAGCCGGTCGCCTCCATCACGATGTTCTGGCCGCGCACCACCAGTTTCTCGTTCGTCTGCTGCACATCGACCATCAGGTTTTGGTATACCTTGCCAATCTTGACCATGGCACCGGTCGAAATCATGTTGAGAATGAGCTTTTGAACCGTTCCCGCCTTGAGCCTCGTTGAGCCGGTCAGTACCTCGGGACCGGGCAAGGGCTCAATGGCAAGATCTGCGCTCTCCCCGATCTTCGACCCTTGGTTGCAGGCAATTGCAATGGTCTTGCACCCAGTTGCCTTGGCGTACGCAAGGCCGCCCACCACATAAGGAGTACGGCCGCTTGCCGCCAGGCCAACGACAAGATCCTTGTCCGAGAGTCCACGCTCCCGCAGGTCGCTCGCGCCAAGCTCCTCGCTGTCTTCGGCACCTTCGACAGCCTTGATAAACGCCGTCTCGCCTCCGGCAATGAGCCCGACAATCAGATCGGGTGACACGCCAAACGTGGGCGGACACTCCGAAGCGTCGAGTACGCCCAGACGACCGCTGGTGCCTGCGCCCATGTAAAAGACGCGCCCGCCGCGCTCGAGTGCCTCAGCAGCCCAGTCGATTGCTGTGGCAACCTGGGGCAACACTTTCGTGACCGACTGGACGGCACGAAGATCCTCATCGTTCATCATCGTGACGATTTGCAGCGATGTCATCGTATCGAGGTCCATTGACCTTTGATTACGCTGTTCGGTCGTGAATTTTGTTAAATCGAGCATTTCATTCACCTCATCTTTCCTGTTTCTCGATGTAGTTTTGCTTTATGACATGCGTCGCCCGTTCGTAGTCGCTGGCAACGTAAGCAGCGTACAGGGCATCGACAACCATAAGCTGGGCCATACGCGAAGCCATGGCACCGCTGCGGACCAAGGGTTCACTCGCAGCAACGCCGAGCACGGCATCGGCCATGGTGGCAAGCTTGGATGATCCATCTACTTTGGTAACGGCCACAACGGGACAGTTGTGGCGTTGAGCCTCGGCGGTGCAGTCCAGCACTTCTTGCGTCAAGCCCGAGTAACTAAAGGCGATTGCCATATCGCCCTCATGCATGTTCTTGGCACATAAGAGCTGATCATGCCAGTCGTCGTACAAATGGCACTCTTTGTCGACACGCATGAGCTTTTGCGCCAGGTCGTGCGCGACCAAACGAGAGGCACCAATACCGAACAGATTGACCGCGCGCGCCCGCTTAAGACGGGCCGCGCATCGCTCCAAGACGGTGTAATCGAGCGTTCGCGCCGTCGCCTCGATCGTGCGCACGTTGCTTTTCATCACCTTCCCCACGATACGTTCGACGCTGTCATCCATGGAGATGTCCTCGAGGGCTACGTCTTTCTTGTCACCTAAGAGCGCCAGCTCGGCAATCAGTTCGCGCTGGAACTCCTTGTAGCCCGCAAAACCCAAACGCTTGCAAAAGCGCAAAATGCTCGAGGGCGAGGAGAACGTGACATCGGCAAGACCGCGGACGGACAGCCCGACCACCTCGTGCGGATGAGCGCTTACATATGCGATGACATTGCGTTCCGCCGGGCTCGCGCTGAGCTCACGCTCGCGAAGCCGCAAAAGCAATCCGTTTGCCATCTCAAACACCTCCGTTGAGAAGAATTAAAGACCAACGAACGATTCGTACCGGATACAAACAGCTTTTGCGGTACATTGTGCCGCATCGTGGCGCACAAAGGGCGAGCGTTCTACCGCTCGCCCCTCAAATCCGACCGCTCGGAAATACGCGCGACACAAAATAATTCAACAAGGTCGCATTATCAGAAACGGGTTTGTTACCGGCTAGCGCCTCGCATGGGCGCCGATCGGCCGAGTCGCATGGCGCACCAACGCCGCTGCCAGCAATACCAACAGCATGGCGGTGACATAGCCCGCAGCATCGAATCCTAAATCGATAACGTCGAAATGCCTGCCGGGAACAAAGATCTTATGCACCTGGTCGCCAACGGAGCAGGCAGCGCAAAAGAGAAACACAGGCACGCAACGGGAACACACACTCCATGGACGCCTGGAAAAGCAGACCACGATCACCGGGGCGACCAATCCGACGAAGAAAAACTCTACGGTATGGGCGACGCGACGGACGTTTGCGCCTACCCACATGCGAATGGAAGCAAGTCGACCAGGCTGGACCGTCGAGGCAGCCGGATTGGTACTCTCAGTCATGCCGTCCCCCGCCTGAATTTCACCCGTGATGCCGGTAGCCTGAACGCCCGTAGCCTGGCCCTCCACCACACGCGCGGTGGACTCGCTCAGCAACGACGTCTCCACCGCATTTTGCTCCGTCAGCACCCAGATGCCCGCCAGCGTTGCAGCGAACAGAACGATCGCGGTCCATCCGATTATTTGTTTTACGCGCGCCAAGGGCCAACCTCCTTTTTTGAATATCAGCGAGTGTAGCCCCAAATGGCATCGTCACCGTATCAAAATTTGAATCGCAACAGGAAGCGACAAAGCGACGCAAACCCCTACCCCGCCTCGCGCATCCAGCGATCGAACGTCCCCACGCACACGCCCAGGCACTTTGCCGCCTGGCTGCGGGTAATATCGCCCGCCTCATAGCTATCGCGCACCAGCTCAAACTGAGGAGGGCACGGCTTGCGAGGTCGACCGAAACGGACCCCTCGCGCCCGCGCCGCTGCAATTCCCTCCGCTTGGCGCCGATGGATATTCTCGCGCTCTACCTGCGCCACGTAGCTCAGCAGTTGCAGCACAATATCGGCAATCAGGACGTTGGTCACATCCGGCGCGCCGCTGGCCCTAGCGCGCGTGTCAAGCAATGGCATGTCCAACACCACAATGGCAACCCCGAGCTCCTTGGTAATGCGTCGCCATTCCTCAAGAATCTCGGAGTAATTACGGCCAAGTCGGTCGATAGAAAGCACCACCAGTACGTCCCCGTCTCCCAGGACGTGCAGCAGCTCGCGATAACGCGGTCGATCGAAGTCCTTGCCGCTCGCATGGTCGGCATAAATATTCGCCGAGCCCACGCCATAGGCGCCCAGCGCATCCAGCTGCCGATTAAGGTTCTGATCGCGCGAACTCACCCGCGCATAACCGTACACCGTCGCCATCTCATCCCCGCTTTCTTGTAAACCTGCCAAAAAGGGACAGGTTTATTTTGGTAGGTTTTACCTCTCAAATAGCAGGTAAGCGGGCGGCCGAGCAGACGGCAAGGTAGCCACGATTCAAATGCGAAGGGCGGTCCCGAAAGGCCGCCCTCCGCTCTCTCGCCACGAGTCGGGATTTAGCTAATGGATAAGCTTAAAGTCCAAGTGCCCACGCGTGGTATTGACGCGCGAGACCTCGATAATCACGCGCTGCCCCAGCTCGTAACGGGTGCCCGTGTCGGCACCTGTGAGCGTTAGCGCGTCCTCGTCGAACTCGAACCACTCGGTGCCCAGGCTCTTAATTGAAACCAGGCCCTCGACCTGTGTTAGGTCCAAGCGCACAAAGAGGCCCATGCTGCTAACCCACGAGACGGTTCCGGCATAGCGCTCACCCAGACGGTCCTCATAGTACTGGGCAATCTTGATCTTTTGCGTCGCATGGCTGGCGGCATCTGCCGCGCGCTCGGCATCGCTACATGCGCGGCAGATCTGCGGCAGAATGCGCGGCAGCGACTCGCGCCCCTTACCGATCAGCCGCGGCGTACGGACCAAGGCGTCCTTGCCGCCGAGCTGCTCATAGGCCAACTGCAGTTTGAGCACGCGGTGCACCACCAGATCGGGGTAGCGACGGATGGGACTCGTAAAGTGACAGTAGCACGGCGCGGCGAGCGCAAAGTGGCCCTCGTTGCGCGGCTTGTACAGCGCGCGCTGCATGCTGCGCAGAAGCAGCGTGTTGACGAGCGGTGCGTTGGCCGTACCGGCGGCAGCATCAACTGCAGCCTGCAGCTCATCGGGGCTCCCCAGGGCAATACCGGCAGCACGGCGATCGTCGATGATGCCTAGCTGCGCCAGCGCAACGGCAGCACCGTGCAGGCTATCGGGGCTCGGATCCTCATGCACACGATAGCAGGCCTCGATATCACGGTCTGCCAGCCACTCTGCAACGCACTCGTTGGCGAGCAGCATGGCTTCCTCGATAAGCGACGTGGCACACGAACGCTCACGCGCCACAATCTGCACGGGCACTCCGTCCTCATCCAATAG
>NZ_JBDMHB010000013.1:42676-46689 GCF_039752955.1 Collinsella aerofaciens
ACGCAAGACCGCGCTCAAGCGCTTCCTCGCGCGAGGTCTCGGCAGCCGCAACATCCTCGGCTGCACCCTCCAGCACCGAATACTCAACCGCGCCGGCACGCACCAGCAGCGCCTCGGCGCCGTCATAGTCCATACGCACACGCGAGCGAATCACGCTGGGATACGGATCGTAATGCCGCACGCGACCCTGCGCATCGAGCTCGATATCGACGGTAAACGCAAGACGGTCCTCGTCAGGGCGAAGCGAGCACAGGTCACAGGACAGGCGTTCGGGCAGCATGGGAAGCACGCGATCGGCCAGATACACCGATGTCGTACGATGGCGAGCCTCAAGATCGATATGCCCGTCCCAAGCCACATAGTGTGAAACGTCGGCGATATGCACACCCAGCTTGTAGCCACCCTCGGGCGTACGCTCCAGCGAAATGGCATCGTCAAAGTCGCGCGCGTCGACCGGGTCGATCGTGATGACAAAGCGGTCGCGCAGATCGCGGCGGAGCGGGTCCTTAAGCGCCGCGGACACATCGAGCGAAAGCCCCTCGGCCTCGTCCAGCGCGGCCTCGGGATAGCTATCGGTATAGCCGTAACGCGCCATCACATATTGAACGCCCAAATCGGGCGCGTCATCTCCGCCAATGCGGCGTTCAATCGTCACGGTGCCCGATTCCAGGCGCGTCGGGTAGGTCAAAATGTGCGCGACAACAGCATCACCCGGGTGGACGCCCAGACGATCCGCCGAGGTATCCTCGGGCAGAATGAAGAAGTCGGCCTTCAGACGCGAATCGAGCGGCTCAATCACACCGAGCGGACCGGCGGTCTGGTACGTGCCCACCACGCTTATGGCTGCACGCTCAACCACGCCCTCGATCACGGCGCGCCGCTCACCGTGCGGGCTGTTCTTAATGCTCACGGCAACGGTATCGCCATCCATGATCTCGCGCTTACCGCGGCCCATGACCTTGTAGTCGCCATTCTCGGTTATGACATAGGCACTGTGCTCATGGAGCTGCACGCGCCCGGTCAGGCTCGGACGGCGTTCGCTGCGCACCGGCCCGCGCTTATTGCGAGCTCCACGCTTATGCTTGTTATTGCGCCCCATGGCGCCTCCTAACTATCGATTGCGAACTCCAAAGAGTCTACCCAAATGATTCGCTTTCCTGCCGTCCCCTAGGGATCAAAAAACGGGCCGCCCCATAAGAGACGACCCGTTGGAAGGGATGAATTCCAGGCATGCCTACACGCGCAGGTAGCGGCGCATGGCGATGGCAGAACCAAAGAAACCGATAATCACGCCGACCAGAATCAGCGCAGCATAGGTCACCAAGTAGTACTGCATCGGCAGGGCAAACGACATCCAGCCGATGCTCTCCTGCAGACGCGGAATCATCAGGTTGCGCAGCAGCTCCAGAACGCCGATGGAAAGCAACGAGCCCAAAATGGCCTGTAGTACGCCCTCGGTGATAAACGGGCCGCGAATGAAGCCGTTGCTGGCGCCGACCAGACGCATAATCGCAATCTCACGACGACGTGCCGTGATGGATAGGCGAATCGTGTTGTTGATGAAGATGAAAGCGATAAAGGTCAGAAGGCCAACGAGCACCACGGCGGCGATGCGGATGTAGTTGGTCACCTGGAACAGGCGGCTCACTGCCTCCTGGCCGTACAGCACGCTCGCGTTGACGTCGCCGTCATCCACGATCTTCTGGAAATCGGCATCCTTCTTGAGCTTCTCTGCCGTGCTCTCGACCTTGGACGGATCGTCCATCTCAATAGCGAAGGAAGCCGGCAGCGGGTTCTGGCCATCGAGCGCGCTCATGGTGGCGTCGGCGTTGCCCGACATCTTGCTCGAATACTCGGCCTTCGCGTCGTCCTTGTCCTTATAGGTCACGGACTTGACGTTGCTCCACGTCTTAAGCTCGGCCTCAAAAGCCTGAACATCAGCCTGATCGGCGTCATCACTAATGAAGGCGTTGATGACAACCTGATCCTCGACGGTGCCGATCACGGAGTTCAGCACCGCGGAGCCCATAATGAACAGGCCGATGATAAACAGCGAAAGGAAGATCGTGATGACGGCGCCGAGCGAGGTAGTCCAGTTACGGAAGAAGTGGCTGATTGCCTCTTTGAAGGAGTAGCCCACGTTAGTTGGTGCCATAGTTGCCGTAACCTCCCCTCTCCTGGTCGCGGATGACGTGGCCGCCCTCGAGGGCGATCACGCGACGGTGCATGCTATCGACCATCTCGCGGTCGTGCGTGGCGACGATCACGGTGGTGCCGGTGCGGTTAATACGCTCAAGCAGCTTCATGATGCCCAGCGAGATCGCCGGGTCGAGGTTGCCCGTGGGCTCGTCGCAGATCAGCAGCGGCGGACGGTTGACCATAGCACGGGCGACGGCAACGCGCTGCTGCTCGCCACCGGAAAGCTGGTCGGGCAGCGAGTCCATCTGATCGGCCAGACCGACCAGACGCAGCACCTCGGGCACCTGGCTGCGAATGACGCCCTTGGGCTTGCCGATGCACTGCAGGGCAAACGCCACGTTTTCGTAGGCGGTCTTTTGCGGCAGAAGCTTAAAGTCCTGGAACACGGCGCCAATCTGGCGGCGCAGGAACGGAACCTTGCGGTTCTTGATCTTCATGAGGTCCTGACCGGCAACCAGGATGCGGCCGCTCGTCGGCTTGACGTCGCGGTTGAGCGTCGACAGCAGCGTGGTCTTACCCGAGCCGGAGTGACCGACCAAAAAGACAAACTCGCCCGGATAGATCTCGATGTTGATGTCGTCGAGTGCAGGCTTGTTGGGCTGTGCCGGATAGATCTTGGTGACATGCTCCATAAGGATGACGGGCTCGACACCGGCCTGCTTGGCCATCTTCTTGCGGCTGGCCTGCGGATCGATGGGCGCAAACACCGACGTAAAATCGGGGTTGTTGAGCGCGTTATCGAGGCTTGCGACCTCGGCTGCCTGATCGCTCTCGACCACCGGGGCAGCAGGCTGCGTGGGGTCGGGAATAGCGGCAAAGAGACCGGACTGCGCAGGCTGAGGAGCCGGCGTCGCAGGGGCCAAGGGGTCGGGAATGCCGGCCATGGTAGGCTGCGGCGTGGCGGCACCAGCCTGAGGCTGCTCCACGCGAGCGGTCACGGCCTGAACGGGCTCAAAACCCGCCGTGCCGGAAAGCGCGACATCGCTGGTTGGATTGTAGGCAAAGGGATCGGATGCCGGCTGTGCCTGATCTGCCGGCTGAGCGGGGGCCTGAGCAACAGGCTGGCCCTCTGAATCCGGAGTGGCGAAACGACTGCCCTGGACGCCTGCCTGCGTCTTGGGGGCATCATCGCCCGCACCGGAGGTACGGAAGTGGTTACCCACTGGTGCTCCTTATCGTCGTGCGTTTAAACTACATGAGCGCTTAGTATTTTAGCAGCATTAGCTTTGCTGCACATAAGAAGCATGGCCGTGTTTGGGTCCCTCCGGCCGGACACAGGGTTACTCTCCAAATCGTCCTCGGACATGTCGGAGCCTCCGCTGCGCACTACGTGCGGCGGGGGCTCCTCCGTCCTGCGGAAAGATTTGGAAAGTAACCCTGTGTCCGGCCTGCGGTAACTAAGGGGTCGCCGCGTTTTACTTGGGGTGCTGCATATACAAAGTTGGAAGGGTCTGAATTGCGCTTTGTCGATATATGCCCTTTTCCCTGATGGGACCGTGCTTGAGGGGCGTCTGTTAGCGCCGGGCGATTTTAGCCGCTAATAGTCAAACTATTTTGACCAATCCCGGTCACCGAATAATGGCCACCTTGCCTCCCCGCCGCCACTACGCTGGTGGTGCCAACACGCCGGCGTTAGGAGGACCATTGAGGTGAACGAGAGACACGATGACCTACAGGAGATTATAGACGCGGCGCTCCGGGAGATGGCCGCGGAGGAGGGCCGCGCCGGGCGTGCTCGCCGGCCACACCGGCCTGGTGGACGACCTCCTGCGGAAGGGCGTCACCAACTCGCAGGTGATATTCGAGCGGCTGCT
>NZ_JBDMHB010000014.1:0-44071 GCF_039752955.1 Collinsella aerofaciens
CCTCTCGGCGGCCTTGCGAAAAACAAATCCAAGTTAGACCATTTCAAATGGTTCGATGTCTGCCCGGATGCGACACTCGGAAGTGTCCATCCTCGCAGTATCCGGTTCTCAAGGTGCACGCCTGGCGGCTCATCCGGTCCGACCGGGCCGCGCGGCAAGGAGATATATTGCCAGACCGGAGGGCCCCCGGGGGCGGGAATCTGGGCGTACACATTTCCTACACATCTTGGAATCCGACTAACGTTTGCCAGCCGTTACCTACCGCTCGCCGAGCATCTCTTTATATAAGGCAGTCTCATGGTTAAAGCGGATACGTCCCCCTAGCTAAAGCACAGCCAGCATCGAGCAACTCATCACGTTCTTCCACCGAGAACCCCTCGGCGTAGACGCGCACCACTGGTTCGGTCCCGCTAGGACGGACCAGCAGCCACGTGTCATCCTCGAATGCCAAACGCAAGCCATCCATATGACTAACGTTTTGCGGCACCTTGCCACAAATCGACTTCGGGTTTACGCCCGGCAGCAGGGTTCGTAACGTTTCGGCATCTTCGGCCTCAAGGCGCAAATCGCGTCGACCGTAACTCGTCTTACCAAAACTGTCCTCGAGTTGGTCGACCAGAACGCCCAAAGGCGCGTCCGTCTTTGCCATAAGCTCACACAGAATCAGACAGGCGAGGATTCCATCGCGCTCGGGCATATGCGCGGCGATGCCGATACCACCGGCTTCTTCGCCGCCCATGAGGACGCCGCCCTTCTTCATCTCTGCCGCTATATATTTGAAACCGACTGGCTTGACGGTCACGCGGCAGCCAAGCGCCTCGGCAATGCGACGCACGAGCGTCGAGCACGAAAGATTGACGACGACGCGCCCCTCCAAATTACGAAATTGAACCAAGTCGCCCAAAACGAGCGCCATGATCTGATGCGGATGTATATATCTGCCGCGCTCGTCAACCGCGCCGATACGATCGGCGTCGCCGTCGGTCACCAGGCCAGCGCAAGCTCCGTCCTCGATAACCGTGCGCTCGCAAGCGTCCACCCAAGGCTCAACGGGGTCGGGGCAGATATCTTCTTGGTCAGACGCCTGCCCGGCGTGAATCTCGTGCACCTCAACGCCAAGCTCGCGCAGCAAGTCGGCTAGATAGCCCTGGGCTGCGCCGCCCATGGGATCGACAACCACGCGCAGGTGCGCGTCGCGGATGGCTTCGGCATCGACAAACGATGCCACCGCCTGCATATAGTCAGGAATGATATCCGCGGTGCGATATTGCCCCTCGATCCCCATTGGCTCGGGAGCCATGGTCTCTTCGAGCTCTTCGATGACATCCTGGTTGGCGGTCGAGCCGTCACCCATGCGAATCTTGAGGCACAGATAACCCTGCGGATGATGGGACCCCGTCACCATGAGCGCGCCGCACGCCCCACCGTCATAAGCCGCCGCCCACGTAAGGGCAGGGGTCGGAACAGGTCGCGAAGCGAGCACGGCGTCCAGCCCGTGCGCTGCTAGCACGCCCGCCGCAAGCTCAGCGAACTCGCTCGCCAGGGGCCGGGTGTCGAACCCTATATATACCGTTTTGCCCGGATTGGTCTTTTGCCACAACTCGCCGACGGCATCGGCGATACGGGCAACGTTATCGGCAGTAAAGTCCTCATCGACGCGAGCGCGCCAACCGTCAGTTCCAAAATGAATTATCGCGCACACGCGCAGACACCTCACAGTGTTTGGATCATGGTACGCGTGAGGTATACCCGCAACACGCACTCAGCAACCTGCCGGCACCAGCATTCACCATTTGGGCAAATGCTGCCGAGGACATGCAAGCAATAAAAAAACCGCCCCGTATGGAGCGGTTTTGCCCTTTATATATCGAGCGCCTCGGCCATCGCTGCCGTAGTGATTGCCGTGGTTCCACAGCAACTGCCCACCATTGCGGCGCCGGCATGTCTCCATTCGATGCATGCGCGCGCGAAAGCTTCGGGATTCTCGTGCCATACGGGGCCATCCTGAGTCTGGACCGGATCGCCTACGTTGGGACGCACCGTAACGGGAGTAGTCGCCGATGCAACCATCCTGGGCACCGCCGCATTCGCGGCCGCAAGCGAACAGCAATTAACACCAACCGAGTTTGCGCCGTGTTTTTCGGCGTACAAAACGGCTGCCTCGATGTTGAGGCCATCGCCCAGCAGGTCGCCTTTATCGTCAACGACAAAACTCACCAGAACAGGCATGCCGTCGGCGGCATCTCGGGCGCCGGCAAGCATGGGCTGCAGATTACGGATAGACGTCACCGTCTCGATCAGCAGACCGTCAACACCAGCATTGAGCAAGGCGTGCGCCTGTTCGCGCGCAATGCCGCGGATTTCACGATACTCGACAGAGTCCTCGGCAAACCACTCAATACCGATCGGGCCCATCGAGCCCAGCAGTAGCTGAGGGTGCGCCTGGCGGGCATCGTCGACGGCCCCGCGATTGACCTCCGCCACGGACGGCGCAATCTGGTCGTGCTTGAGGGCATAGCTCGATGCCTGAAAGGTATTGGTAATGAGCACCTGCGCGCCGGCGGCGACATACAAGCGATGGATACGAGAAACGGTCTGCGGCTCTGCCAGATTCCAAAACGCCGGTGGAATGTCGGCGGCATCGTACTCACTCAACAAAACACTGCCCATGGGGCCCTGCGCCAACAAGGTCTCGCTCGACAAGCGGCGCGTAAGTTCCTCGGCACCAAAGCGGTTGTAATAACTCGTATCCATATATATCCCGCTATTCCTCGACGCTGATTCCCTGCTTTTCGAGATAGGCGAGCCAGCGGCTCATCGTGTCCTCGGATAGCGCATGCTCCATCATGCAGGCCTCGGAATCGGCTCGCTCAAATTCGACACCGAGCTCCTGAACCAAAAACGTGCGGATGAGGCGATGACGGTACCAGATAGCCGCGCCAACCTCGCGGCCGCGATCGGTCAGGATCACCTTGCCGTAGTGCGATTGCTCGACAAGCTCGGATGCCTTGAGAGCCGAAACCGCTTTATTGACCGATGCCTTGGAGACGCCAAGGCGCTGCGCGATGTCGACCGATCGAACGCCGTTGGTTTCCCCCTCTTCGCTTTCAATGCGAACCATGCACTCCAAGTAGTCTTCGTTCGCCACCGTCAGATGTAGTTCGCGCGAGCTATTTGTCGTATCCATGATCTTCCGTCCCTTCTGCATTCAATGGCTGATTCTACCCCATCCAAGCGTCGCGGTATGCCGTGGCATACCGTGCTAGAGTTCTTGTTGCACACGACGACCAAGATTGGAGCGGTCTTTATGGAAAACACCACCACGAACCCCGATGTCCTCGAGCGCTTTTTGCGCTACGTCCAGATCAACACGCAGTCCGAGGATGCAAACTGCGACCAGGTACCCTCGAGCGCCGTTCAGTTTGACCTTGCCAACGTGCTGGCTGAAGAGCTGCGCGAGCTTGGTGCGGAAGATGCCCACGTGACCGAGCACGCCTATGTCTGCGCGCATATCCCCGCAAGTGCGGGCGCTGAGGACAAGCCCGCCCTGGGCCTGATCGCCCATCTCGACACCACCGAAGTTGCACCGGGTGCCGGCGTGAAACCGCACATCGTACACTACGAAGGCGGCGACCTGGTCTGCGGCACGGTTGACGGTAAGCCCGTTGCCATGAGTACCGCCAAGCTTCCCGCCCTGAACGACCTCGCAGGTGAGGACCTGGTCTGCAGCGATGGCACCACGCTGCTGGGCGCGGACGACAAGGCAGGCGTCGCCGAGATCATGTCGCTTGTCGCGCGTATCGCTCAGGACCCTTCTCTGCCCCATCCCGCACTCGGCATTTGCTTCTGCCCTGACGAGGAGATCGGCCACGGAGCCGAGCTGTTGGATATCGATACCTTTGGCTGCAAGTACGCCTACACGGTCGACGGCGGCCCCATCGGCGAGCTGGAGTGGGAGTGCTTTAACGCCGCCGAGGCGACCGTCCGCTTTGAGGGCCAGTCCATCCACCCGGGCGACGCCAAGGGCCGTATGGTCAACGCAGGCAATCTGTTCTGCGACTTCAACGCGTTGCTCCCCTACGCGCAGCGCCCGGAGTATACGGAAGGCTACGAGGGCTTTTATCACCTTGAGGGTGTATCTGCGACCGTCGATCACGCCACAGCGCGCTATATCGTCCGCGACCATGACGCCGCCAAGTTCCAGCAAAAACTCGACCTTATTGATGCCGCTGCCTCGATGCTCAACCAGCGTCTGGGTGAGGAGCGCGTGACGGTCGAGATTAAGCAGCAGTATCGAAATATGGCCGAGATCGTTCGTGACTATCCCGAGCTTATTGATGTTGCCAAGGAAGCCTACCTTGCCTGCGGCGTTGAGCCCCAAGTGCTGTCAATTCGTGGCGGCACCGACGGCGCCCAGCTGTCGTTCCGCGGTCTGCCCTGCCCCAACCTTTCCACCGGCGGCTATTGCTACCACGGCGTCAACGAGTTCGTCCCGGTCAGTTCGCTCGTCAAGATGACCGACGTCCTGCAGGAGCTCGTCGCCCGCTTTGCATAAGCCTGGCTGCATAAGCCCAAAAGACGAATCGCCCCGTCCTCAACCGAGAACGGGACGATTTTTTTGCTGCAACGAGAACAGGTTGACGCACGCCAGCCTCTTAACGCAAGGAGTGTCCCAAACTGCCGGCACATAAGAAACGTCCCCAAGTGCCAAGTGCATCAAGAGTGTCCCCTTTGACCAGTCGTTTAAGAACGCCCCCAATGACTAACGTCGCAGGTTGAGGACGGGAAGCGAGCGGGTCGCATTTGAGACAAGGTGACGTGAAACGAAAGGGCGCTGACCTTCTGGTCGCGCCCTTGAAGTTGAACGTCAGATTGTCCAAATGCGGCCCGCGCAGCGTCAAGCGGTTACGCGGTTTGGTAAAACCGCGTAACTTAGTAGTTGGCTTCGTAGCCGTTGCCGTCGCCGGTGGGCTCTTCGTAGTAGTCCGAATCGCTCGAATCGCTTGAGTCATCGGAATCGTCAGAGCTGACCGATGAGGTTGCGGTACCGTTTGCGTAGTCGTCAGACGTGTTGTTGTTCAGGTCGCCGATCGTAGAGCTGGAACCGTCGGAAAGACCCATGGTGTTGGGACCCTTGGGATCCTTGCCGGCATCGACGCGCTCCATCATTTCCTTGAGCTCGTCCTCGTAGACAAAGACGTAGCTCACACCGTCGATCATGGTGCTGTCGTCGGCGTACGAGGGCAGGTTGGCCGAGTAGATACCGTCGACATCCATACCGCGCATGGCGTTGACCGTAGCCACGATATCCTGAACGCTCATATCGGTTACAAGCATATCGGACAGCGAATTAACCAGGCCAAAGATCTTCGTGGCATCGAAGTTATTGAGAATCTGGTTGGCAAGGGCGCCAAGCACCTGACGCTGGTGGCGCATGCGCGTGTAATCGCCGTCGGCATAGGTGTAGCGGCAGCGGGCATAGGTAAGGGCGGTGGCACCGTCCATATGCTGCTGGCCAGCGGTAATCTTAATATCCAGGTGCTCGGGGTCGTCAACATCATCGGTTGCGTTAATGTCGATACCGCCAACCGAATCAATCAGCGCCTGCATACCGTCGAAGCTGACCTCGGCATAGTGGGAAATCTGAACACCGCACAGCTCGTTGACCGCCTCGACCATGGCCTCGGCGCCGCCAACGGTATGGCAGGCGTTGATCTTCATGGTCTCGCCCTTGTACTCGACCTTGGTGTCGCGCGGAACGGAAATGAGCGTCGCCTGCTTTTGCGTGGGGTCGATGCGTGCCAGGATAATCGAGTCGGCACGATACGTATCCTCGCCCGGACGGCCGTCGGTGCCAAGAAGCAGCACGTAGAACGGATCCTTTGCCTCATCGGTGTCAACCAGAACCCGACGCAGATTATCGGTAATGACATTAGAATCGCCGAGCTTGCCCATAATGGTGGCAAACCACAGGCCGGCAGCGGTAGTGGCACTCAGCAGCACACCAAGCACGACAATGAGCGCGACGTGACGAATCGTGTGGCTACGACGACGTTGACGAGCGCGCTCGGAATAGCGAGCCACGTTATCGCGACTGTAGATCTTGGCCTGCGCACCAGTTGAGGGTCTTCGGGCGGTGGTATCCGCGAGGGGCTTTTTATTAAACATAGGCAACCTGTATTAGTAGATGACGGGATCGGGGACGGAAGCATGCTCGACATGCGCGCCGAGCGCCTGCAGCTTTTCGACAAACTGCTCGTAGCCGCGCTTGATGTGATGGATGGCCGAAACCTCGGTCGTCCCGTCGGCGATCAAGCCCGCTACGACGAGGGCCGCTCCGCCACGCAGATCAGGCGAGGTAACCTGTGCACCCGAGAAGCCCTTAACGCCATGAATCATGGCATGATGGCTCTCGATACGAATGTCGGCACCCATGCGCACCAGCTCAGAGGCAAACATAAAGCGATTCTCGAAGATGTTCTCGGTAATAACGGAACTGCCGTCGGCAAGGGCGGAGAGCACCATAATCTGCGCCTGCATGTCCGTCGGGAAGCCGGGGAACGGAAGCGTCTGGATGTCGACCGGCTTGATACGCTCGGCACGGTTTACATGGACGCCATCCTCGACGCGCTCGCAGTCGATACCCATGAGCTCCATCTTCTTGAGCACCATGCCCAAGTGAATGGGGCAAAAGCCCATGACATCGACACCGCGATCGTCGGCCATCAACGCACCGGCAACGATAAAGGTACCGGCCTCGATGCGGTCGCCCACTACGCGATGGGTAACAGGATGCAGCTCTTCCACGCCCTCGATGGTCACGACGGGCGTACCCGCGCCGACAATCTTGGCGCCCATCTCGTTGAGCATGTTGGCGAGATCGACGATCTCGGGCTCGCGGGCGGCATTGTCGATAACCGTGGTGCCCTGCGCGCGCACGGATGCCATGATGAGGTTCTCGGTCGCACCGACGCTGGCGAACTCGAGCGTGACGGTGGTACCGCGCAGACCTTGGGGCGCATTAGCGTTGATGTAGCCGTGGGCGGTATCGAACTCAACGCCCAGGGCCTCAAGACCAAGAATGTGCATATCGATCTTGCGAGCACCCAGGTTGCAGCCGCCCGGCATGGCGATCTTGGCGCGATGGAAGCGACCCAGCAGGGGTCCCATCACGGCTGTGGAAGCACGCATCTTGGCAACGAGCTCGTAGGGGGCCTCCCAAGAATCGACCTGAGAGGTATCAATCTCGAGCGTGTGCTCGTCAAGGACATCGATTGTGGCGCCCATACCCTTGAGCACCTTGCCCATCACGTGGACATCGGAAATATCGGGCACGTTCTGCAGCGTCGTCTTGCCCGGCGCCAGAAGCGTTGCCGCCATGAGTTTGAGCGCGGAGTTCTTGGCGCCCGAAACGGGCACGGAGCCTCCGATGGCGTGGCCACCCTCAACGCGGATAATATCCAAGGTCTACCCTTTCAAAAAGCATGCCCGGGATGGCTGGGCCATCCCGGGCATGATGTGTTCGCAAATGGTCGAACGCTAAATCGTTTGACTATTGGGCAAGCTTGAGCTTACACCATGCGATTTCATTATAGAGGTAGGCGCGGCGTGCATCATCCTCCGACAAATTACCCAGCTTCTCTTCAAAACCTTGAATATCAGCTTTAAGCTTGTCGGCATCGACGGTCGCCAAATCGCAAGCGCGCTCGGCGAGAACGGTCACGACATCGTCCGCAACCTGGGCATAGCCGCCGGCCACGGCAAACGTGTGGTCGACAGTGCCCATGGCCTTATCGGAAACGCGAACGTAACCGCGGTCGATCGTGCAGATCTCGCTGGAGTGAGCAGGCAGAACGCCAAACTCGCCATCCGTGGACGGAATCGACACAAACGCAGCGTCGCCCTCATAGGCGCAGCTCACGGGGCACACGATGCGGATACGCATAACCTACTTCTCCCCCATCTTGCGGGCGCGCTCGCGCACGTCCTCAATCGTGGAAGCATAGCGGAAAGCCTGCTCGGGCAGGTCATCGGCCTTGCCGTCGACAATCTCGGCGAAAGAGCGGACGGTATCCTCGACGCGGACGTAGACACCGGGGTTGCCGGTGAACTTCTCGGCGACGTGGAAGGACTGCGAGAGGAACTGCTGAATCTTACGGGCACGGTTGACCGTAAGGCGCTGCTCCTCGGACAGCTCGTCCATACCCAGAATGGCGATGATGTCCTGAAGGTCGGAGTACTCCTGCAGGAGCTCCTGGACCTTGACGGCGACACGGTAGTGCTCCTCGCCGACGATCGAGGGATCGAGAGCGTCGGAGGAAGATGCGAGCGGGTCGATAGCCGGGAACAGGCCGAGCGACGAAATGCTACGCGAAAGAACCGTGGTGGCGTCGAGGTGCGTAAACGTTGTGGCAGGCGCCGGGTCGGTCAGGTCGTCTGCGGGGACGTAGACAGCCTGGACGGAGGTAATGGAGCCCGTCTTGGTCGAGGTAATGCGCTCCTGGAGGTCGCCCATCTCGGTTGCCAGCGTGGGCTGGTAACCAACGGCGGACGGCATACGGCCCAGCAGTGCGGAAACCTCGGAACCTGCCTGGGAGAAGCGGAAGATGTTGTCGATGAACAGCAGAACGTCCTGGCCACGATCACGGAAATACTCAGCGGTAGTAAGGCCGGCCAGACCGATGCGCAGACGCGCTCCGGGCGGCTCGTTCATCTGACCATAGACCAAGCAGGTCTTGTCGATAACGCCAGACTCGCTCATCTCGAGGAACAGGTCGGTGCCCTCGCGGGTACGCTCGCCGACGCCGGTGAACACCGAGGTGCCGCCGTGCTCCTGGGCGAGGTTGTTGATGAGCTCCTGAATCAGAACGGTCTTGCCGACGCCGGCGCCGCCGAACAGGCCCGTCTTGCCGCCACGGATGTAGGGCTCGAGCAGGTCGACAGCCTTGATGCCGGTCTCGAAGATCTCGGTCTTGGTGGTGAGCTCGTCGAAACGGGGCGCTGCATGGTGGATGGGGTAGAACTCCTCCACCTCGGGCATGGGCTTGCCGTCGACGGGCTTGCCCATGACGTTCCAAATGCGGCCGAGCGTCTTGGGACCAACGGGCATCTTCATGGGCTCACCGGTATCGGTGGCGATGAGGCCGCGCTGCAGGCCGTCGGTCGAGGACATGGCGACCGTGCGGACGACGCCGCCCGGAAGCTGGCTCTCGACCTCGAGGATCGTGCTCAGATGACCGATCGGGGTCTCGGCCTCGACCGTGAGCGCGTTGTAGATCGGGGGCACCGCGCCGTCAAACTTGACGTCGACGACAGGGCCGATGATTCGCACGATGCGACCATCACCGGCAGTCGTCTTCTTGGTGGCTTCCTCGACCGCAAGCTTTACGGTGTTATTAGCCATTACTGTTCCTCCAATGCTGAGGCTCCGCCGACGATCTCGTTAATCTCGGTCGTGATCGAAGCCTGGCGCACGCGACTATACGTGCGGGTAAGGGTCGAGATGATCGCGGTGGCGTTTTCCGTCGCGGAGTGCATGGCCTTGCGGCGTGCACCCTGCTCGGCAGCCGCCGAATCGATCAGGGCCTGGTAGATGACCGTCAGGATATAAGACGGCACAAGCTTGCCGAGAACATGCTCGGGAGAGGGCACGAACTCGAACGTGGACGAGATGCGCTTAGGGGCGTCGGTCTCGTTCTTACGCGGACCGTGGGCCATAGCGATCATCTCGGGGTCGAGCGGCAACAGATGCTCGACGCGAAGCTCCTGATCCACGCGGTTCTTGGCGTGGTGGTAGACAAGCTCGACACGGTCAAGCTCACCGGCACGATACGCATCGCAGATATGAGAGGAGATCATGCGGGCCTGATTGAAATCGGGCTCAGAGGAGTTGCCCTCAAAGTGCATGACGACGTTTTCGCGGTCACGGAAATACGTGGCCGGTTTGCGCCCACACGCGATGATCTCGCACTCGATGCCGTCGTTCGCCCAAGAAGCGGCGAGCTTTTCGGCCGTGCGCTCCACCGTCGTATTGAAACCGCCGGCAAGGCCGCGGTCCGAGGCAATAACGACAATCAGGCCATGCTTGACGCTCTCATGCTTCTGCAGCATGGGATCGGTGCCCGAACAGGAGGCGTCGCCGGCGACCGTCAACATGACGTCGGTCAGCGCCTCCTTATAGGGCTCGGCCTGCTTGGAGCGATCGAGAGCACGACGGATCTTGGCCGTAGAGACCATCTCCATCGTGCGCGTGATCTGCTTGGTCGTGGTAACCGAGGAGATTCGCTTCTTAATGTCGCGAAGGTTGGCCATGGGGCTTAGTTCTCCTCTGATCCAGAAACATCCGAATGGTGCTTGGCCATGAACTGCTGCTTGAAGTCGCCGATGACGCGCAAGAGCTCAGCCTTGGTGTCATCATCGATCTTCTTGGCGCGAACCTTGTCGAGCAGCGAGCCAAAGCCATTGTCCATGTACTCGATGAGCTCGGCACGGAAAGGCAGCACGTCGGCAATCTCCAGGTCATCCAGGAAGCCCTCGTTGCCAGCGAACAGCGTAACGATCTGCTCGCCAACCTCAAACGGCTTGTAGCGCGGCTGCTTCAGGAGCTCGGTCATGCGGGCACCATGGGTCAGCTGCTTCTGAGTAGCCTCGTCAAGGTCGGAGCCAAACTGCGTAAAGCCAGCGAGCTCCTGATAGGAAGCGAGGTCCAGACGGAGGTTGCCGGCGACCTGCTTCATGGCCTTGGTCTGCGCATCGCCACCGACGCGGGACACGGAGATACCCACGTCGACTGCCGGGCGCTGACCCTGGAAGAAGAGCTCGGACTGCAGGTAGATCTGACCATCGGTAATGGAAATGACGTTGGTCGGAATGTAGGCCGAGACGTCGCCGTCCTGGGTCTCGATGATCGGCAGTGCCGTCATGGAGCCGTAACCGTTCTTCTTGGACATCTTGACGGCACGCTCGAGCAGACGAGAGTGCAGGTAGAAGATGTCGCCAGGATAGGCCTCGCGTCCGGGCGGACGATGCAGCGTCAGCGACATCTGACGGTAGGCCACAGCCTGCTTGGACAGGTCATCGTAGATGACGAGCACGTGGCCGCCGGGGTTGGTCTCGCTGGCGGGCTTGCCGTCCTCGCCGTTGTACATAAAGAACTCGCCAATAGCGGCACCGGCCATAGGCGCGATGTACTGCATAGGGGCGGAATCGGCAGCGGTGGCCGAAACGATGATGGTGTAGTCGAGCGCACCGTGCTGAGCGAGGGTCTCGCGGATGTTGGCAACCGTGGAGGCCTTCTGGCCGATGGCGACATAGATGCAGACCATGCCCTTGCCGCGCTGGTTGAGGATAGCGTCGATGGCGATGGCGGTCTTACCGGTCTTACGGTCACCGATGATGAGCTCACGCTGACCGCGGCCAATAGGCACCATGGAGTCGATAGCGAGCAGACCGGTCTGAACCGGCTCGCACACCGGGGTACGATCGATGACGCCGGGAGCCTTGAACTCGATGGGGCGACGGTGCGTAGCGACGATGTCGCCCAGGCCGTCGATGGGCTGGCCGAGCGGATTGACGACGCGGCCGAGCATGGCACGGCTCACGGGGATATCCATAACGCGGCCAGTGGTGCGGCACTCGTCGCCTTCCTTGATGGAGTCGACGGCACCGAACAGAACGGCGCCGACCTCGTCACGGTCAAGGTTCTGGGCAAGGCCGAAGACGGTCTCACCGGTATCGGAGCTCTTGAACTCCAGAAGCTCGCCTGCCATGGCGCTCTTGAGGCCGGAGACGCGCGCGATGCCGTCGCCTACCTCGTCGACCGTTGAAACCTCATGCGTATCGACCGTCGCGGAGAGGCTCGTGAGCTGCTCCTGCAGTTTCTTGGCGATATCCTGGGCATTGAGGGTTTCGGACATTAGGCTTCACCTCCGTACGAATTAGCAGAGTTTGCGAGGGTCTCCTGCGCGATGCGCAGCTGCGTCTTGACGGAAATGTCACGACGCTCGCCGCGGGCCTCGAGCACCAGGCCGCCCACGATAGACGGGTCGACCTGCTCGATAAGGAATACCTTGCGGCCGAAGTCCTGCTCGCATTTCTTAGTGATGGTTTGACGCAGCTCGTCGTCGAGCGGGATCGCCGTGGTGACGGTCACGCCCACTACATCCTCGTCTTCCTCGGCAACATACTTAAAGGCAGCTGCCACCTTGGGAAGAAGGTCGAGCTGGTCGCGCTTGGACATGGTGTCGAGCACGGCGATGATCTCGGGGCTGGCAGAAGCCAAGCGCTCGATCATCTCGAGGTCCTCGAACACATGGTTCTCGGCCTTGGCGGCTTCCAAAAGGGAACGCGCGTAGGTCTCGAGCACCTTGTCCTGATAGCGGCTAGTCGGCATTCAGGCTACCTGCTTCCTGGATGTAGCGCTCGATGAGCTTCTTCTGCTCAGCATCGTCCTCGAGTGCCTCGCCCACGATCTTGGTGGCGACGGCAACGGACAGGTCGGCGATGGAGCTCGCGGCACCGGCGTAGATGGACTTGCGCTCGTCCTCGACGGTCGTATGGGCCTTGGCGATGATCTCCTCGGCCTCCTTGTGAGCAGCCTCGATGATACGGGCACGCTCGGACTCGGCGTCCTTACGGGCCTCGAGAACGATGTCGGCAGCCTGACGACGGGCGTCGGTGACGATCGAGTCGGACTCAGCGCGCTTGGCGATAGCCTCCTGCTTGGTCTTCTCGGCCTCGTCGAGGCTCTCCTCGATCTTCTTGCCGCGCTCCTCCATGGTTTTCATGATGCCCGGCAGGGCGACCTTGGCCAGCACGATCCAGATAATCAGGAAGGCGATAAGCGCCGGGATGAACTCCGCCATCTTAGGGATGAGGATGTCCGCACCGGCGGCGCCGTCCTCGGCGAACGCGGAAACCGGCATGAGCAGCGCGGCCGCGGACGCGGAGAGTGCGATCGCGCTCTTCTGGGATGAAAGATTCATACTTGACGCTCCGTGCTATTTAACGATCAGCGCGACAACGAAGCCGATCAGAGCCAGAGCCTCGCCGAAAGCGGAGCCCATGATGAAGACGGTGAACACGCGGCCCTGGACCTCAGGCTGACGGGCCATAGCACCCGTAGCACCCAGAGCAGACAGGCCGATAGCAAGACCAGCGCCGATAACACCGAGACCGTAACCGATAACTCCCACGATTCCTCCTTTGTCGTGCGTGTCTTATTTCACGCAGGATAACCTTTTTATAACTGCCGGGCTCCATGGGTACGGGCACCGGCGGTTTAACGAATTGCCTTACCTTTAAGGCGCGAACGGAAGACTACTCCTCCTCCGCGACCTCCTCTGCCTCGGAGACATACACGGCGGTAAGGACCGTGAAGACGTAAGCCTGGATGGCGCCGACCACAAGCTCGATCGCATAGATCAGGATGAGAATGGCAAGCCAGGCCAGCGAAGGCAGGGCGCCGACGGCGTGGGCCGCGGAAACCTGCTGAAGCAGCGGCTGCATGAACATGCTCGCCATGATGGCGAACGAGCCCATGACCACGTGTCCTGCGAACATGTTGCAGAACAGACGGACGGCGAGCGTGATGAGGCGCAGGAAGGTCGAGAAAAGCTCGACGACCCACACGAGCACGTTCATCGGGAAGCTCACGCCCTGCGGAGCGAGGCTCTTAATGTAGCCGATCACGCCGTGAGCCTTGCATCCGTAGTAGATGAAGTACACGAAGGCGAAGATGGCGAGCGCGGCGGTGGAGCCGATTGCGCCGGTGCCGGGCTTCATTCCCGGAATCAGGCCGATCATGTTGTTGATCAGGATGAACAGGAAAAGCGAGCACAGGAACGGGAAGTGCTTCTTCCAGTTCTCACCCACGACACCCTTGCCGATATCGTTCTCGACGTACTCGATGATGTACTCGAAACCGTTGACGAAGAAGCCCTTGGGAACCAAAGTCTGCTTCTTCTTGAACACGGCCAGGACGATCAGGAGCACGATCGTGGAGACGATCAGCCAAAACGAGTACTGCGTGATGCCGCAGCTCAGATCGCCCACGACAGGGGTGGAGCTGAACTCGCTGACCAGATGATTAATCTCATCAGGCAGCTTTTCAAAAATTTCCACGACTTACCTTTCGACCTCATGAGGATCTCGCAGCGCCTTGGCGACGCGAACCGCGCAGGCGGCCATAAAGGCCACGAAGCCGATCGCCTCGCCCAGGAGGAACATGCGAAATGCCTCTCCGAACAACACAAACACAACCAAGGTAAAGACAAGCAACGCGATTGCCGAGACCGCGAGACTCACCATACCCTTGAGCATGTCCGCATTCTGCTTATCGTCAAGAACCGGCTTGAGCGTAAAGACAAAGGGAAGGAAGGCAATCGCGCCCGCGATGGCACCTGCAACGATAGCGAGCAGATCGGCTATCTGAAACACTGGCGTCCTCACTTTCCTTTTTTATCGCCTCACAGGACAGTTCCCGCCAAACATTGGTGACTATTGTACGAGCCAATCGCTAAAGTACAACCGAAAAAGCATCGGTTAATACGCACCTGTTCGTTTTCTTAAGACCTTCTTTATGCCGCAGGTACGGTAATACGTTTTTCTCGAACCCTGCAGGGCAAAACGTCCGTTAACAGGAGTGCGCGCGGTCGCCTTTTGTTCGACCGCGCGCACCGTTTCTTCGTATTTGCAGCCGCGGCCGTCTTAGCCCAGCGACTAGAGCGTGCCGTAGATGCGGTCGCCGGCGTCGCCGAGACCGGGAACGATGTAGGCAGCCTCGTTGAGATGGTCGTCGATGGCGCAGGTATAGATATGCACATCGGGATCCTTCTCAGTCAGCGACTTGAGGCCCTCGGGGGCCGCGACGATGCACAGCATGCGGATGTCCTTGACACCGCGCCCGCGCAGGTAGCTGATGGCCATCTCGGCCGAACCGCCCGTGGCGAGCATGGGGTCGACGACCAGGCAGATGCGCTGGTCGATATCCTTGGGCATCTTGCAGTAATACTCGTGCGGCTCGTGGGTGACCTCGTCGCGCTCCATGCCGATGTGGCCCACGCGAGCGGAGGGCACCAGGTCGAGGATACCGTCGACCATGCCAAGGCCCGCACGCAGGATGGGCACGATGGCGAGTTTCTTGCCGGCAAGCTGTTTGAACGTGGCGGTAGTGATGGGGGTCTCGACCTCGACGTCTTCCATAGGCAGGTCGCGCATGGCCTCGTAGCCGTCAAAAAGCGCGAGTTCGCGCACGAGCTGACGGAACTGGTTGGTGCCGGTGTCTTTGTCGCGCAGGATCGACAGCTTGTGCTGGACGAGCGGATGATCGACAAGCGTCACACGGGACGCATCGTAGGTGACGGTCATGGGTTGATTGCCCCTTTCGTTGCAGCCGCAAAACGGCCTTGCTGACAAGGCGCGCAGCAATGTTGCCGCCGCACGCCATGCATAAGTTTAGCGGTTTGTTGTATCGAGCAGCCCATCGCAGCCCTACTGTGCGGTACTGAGCGAGCGCTTGACTGCATCACGCCAGCCCGCAAGGTTTTGCTCGCGACGCTCGGCGGACATATGGGGAAGGAAGGTCCTAACGATCTGGGCATTTTGCTCCAGCTCTTCAAGGTCTTCCCAATAGCCGACGGCAAGACCCGCCAAGTACGCGGCACCGATTGCCGTGGTCTCCACCGTCTCGCATTGCAGCACGGGGATATCCAGCAGGTCGGCCTGGAATTGCATGATGAACTCGTTGCGCGAGGCACCGCCATCGACAGACAGGCGCTCAATCGAAAGCCCCACGTCCTGCTCCATGGCGCGCAGCACGTCGTAGCTCTGATATGCCATGGATTCGCAGGCGGCACGTACGATGGTCGCACGGCTCGAGGCGCCGGTCAGACCGCACACGATACCGCGGGCATGCGGGTCCCACCAGGGAGCACCCAAACCTGCAAAGGCGGGGACGAAGTAGCAGCCCTCGTTGTCGTTGATCGAAGCGGCGAGTTGCGCGGACTCGCTCACACTCGAGATGATGCCCATGTTGTTGCGCAGCCAGTTCATGGTTGAGCCGGCGGCAAAGATAGAACCCTCGAGCGCATAGCTGATCTTGCCGTCCGCGGCGATACCGATCGTGGAGACCAGACCGTTCTTGGATTCGACGACCTCGTCGCCGGTGTTCATGAGCATAAAGCAACCCGTGCCATAGGTGTTTTTGGTCTGGCCGGGATGGAAGCAGCAGTGGCCGAACAGCGACGCCTGCTGATCGCCCGCCACGCCCATGATGGGCGGCATGTTGGTCATGATGTCGCTCGCGACGCGGCCGTAGTCGCCCGAGCTCCAACGAACCTCGGGCATCATGGAACGTGGAACGTCAAAGAGCGCCAGCAGGTCGTCGTCCCAATCGAGCGTATGGATATTAAAGAGCGCCGTGCGGCTGGCATTGGTGTAGTCGGTGGCAAAGACCTGACTGCCGGTGAGGTTGTAGATGAGCCAGGTGTCGATGGTGCCGAACATGAGGTCGCCCGCTGCCGCGCTCTCACGCGCACCGTCGACGTTGTCGAGGATCCACTGCACCTTGGAAGCCGAGAAATACGGATCGAGCGTGAGTCCCGTGCGGGAGCGCACCAGCTCCTCGCAACCCTGTTCAACCAACGCGTCGATCGCCGGCGCGGTACGGCGGCACTGCCATACGATGGCGTTATAGATCGGCTGACCGCTCACGCGGTCCCAGACCACCGTGGTCTCGCGCTGGTTGGAGATGCCGATGGCGGCAATGCGGTCGGAGTGGATACCGCTCTTAAACTGGACTTCCATCATGACCGCGATCTGGCTGGCAAGGACCGTCATGGGGTCTTGCTCCACCCAGCCGGGACGCGGAAAGCTGGTTTTGACGCTGCGACGTGCCTGCGCGACGATGCATCCGTACTCGTCGACGATGGTCGCAAGTACCGAAGTGGTGCCGCAGTCGAGCGCCATGATGTAGGAACCGCCAAAGTTAAACGAGGCATCTTCCATGCCCAGGCTGCCCAGATTCAACGACATCGCTTACACCTTTCTATTGCATCGGGTCGGACAGGACCCGTTCGATCTCTGATGCGGGAAGTGCGCCTTGGCGCAGGATCTGGAGCCCGCCGTGCTGGAACGATACGATGGTCGAGGCGTCGCGACACGGGGTCTCACCGGCGTCGACGGCAACATCGACCCCCTCCAGGATGCGACCCTCGACGGCGGCAAAGCTTGCCGGCGAAGGCGCGCCGTGCGTGTTGGCGCTCGTGCAGGCAAGGGGACTGCCGCAGGCGCGGATGAGCGCTTGGACCACGGGAGAGGCCGAAGCGCGCAGGGCCACGGTGTCGTCGGCAGCGCGCATAAAGGTCGGCACGCAGGGGGCCGCCTTGACCACGATAGTCAGGGCGCCCGGCCAGCATCGTCGGGCAAGCACGCGGGCCTCTTCCGGGATATCCACGCCATAGCGGTCGAGTGCTTCGACGCCATCGACCAGCCAAGCGACGGTTTGCGTGAGCTCACGTTGCTTGAGAGTGAAGATACGGCGATAGCCGGTGCCGAGCGCAGGAACTGCGGCGCCATTGACGGCAGCCTGCGGATCGCGCGGCCACGATGGGAATTCGCTTGTATCTTGGGGCACGGCGCCCGAGAAGGCGTTGACTGCCACGGCGACACCGTAGACGGTCTCGGTCGGAATCAAGGCCAGGCCGCCGCGGCCGAGCACCTCGGCCGTGCGCTCGACGGCAAGCCGATGCGGCTCGCGCGTTCCCTCGTATACCCGATAGACCGTCTGCATGTGTATGCCAGCCCCTTACGCTCCGGTGCAAGTTTGTTTACTGTGGGGCATTCTCGCACGAAACATTCAACCTATTTGCCCAGAGCGCATGTTGGTTTGGTGAGCGGCTCTAGTAGTCGGTGAAAGTGAGGGGGTTAATTGAAGATTTTTAGCGCGCAAGCGTAACGGTACGATCGGGAAACTCGATGCTTGCAACCAGTTTTCCGCCGAGGCTCTCTGCGTACCTGCTCAGCGTGTCGAGCCTCATCGAACCCAACTCCCCACGCTCGAGCTCGGATACACGTTTTTGAGAAACGCCCATCGACTGGGCGACCGACGCCTGTGTTAGATCTTTTAACCTGCGAATCTGAGCAAGCTTATAGGCTTCGATACGATCGCGAGTCCTCTCCTGCTCGGCGGTAATGGAGTCGCGTGTTATCCCGCGAGATTCCATATACTCATGCAGTTCCATCTCGATCGAGCCTCCTTACGTGGCGACGGTATATTTGCTCGGCCCTTGGAATGTTGATCGCATACCAACCGTTCCATTTTGCCCTTGACGATCCCGCTCGCGACTTATCACCCGCCAATAGCAATACCGCCTGGCGCTTGGGGTCAAAGGCGAAGAGGATGCGAATCACCTGCCCACCACACGACGTCACTCTCAGCTCCTTTAAATGATGAAGCTTCGAGCCCTTTACGCGGTCAACCAGCGGACGACCAAGGCTGGGACCTTCCTTCTCGAGCACCAAAAGGTCTGCATAAATCTGCTTCAGCGTAGCTTCATCCTGCTCATCAAGCCAAGGTTCAATGTAATCAAGCACGATACGGTACCGATGCAGCTGATTTGACATACCTTTCTCCTTCTATAGTAGAAGTTTTACGGTATATTGCAAGGACAAACTTGCGCAAATGTCTATTTATTCAGCTTAAATACGCTGTTTGGGCTCGGTGACGATGGCTCGAACGATGCGGGGACGATCGGTGAGGTCGTGGACGATACGCACGTCCGAAAGGCCTGCCTGGCGACAGAGCTCGGCCGCGGCATCGAGGGCGCCCTCGTAGAGCTCGCAGGCAAACAGGCCGCCGGCGCGCAGCATGTAAGGCGCCGCATTGAGCAGGCGGCGGAAGATGTCCAGGCCGTCGGCACCGCCCTCGAGCGCCAAGTCGGGCTCAAAGTCCTTGACCTCGTGCGGCAGCGAGCGCATGACGCCGGTCGGGATGTAGGGCGGGTTGGAAACGAGCACGTCGAAGGTGCCCCACTCTTCGCGGGGAATGGAGCTCACCAGGTTGGTGAGACTAAAGGCAACCTCATCTGCCGTGAGGCCGAGCGCGTCGCGGTTTTTGGTGGCCAGATCGATGGCGCGCGGCTCGATATCGGTGGCGGTGCAGGTAACGTGGCCGCGGCGCTCCCAGGCAAGGGAGAGCGAGATGCAACCCGTGCCGCAGCCGACCTCGAGAACGCGGGCGATACGGGGCTCGGCTGGGGCAGGCGCAGCGGCATCCTGAGCCGAAGCCGTCTCCTGGCCGGCACCCTCGATGGCGATGCCGTATTCGTCGAGCTCGGGCTCGGCGGCTTCCGCGGCTTCGGCTTCTGCTGCCTGCGCGGCGGCTTCCTCGGCCTCGCGGTCGGCCAGCTCCTCGGCATAGGCGCGGCTGCCCAATACGTCGCCGCCTAGCGCCGCCTCATCGGCAGCCGTCAGGTTAGCGGCACGGCGCTCGGCGGCCGCGCGTTCGTCTGCCAGCGCGGCCTCGGCCTTGCGTGCCTCCTCGACCTCATCGTTCCAAGGCAGCTCCACGCGCTGACGGGCAGCAGCCTCGGGGCTCAGCACCTCGGCATCCAGATAATTGAGGACTTCCTCGACGAGCATCTCGGTCTCGGGGCGCGGAATGAGCACGCCGGGGGCGCACGCGACGTCGATCATGCGAAACTGCGTGCTGCCGGTGATGTACTGCAGCGGTTCACCTTTAGCGCGACGAACAACGGCCGCATGCATGGTCTCGAGCTGAGCCGCGTTAAGCGTCTCGTCCATGCGCATATATAAGTCGATGCGTGCCAAACCCGTGGCAGCGCAGAGCAGCCACTCGGCAGAAAGACGGGGGTGCTCCTCGCCGCGCTCGGCCAGGTACTCCTTGGTCCACTCGAGACAACGCTTGATGGTCCAAATCTCGTTTGCCATGGGGCCCTCCCCTCTTAAGCGCCGGACGGCGCGCGAATGTCGGAGCAGATTGTACGCGAGGGTGGCACGCGGCAAGGGACGATTGGAAGCGATTATCGAGAATCAGCCCAGAATTTTGCACCGAGCTCGCTCAAAGTGTTCATTCGCCGACGTCCAGATTTGCATTCGTCAAGCTTTTGGCAAAGTTGCCCCAAAACTGACCAATATCTAACCAAGAACTTGCCAAATCACTTGACGCGCGACGCGGTAAAAATCACCCCGCGACTTCTTGAACGATTTTTCGAGCAATATTTTCAATTGCAGATGAAGGCTGCTGATTACTTTAAGCAGTTAGACAGCTTATTATCTAACAAAGCAGATTAAATAAACTCGAAAAGTAATTTACCCAACCTAGTCATTTAAGAACGTCCCCAATGACTACCTCTAAGGCGCCGCAGGTTGAGCATACCGCATCCGGAGCAAGGCAACGCCGCATGTAGAGGACGGACAGCGAGCGACGTCCAGAGCGAACAAGTTGGCATGAAAAAGGCAAGGTATAGACCTTCTGGTCATGCCTTGCCTTTTGAATGACAAATTGTCGCTCTGGGCGGCGCGCAGCGTCGAGCAGTTACGGCGTTTGGTAAAACGCCGTAACTTAAACGGCCTGCGCTAGCTTCTCGGCTCGCTCGGCGGCGGCAAGTGCCTCGATGACAGTGCCGAGCTGATCGCCCAGAAGGACACCGTTGTAGGTGGAGTTGAAACCGATGCGGTGATCGGTCACACGGTCCTGGGGCTGGTTGTAGGTACGAATCTTCTCGGAACGGTTGCCGTGGCCGATCTGGCTTTGGCGCTCGGCACCGAGTTCTGCCTGCTGCTTCTCGAGCTCCATCTCGTACAGACGGGCACGCAGCATCTGCATGCAGACCTCGCGGTTCTGGATCTGGGAACGCTGCTCCTGTGACTGCACCACGGTGTTGGTGGGCAGGTGGGTGATGCGCACGGCGGAGTAGGTAGTGTTAACGCACTGACCGCCAGGGCCGGAGGCGCAGTAGGTGTCGATGCGCAGGTCGGACTGGTTGATCTGGACGTCGATCTCCTCGGCCTCGGGAAGTACGGCGACGGTAGCCGTGGAGGTCTGAATGCGGCCCTGGGACTCAGTCTTGGGAACGCGCTGGACGCGGTGCACGCCGGACTCGAACTTCATGACGGAGTAGACGCGGTCGCCCTCGACCTTGAACTCGATGGACTTAAAGCCACCGGCCTCGCTGGGGCTGGAATCGAGCACGGTAGTCTTCCAGCCGCGCGACTCGCAAAAGCGCTGGTACATCTTGTACAGATCGCCGGCGAAGATGGCCGCCTCGTCGCCACCGGCGGCGGAGCGGATCTCGACGATGGTGTTCTTGTCGTCGTTGGGGTCGCTCGGGATGAGCATGTACTTGATGTCTTCCTCGAGCTGGGGAAGCTTGGCCTCGTTTTCGGAGATGTCCATCTGGAGCATCTCCTTCTCATCGGCATCGGTGGTATCGTGCAGCATTTCCTTGGCAGCCTCGATGTCATCGAGCGCGCCGATGTACTCGCGCGAGGCGGCAATGAGGTCGGACTGGTGCGCGTACTCCTTGTTGAGACGCGTGAACTCCTTGATATCGGAGGCGACGGCCGGGTCGGAAAGCTTCTTCTCGAGCTCCTCGTAGGCCTTGATGATCTTTTCGAGCTTGTCGCGCATGACGGACTCCTTTATATGCGTGAAGGCGAAAATCGGCAGAATTGATGGGGCGCGGGGCGCCGCTGCGGGGGTAAGTCCAGCTAGAGCATGTCGATCTTCAGATACATGCGCATCCCTTCGCGTATGGGGTACATAATTGCGGTCTAACCCATACATGATAGCGTGCGCAGGCAAACCTGCATATAACCCGCACGGAATGATTGGTGCAAACAAACCTGACCCCATTGCACCAAGGGCTTGCTTTTTGGCTAGAGCGTATGGAGCAGGGCGATGAGGAAGCGGACACCCTGGAGGTAGGCGCGGCGGGTAATGCGCTCGTTGGTGCCGTGGACGCCTCGGTCGCACTCGTCATCGTCTACCACAAAGGCAGAGAAGCGAATGCACTCGGGGCAAATGCGCTGGTAGTTGGCAGCATCAGTCGCGCCAATCACGGTCGAGGAAACGATGTCGACAGGAGCTCCGCCCACCGCACTCGGTCCGTTTTCCTCTGTCCCCCTTGAATCACGGAAATAGCGGGCGGCGATGGAGCGAACCACCTCGAGGCCGGAACCACCGATGCGCGGGGACGGCGAAGGCTCGGAGCTGCCGGGGCCAAGTTCGACCTCCACACGTCCGGCAAGGCCCGCCGCGGCAACCGCCTCGCGGCAGCGCGCCACAACGTCGGCCACGCTCGTGCCCTCGAGCATACGGAAATTGATATTGGCCCACATATCCTGCGGCATTACGTTGGCGCCGGTGCTGCCACCCTCGATCTGCGTGGGCGCGCAGGTGGTGGTCACGAGCGGATAGAGCTTCTTGCTGGCGAGGCACTCGCGCACGATGGTGTCCTTGTTGGAGGCAATCTCGTCGGCCGTGTAAAGCCCCAGCTCGACGAGCTGTGCGGCAAGCAGGTCCGTGACGCGCGTCGGCCATTCGATATCGCAGATTGCGGTGATGGCACGGCTCAGCACCTCGAGCGATGTGCCGCCGTAGGGGTTGGACGAATGCCCGCCCTCACTCTTCGTCTTGAGCACAATATCGGCGTAGCCCTTCTCGGCAAGGTCGGCGTGCATGAGCCAGTCCTCGCCCGCGCTGTACTCGGCAGCCGAAACGATGCGGTAGTCACCCTCATCGATCAGGTACTCAAGCTCAATGCCGCGCTCCTCGAGCACGCGGCCGATGGCACCCGCACCGAACTGCGTGGTTTCCTCGTCCTGGCCAAAAGCCAGCAGCAGGGTGCACTCGTGCTCCCAGCCGTGGGCCAGCGCATACTCAACCGCCTCGAGAATGCCTGCGACTTGGTCTTTCATGTCGATGGCGCCGCGGCCCCAAATGTAGGCATCGTCCACATGTCCGCTAAAGGGGGCGTGAGTCCAATCGTCCTCGGTGCCCGGCACCACAGGAACCACGTCCATGTGACCCATGAGCATGACGGGTTTGAGGGCAGGGTCGAAACCGCCAAGCGTCACCAATAGCGAATGATCGATAAGCTCGACCTCGCCCGCCGCAAACACGCGCGGCCAAGCCTGCTGCATATACGCGCGCAGGTCGTCGAACGGCTGCCAGTCCACCGCCTCGGCATCCATGCTCGAAATGGTCGGAAACGACAGCACGCGGCCCAAGCGCTCGCATGCGCCGGCCTCGTCTATACCGGCAAAATCATCCTCATGCGCAAAGAAGCGCCAAACCTCGGCCATGACATCCTTTCGATTGTGATGACGAGGGCCGCCCCACCGGAGCGGCCCTGCCACGTAAGCGTTTGCGGTCGGCTATTTATCCTCGAGATAACGCGAGAGGAACTCGCGGGTACGCTGGTGCTTGGGGTTGCCAAAGAGCTCCGCCGGCGCGGCATCCTCGAGCACCACGCCCTTGTCCATAAAGACCACGCGGTCGGACACCGTGCGGGCAAAGGCCATCTCGTGCGTGACGACGACCATGGTCATGCCGTCGGCAGCGAGTTTGCGCATGACCTCGAGCACCTCGCCCACGATCTCGGGGTCGAGCGCGGAGGTCGGCTCGTCGAACAGCATGATCTGCGGATTCATGCACAGGGCGCGGGCGATGGCCACACGCTGCTTTTGACCACCGGACAGGCGACCCACGGCGGCGTGCGCGAACTTTTCGAGCCCCACGCTCGTCAGATGCTCCATCGCGACCTTCTCGGCCTCGGCCTTGCTCATCTTTTTGAGCGTGACGGGCGCGAGCGTGCAGTTGTCGAGCACATCCATGTTGTTGAACAGGTTAAAGCCCTGGAACACCATGCCGATGTCCTCGCGCAGCTTGTTGATGTTGCAGCGCTCGGCCGTGAGGTCCTGGCCGTGGAACCAGATGTGGCCCGCGTCCGGGGTCTCGAGCAGGTTGAGGCAGCGCAGGAAGGTCGACTTGCCCGAGCCCGAGGCGCCGATAATGGTGACGACCTCGCCGGGGTTAACGGACAGGTCGATACCCTTGAGCACCTCGAGCGAGCCGAAGCTCTTGCGCAGGCCCTCGACGCGGATGAGCGGCTCATTGGTCTGTGCGGCGGCCGCAACGCCGGTAATGGCGGTATCTGCCATGATGATTCTCCTCGTCTTGAGCCTAGTTGGAGCTGGGCAGCGTGACCGGAGCCTCGGCGCCGAGCTTTTTGCCAAAGGCCTCGATCAGGCGGCTCGCCACGAGCGTCAGGATCAGGTAGACCACGAGCGCCACGCAGTAGACTTCCATCTGGCGATAGTACACGCCGGCGACGGTGGTGGTGGCGTACATGAGGTCGAACACACCGATAACCGAGAGCACCGACGAGTCCTTGATGTTGATGATGAGCTCGTTGGTGAGCGCCGGGATCGCGTTTTTAATGCCCTGGGGGAACACGACTTTGCGCATGGCTTGCCACTGCGACAGGCCCAGCGAGCGTGCTGCCTCGGCCTGGCCGGGATCGATGGACTCGATGCCGCCGCGCAGGACCTCCATCATGTAGGCGGTGGAGTTGAGCGAGATGGTAACGAGGCCGGCGGTGAAGGTGCTCCAAATCTGGTTGGCCTGAGCGGTCTCGAAGCCCATGCCGCGCAAAACGGTGAAGCCCGCGTAATAGATGAGCAGGCCCTGGACCATCATGGGCGTGCCGCGCACGATAGTGGAGTAGACGGTCGCAAAGCCGCGGCCGATACTCTTAACGAAGCGCACCAGGTCGTTGTCCACGCGATCGAAGGTCTGAATGCGCAGGAACACAAAAAGCAGCGCCAGGAAAAAGGCAATGACGGTGCCGAAGGTGGCAAGCGCGATGGTGATCTCGATACCGCGGATAAAGAAGTCCCCGCTCTTGTAGGTCATGTAGACCAGGCTCGACAAAAAGTCGCTGGGGTTGGAATCCGAGACAATACTCACCTGCACCAGGTCGATAAACGACATGACGCAGCGGTCGATAAAGAAAACTGCCGCGATGGCGACCACGACGTAGCTGCCCAGGCGTGCGCCACGACGGCAGCGCTCGGATGCGAACGGCGACTTTTCGCGATAGTCGTTCCAGTGCATGAGCTTGGTGACCAGCGCCGCCGCCGACACGACGAGCCAGGCCCAAAGGATTGCCCAGAGGCAGTCTTGGAACACGCCCGTAGGCGCCAAGAAACTCATCGGCGTGGGGTTGCGCTGGCTAAACGCCAGGCCGAGCGCCGCGATGACGCTCGTGCCCAGGTATACATAACGGTGGTCGGCCTTGATAAAGGAGGCCAGGCGATTGATGGTTTTCATGCTGCCTCCCTATGCCGGCTGACGGTCGAGGCACGCGTCCCACATTTGGTCGCGCTCCTCTTGGCTAATGCCCTTGAGTGTCTTGTCGATGAGCTTAAGCAGCTTGTCCGAGCCCTTGCGGCAGCCGACGTTTGCCGTGACTTCCTGCTTAAAGCCCTCGCCCTCGGCAAATCGAATCGGCACGATACCCGGGTTTTGGGCCATATAGCCCTTCTCGTTCTCGGTATTGTAGGTCACGGCGTCGCAGGTGCCCTGCAGCAGGTTCGAAAACACCGTGGGGACCGAATCGACCGGGTTCTTGTGGGCAACGCCCGGGATCTCGTCGATGACGGTATCGAGCATGGTGTCCTTTTGGCCGAGGACCGTTGCGCCGCTAAAGTCGCTGAGCTTGGTCGCATTTTGGTAGGGCGAGCCCTCTTTTACGAACAGGCCAAAGTAGCCAATGAAGTACGGGTCGGAAAAGCCGACGGACTCCTCGCGCTCGGGCGTGGCGCTCATGCCGGCAATGATGAGGTCGATCTGGCCGTTGTTGAGCGAATCGATAAGACCCGAGAAGCCCTGCTTGACGGCGACGGGCTCGCCACCGAGGGCCTTGCAGACGATCTTGGCGATCTGCACGTCGTAACCATCGGCATAGGCGCCCTGCACGTTGTCGATGGGGATAGTGTACTTGCTGGCTTCGGAGACCTGCCAGTTGTACGGGGCGTAGGCCGCCTCCATGCCGATGCGGATCTTGTCCTTGCCGATCACGGAATCGGACAGGTCGTCGCGACCGCCGCCCGTCGTGGGCTGGGCCACTTCCAGCGTGGAGGGGCGCTGGCAACCGGCAAGTGCGCCGGCGACGACGGAAGCGCTCGCAGCAAACGCACTGCCTAAGAAGATACGACGGCTGCACACCGGCTGTGGATGCGCGTCGCGTTGATGGGGAGAATGCATAATCTGCCTTCCCTGTTGAATCGTATGCTGACGACTTAACAGGATATACGCCAGCAACTAGCAGCGCAGCACAAGCTCGAAAAATTAATAGACACGCGGTAGTCATTGGGGACGCCGATGTTTTGGCAATGCCGGCGAGCGACGTCCAGAGCGAACAAGTGGCATGAAAAAGGCAAGGCATGACCAGAAGGTCTATGCCTTGCCTTTTGAATGACAACTTGTCGCTCTGGACGACGCGCAGCATCGACCGAGCGGCGGAACCTCTAGAGCAAGGTAACGCTAAAACTGCGCTTGTCCGTCTCGCCCGGGGCCAGGGTGATGGTGTTGACCTTGTGCTCAAAGACATCGTCCTCGGTGTCCATGGTGGTATGACCGGTCCAGGGCTCGAGCGCCACAAACGGAGCGTCGTTGGCGGCAGACCACACGCCAATGTACTTAAAGCCCTCAAAGTCGATCTTGACGCCGTGGCCCGACTTGCGGCCGCGCAGCGTGAGCGTGGAGCCCGGAGTATCGGTGAACATGATGGCATCGTTATCGAAACTGCGGTGCGTGATGGGCAGCACGTCCGAGTTGTCGGGAGCCTTATAGCTGCCCTCAAACGTCATAAGACCGTCGGGCTTGATGATGGGAGCCTCGTTCGTCCAAGCCTCGGTAAACGCCAGCTCGTAATCCTCGAACGCCTCGTCCTCGGCACCGGGGGCGGGCACGTTAAATGCGGGGTGGCCGCCCACCGAGAACGGCAGGTCCACATCGCCGGTATTGGTGACGGCAAAGGTCTGCGTGAGGGTGGCGTCGCCGGTCAGGGCATAGGTCATGTTGAGCTTAAAGTGGAACGGAAAGGCCTTGAGCGACTCGGGCGTATCGGTGATCTCGTAAGTTACCGAGGAGCCGTCCTCCGAAACCTCGACCAGCTCGTGCTCGACGATGCGCGCGAGTCCGTGGCGCGGCATCTCGCAGGTGCCGGCCGCAGACGCTGCCGTGTTGTTGCGCAGCGAACCCACAATGGGGAACAGGATGGGCGCATGCTTGCCCCAAAAGGCGGGGTCGCCCTGCCACAGATACTCGTTGCCGTTGAGGGCAAGGCTCGTGAGCTGAGCGCCCATGGAATCGATGGCCGCGGTGAGGCTGCCGCGCTTGATGGTAGTGACGGTAGACATGCTACTTCCTCCAAAAGTAAACAATAGTGTCGAGGGCTATTGTCCCACTCTTGGCGGCGGGGTTGAGCGACAGGCGCAGTTATTGAGCAATAGCGTAAAGGTCAAACCCGCCCTGCGGAGTGCTATCGACCGTATCGGGCGCCTGCGAGTTAAAGCTCACGGGAACCATGCGCTTTGAGGCGCGGAAGCGCGTGCCGTCGGTGGCGACGGGCGGTTCGTCGACGGTGAGCTCGTAGTCGCCGGGCTTGAGCTCGATGCCGTCACCAGCGGAATTGACGTATTGATACTCGTCAATCGTCTGCCCTTTGAGCGTACGCCCCACGATGTGGATGAGCATTTGGCTGTCGCCACGCGCGGTGTCCCACATCGCGCCGTCCTTGACCTCGACCGACACATGTACCGAGCGCGTGCGGCTGAGCGATTGCTCGACAGACATCTCGACCTTGGCGGCGTCTTGACGCTGCTGCTCGACATGGCTCCAAACGCTACCGATTGCCGAGCAGGCGATAACGCCGGCCATGAAGGCGATGAGGATGGGGCCGAGCGGAGAACGGCGGCCCGCGTCTTCCTCACGAGCCAGGTCGGGGCGATGTGTGGGCGCAGGCGCCTGGGCGCCTTGCGCGGGCACGTCGAGAATGCTGAAGGATGCCGTGCTGTCGGGATCGATGGTGTGACGCGGCTGCGGGATCTTTGCCGGCGAGATGGACATGTCCGCCGGCTCACCGAGTGTGGCCGTGGCATCGGCCTTAGCCTCATCGGCCTCGGCTTGGGCCCAAGCCTGCTCAAAGGTCAGGGGCTCGGCGGCATCGGAGGCGGCATCAGGCTCGACAGCGGCATCGTTGCCGGTCTCGTCCTCGTCGCTCGACACGTCACGCGACGCGGGCTCGTCCCACTCCTCGTCCGGAGCCTCGCCCTCGCTATACCACCATTCAAAGTTATCGATATCCATACGGGGCGCCCCTTAGGCCTCGCAAATAAACACTCGCTAGTCTTATACCCCCAGACGGCACCGAAGCTCACCCGCGCCGGACACGAAAACCGTCACAACATTCGACGTTTTTCCTCGTTTTCGAGATTTTCATCGAATGTTGTGACGGTTTAGGCGGCAGCCACGCCGCGAATGTGACAAAGAGACTGTCCCTTTGTCACATTCTGTTAGAGTTGCAGGGATTGAATCCCGCTTATTCACGCGACATTGGAGTGACAACCTTGACCGCCGCAACCACGCCAAAAAGTAAGTCAACCGCCGCCGCGCTCTCCCCCGCGCGCACCAAGCTCTGCCTGGCGCTGCTCGTGTTGTTAGGCTTTTCGCTCGGCTGTTCGGAGTTCGTGGTCATCGGCATCGAAAGTGACTTGGCGACGGGACTCGGCGTATCGCTTGCCACCGCAGGCCAACTTATTAGCGTGTTCGCACTGATCTACGCTATCGCGACGCCGGTGCTCGCGCTCAGCACGGGGCGCTTCCGTCGTTACCAACTGCTCGTGTGTTATAGCATCGTCTTTGTGCTCGGCAATCTGGTCATGGCGCTGGCACCCAACTTTCAAGTGCTGTTCGCCTCGCGCATCATCTTGGGCTCCGTCTCGGGCGCACTGCTCGCCGTGGGCGTGACGTATATCCCCGAGCTGCTGTCCCCGCAGCAGACCTCACTCGCCATCTCGGTGGTGTACGGCGCGTTTTCCGTGGCAATGGTCTTTGTCACTTCGATCGGCAAGTTTGTGGCCGACACGCTCGACTGGCACGTGGCCATGTACAGCACGCTGACCTTTGCCGTTCTGATCTGCGGAGCGCTCGTGATGTTTATGCCGCGCGCTGGGCAAACCGACGAGCCCGCCACCTTTCGCGAGCAGGTGGGTCTGCTACGCGAGCCGAGCATCGTCACCGGCATGCTCATCTTTTTGTTTGGCGTGGGGTCGGTCTACGTTTTCTATGGCTACGTGACGCCTTATCTTGAGCAGGTGCTGGGCATGGGCACGGTCGAAGCCAGTACCACGCTCATGGCCTACGGCGTGTTCTGCCTGATCTCGAACATCCTGGGCGGATGGATCGATGCGCGCTTTGGTATGAAGGCGCTGCTTGTGACGTTCGTGCTGCAGGCTGCGGCGTTACTCGGGCTGTTTGCTGTGGGCGGCACCATGCCGCTCGCGCTGGCCTTTGTCCTTAGCTTGGCGCTGCTCATGTACTTGTTCTCGGTGTCGTGCATCACGCACTTCATGGACGTGGCACGCAGCCGCCATCCCAAGTCGATGGTACTCGCAAGTTCGGTTGAGCCCATGGCGTTTAACGTCGGCATCTCGTTTGGCACCGCAGTGGGCGGCGCCGTGGTAAGCAGCATTGGCATTGCGCACGTAGGCGCAGTGGGTGCCGCGTTCTCGCTTGTGGCCTGGGTGCTTACGCTGGTGACGATTAAATTGGCTCACTGGGAGCGCAGGCGGGCAAGGGCGCAGGCGTAGATGCGATACTCGAGCTCGATGATGGCGATCGAAAGGAAACCGCATATGCAACGTGTACTGTTTATCTGCCATGGGAATATCTGCCGCTCGACGATGGCTGAGTCCGTGTTTACCGAGCTGGTGCGCCGCGCTGGACGCGAGGCGGAGTTTGTCATTGATTCCGCTGCAACGTCGACCGAGGAGATCGGCAACCCGCCACTCCACGGTACCGTTGCCAAGCTGCGCGAGGTCGGAATTCCCGTCGTCGCACATCGTGCACGTCAGGTGCGTCGCGCGGAGTATGGCGACTGGGACCACATTGTCTATATGGACGACGAGAACGCCCGCGGCCTGTACCGAATTTTTGGGAAGGACCCCGATGGCAAGGTCTCGCGCCTGCTCGATTGGACCGATCGCCCCGGCGACGTGGCCGACCCCTGGTACACCGGCAATTTCGACGCCACCTACCGCGATGTACTCGCCGGTTGCACCGCTATGCTCGAGCAGCTGTAGACGCTCGGGCGGCGCGGGCGCTCGGGCCACGCCATCGGCATAAAACGAGCGTGGATTTTCTCCCACTTTGAGCGTTCGAGTGCGCTCTAAACGGGAGAAAATCCACGCTCGTTATCTCGGTGGGAGAAAATCCACGCTCATGAATGTGGCAAAGGGACTGTCCCTTTGTCACATCCGAGACTGGCCCTAGACCGGCTTGACCTCCAGCTTTATCCCCTCGGCGCAGGAGTCGCCCAGAACATCCGAAAGGGCCCAGGTCGCATATAGCGGCAAATAGAGAACCGCTCCGTTGCGCTCAACGTTGCCTCTCGAGAAAACAATCCCGAGCCTTACGCCATATTCAGCCGTATCAAGCACATGACCGAGCGCAGCGTGCGCGTGGAAATAGGAGCCCGATTTAACCTCGATCGGAACAGCCGTCCCATCCGGCCCATCGACCACAAAGTCCACTTCACCGCGCTTTTTTGTCTGATAGTAGTAAAGCTGGCGATTTTGGGTAGCCAGCTGCTGGGCCACCACGTTTTCGTAAATGCCGCCCAGATTGGGCTCCTTGCTATCAAGATACGCCGCTTGGGCGACTCCAATGGGGTAGCGCGCCATCAACATGCCCGTATCCGATTGATATAGCTTGAACTGCGATGGCCGCGCCGTCTTGAGCAGGGGCGATTTTGGCTCGGTTACGATATCGGCTTTGAGAGCAACGCCGGCATCGACAAGCCATACAAAATCTCGCTGATACTTCTCGTAGTGAGCCTTGGGGTCAATGGAATTGAGCACGAAGCGCTTGTTTTCGCCCTCGAGCATAATAGGGAGCTGATCGTAGATGCTCTGCACCTGAAGGGCTCGCCCGCTTGCATACTTGGAGATATCCCGCCGGTACTGCTCGTTGAGCTCTGACTGTAGCTGACGAACAGAGGCAAGGTCGCCCTGCGTGTCAAGGAAACGCTGCACGACCTCCGGCATTCCGCCGACAACGGTATAGGTCCTGAAGTTTGCCATCATCGCGTCATGAATGTAATCAGGAATGGGCCTCTCGCTGATACACGCGTCACGTATCGTTTGGCGAGCCCCCTCGCTCACCCCGGTTGCCCAGCAAAACTCCTCAAAATCGAGCGGGAACATCCTAAGCTCGTGGACATACCCCACGGGATAGGACCTGACGCCCTTGAACTGGGTCCCGAGCATTGACCCCGAAAACGCCCAGCGGCATCTCCCGTCCTCAACAAGGAACTTTGCCATCGTCATGATGTCGGGGGCCTCTTGGACCTCATCGATAAACACGAGCGTTTTGCCTGGTGCAATCGACTTTCCCGAAAGAAGCGTCACCCTGCTGATGAAATCATCGGCATCCCGCGCCTCGAGAAGAGCATCTTTTGCCTGGCGATTTTCCATGAGGTTAAGCTCGATGTAGGTTGCATGGTTGGCTTTGCCAAATGCGCGAATCGAATAGCTTTTGCCGATCTGGCGAGAACCCGTAATGAATAAGGCCTTTTGCTCGGCAGACTTCAGCCAACGCTCCAGCTCTGCCGCTATTTTCCTGCGCAGCATAGGCTCTCCCCTCAGTGTCATCAAATGAAATGCAAAGTTTTATACGCTTAATTATCGATGAAACGCAGAATTTTTAGAACCTAAAATCGGATGAAATGCAGAGATTTGAGATTACAAGCATAATAGAAGGAACACCACCGGCGAATGTGACAAAGGGACTGTCCCTCTGTCACATTGCGCTCGATTACTCGTCGACGATCTCGGCGAGCCAGACGTTGAGGGTGTCGACCTCGGGGCAGCAGAACTTTGCCGTACCAGGCTCGTTACCGGGCACGGCACCGCCGTAGCGCAGAATGTCGATATAGGGAAAGCCCACGTGACATGCCATGGCGCACATCTTGCCGCGATCTCGGTCGAAGTCAAAAACGTCGCCCGGCTTGTGACCATGGTGGCAGCGGCACGCACCCAGCTGGTCCACGCAACTCACGCGAATACGTGGGCGCTTGCCACGCGGGGCACCGAGCGGCTTGTTCTCGCCCGCTGCCTCGGTGCCGCTCTCGTCGGCGCTACTCATGGTCAATCACATCCAGGCAGGCCTCGATGGGCAGGCCGGCGGACTTGTCTTCCTGGTCGGCATTGCGCTCGATAAGCTCGGCTACCACGCGCATGGCATCGCTCGTCGCGCGCTGCAGGCTCCAACCAGCCATAACGCGGCCGACGAGCACCGCCGAGAACGTGTCGCCCGTGCCCGGAAAGTAGACCGGGATCAGGTCGAAGGGAATCGTGAAGTACTCCCCCGCCACATGGTCGTAACCGATAACGACATTCGCACCGTCGACCACAGCGCTCGTAATGACCACCGACTTGGCGCCCAGGGCACGCACAGCATCCACAAGAGCGCGGCCCTCATCGGGCGTGATTTGCTCGGCAATGGGCGCATCGGTAAGCAGGCACGCCTCGGTGTAGTTTGGCACCGCATAGTCGGCGCACTCGAGCAGGCTGCGCATGAGACCGATCGTGGACTCGGGCACGCCGGCGTAGAGCTTGCCGTTGTCGCCCATGATGGGGTCGACGAACACCTTGGTACCCTTTTGCGCGCGACGGTGGCAGAAGTCCGAAATGATGCGCGTCTCTTCCTCGGTCACGATAAAGCCGGTCGAAATGGCGTCAAACTCAAAGCCGAGCTCCTCCCAGATAGCAAGACTCTGACGCACGTACTCTGTGGTGTCGTGGATGTAGAACTTGGGATAGTTGAGCGTATCGGACACCAGCGCCGTCGGCAGGTTGTGGATGCGGTAGCCCATATGCGACAGCACCGGCAGCATGGCGGAAAGCGCGACCTTGCCGTAGCCGCACATATCGTTGATCAGCAGCAGCTGAGTGTTCTTCATGAGAGTCCCCCTTGGGTCGGGCGCGGCACGATGGCGCCATAGTGCAACTAAGTGTAGCGCAGGGGAAGTTGTGAACGGGCGCTGGCGCCGCGGAGGCCACATTGTTGCGGAAAGGTTACGGGAAGGAGGAAGTTAGTCATTGGGGACGTTCTTGTTTGACTAGTCATTTAAGAACGTCCCCAATGACTATCGCAGGTTGAGGACGGACAGCGAAAGCGTTCCTAAGCGAGCAAGGTGGCGTGAAAGAGGAGGGCATAGGCCTTGTGGCCATGCCCGACGATTGAACGTCAGATTGCCGCTTAGGAACGCTTGCAGCGTCGAGCCGTTACGCGGTTTGGTAAAACCGCGTAACCACTAGTTTGGTACCTTGACATTTATTTCTCACGCTCCTAGATTAGTTAGGCACAAAACAATTCATCTACCTAACTAAAGAAAGGAGCGAAGATTAGATATGTGTGTTGAACCACACGCCCATCCGCATGAACCCGGCGACGACCCCTCGCAGCCGGCAGACGAGCCCGAGACTCAGTCCAAGGAGGACCGTCTCGCCAAGAGAATCCTCCATGGGCTGGGGTTTTGCGGCCATTACATGCATTTTCACGGCGGCGGCATATCTGGCAAGGCGCCCATCGTCTGCCTGCTCGCCAAGCAGCCGACCGGCGAGCTGTCCCAACAAGAGCTCGGCATGCACTTCGACCTCAAGCCGGGGTCCCTTTCCGAGATTCTGTCCAAGCTCGAACTGGGCGGTCTTATCGAGCGCAACCGCAATCCCAAAGACCGTCGGCAGCTCACCATCCGCCTGACCGATGCGGGATGGGAAAAGGCCCGCGTTGAGCAGGCAGCCCGCATTCGCTTTAGAGAGCAGGCCTTTAGTGCCCTCACCCACGACGAGCGCGAGCAGCTCGCCGAAATGCTCGAGAAAATCCGTGTAACCTGGGAGGAACTGGATGATTAAAACCCTCATGGGCAGCATCCGTGACTATATGAAAGTCACTGTTGCCACGCCATTGCTCGTGCTTGGCGAGGTGCTCTGCGAGATGCTGATTCCATTTATCACCGCCAACCTGATCGATGCCATCAAAGACGGCGCCACCGTAGCCGAGATGCTTCCCACCGCGGGCTTTTTGGTGCTCATCGCGCTGACGTCGCTTGCTTTTGGCGCCGCTGCCGGCGTCACCTGCAGCCATGCGAGCTGCGGCTTCGCCAAGAACCTGCGTCACGACCTGTTCTACAAGATCCAGACGTTCAGCTTTGCCAACATCGATGAATTCTCGAGTTCCTCGCTCGTCACGCGTCTGACCACTGACATCAACAACGTGCAGCAGGCCTTTATGATGATCATCCGCATCGCCGTGCGCGCGCCGCTGGTATTGATCTTCGCCTTTACCATGGCGTTTATCATGGGCGGCAGCGTCGCCATGGTCTACCTGATCATCATTCCGCTGCTGGGCTTTGGGCTGTTCTTTATCATCTTTAAGGTGCGCCCCATCTTCTCACGCGTGTTCCACAAGTACGACGCCCTTAACGAGTCCGTCGAGGAAAACGTCACCGGCATGCGCGTGGTCAAGAGCTATGTGCGCGAAGACTTTGAGAAGGAGAAGTTCGCGACCGCCGCACGCGACGTCCAAATGGACTTCACCCGTGCCGAGAAGCTGTTGGCCTTTAACAACCCCATGATGAACATCTGCGTCAACGGCGCGTTCGTTGTCATCATCTACCTGGGCTCCAAGCTCATCATCACGAGCCAGGGAACGCTGTTCGACGTGGGCCAGCTCTCCTCGATCTTTACCTATGGCTTCCAGATCCTTATGAGCCTGATGCAGCTGTCGATGATCTTTGTCATGGTGACCATGGCCGACGAATCGGCGCACCGCATCACCGAGGTGCTAGCCGCCGAGCCCACGATCGCCGATCCCGCCGAGCCCGTGCTCGAGGTCGCCGATGGCTCCATCGACTTTGACCACGTGAGCTTTAAGTATTCCGCGCATGCGAAGCGCCAGGCGCTCGACGATATCGACCTGCACATTAAGAGCGGTGAGACCATCGGCATCATCGGCGGCACCGGCTCGGCCAAGTCCACGCTTGTAAACCTCATCGCCCGCCTGTACGACGCCACCGAAGGCACCGTGCGCGTGGGCGGCGTGGATGTGCGCGACTACGACTTGGACGCCCTGCGCCACCAAGTGGCCATGGTGCTGCAGAAAAACGTGCTGTTTAGCGGCACGATTGCCGAGAACCTGCGTTGGGGCGACCCGAACGCCACCGACGAAGAGGTCCGCGAGGCGGCACATCTGGCCTGCGCCGACGAGTTTGTCGATGGCTTCCCCAAGGGCTATGACACCTGGATCGAGCAGGGCGGCTCCAATGTCTCGGGCGGTCAGAAGCAGCGCCTGTGCATTGCGCGTGCCCTGCTGCGTCGCCCCAAGATCTTGATCCTGGACGACTCCACCAGCGCCGTCGACACCAAGACCGACGCCAAGATCCGCGCAGGGCTGGCAAGCTATCTGCCCAACACGACCAAGCTCATCATCGCCCAGCGCATTAGCTCCGTGCAGGATGCAGACCGCATCATCGTCATGGAGGGCGGCCGTATCGCTCAGATCGGCAGCCATGACGAGCTACTCAAGACGAGCGAGATCTACCGCGAGACCTTCACCTCGCAGAACAAGATGTCTGCCGAGGGCGAAGAGGCCGTCGAAGCCGACACCGAGGCATCCGCAACACAAGCTCAGACCCAGGAAGGAGGCGAGGCACATGAGTAAGGCAACGACCGCCGAGCGCGCGCTCAACCGCAAGGGTGGCACCATGTCGCGCCTCATCAAGACGCTCTTTGGCTTCTACCCCGTGCTTTTGCCCCTCGTCGTCGTCGGCGTGGTGCTCTGCGCCATCATCAACTCCATCGGCGCGACCTTCCTTCAGAGCGCCCTGCAGATTATTAGCGAATCGTGGCAGTCGGGCGATTGGGAAGCTGCACAGCCCAAGATCGCACAGCTCGTGACCACCCTCGCCTGCATCTACGGCGTCGGCATCCTGTCCTCGCTCTTCTGGAACCGCGCCATGGCCATCGTTACGCAGGGCTCGCTCGAGAAGCTGCGCGAGAAGATGTTCAACCGCATGCAGGACCTGCCGATCCGCTACTTCGACACGCATCAGCGCGGCGACATCATGAGCCACTACACCAACGACATCGACACGCTGCGCCAGATGATTAGCCAGTCGCTGCCCAACCTGCTCATGACGGTCATCGTCATCGTCACGGTGTTCTTTATCATGCTGTACTACAGCGTGTGGATGTGCCTGGTCATTATTGCCGGCGTCGCCTTTATGACCTTTATGACCAAGCTGCTCGGCTCCAACTCCGCGCGCTTCTTTATTGCGCAGCAGACCGAGCTCGGCGTTGTCGAGGGCCATATCGAGGAAGTCATGAACGGCCAGAAGGTCGTCAAGGCATTCTGCCACGAGTCTGCCGCCGAGGCCGATTTTGACGAGCGCAACGAAAAGCTCTTCGAGGTCTCGCAGAAGGCCAACATGTACGCCAACATCCTCATGCCTATCCTTATGAACCTGGGCAACCTGCTCTACGTGCTGGTCGCACTGGCCGGCGGCATTTTCCTGGCGCTGGGCGTGCCCAACCTGAGCATCTCGGGCATGGCGCTGTCCATCGCCGTCGTAGTGCCGTTCCTCAACATGACCAAGCAGTTCTGCGGACAGATCGGCCAGATCTCGCAGCAGATCAACGCCGTGGTCATGGGCCTCGCCGGCGCCGACCGTATCTTTGAGCTCATCGACGAGGAGCCCGAGGCCGACGAAGGCTATGTGACGCTTGTCAACGCTCAGGTAAACCCCGATACCTGGCAGCTCGAGGAGGCCGACCACCACACCGGCATGTGGGCGTGGAAACATCCGCACCGCGCAACCGGCGAGATCGAATACGTGCCGCTGCGCGGCGACCTGGTCATGGACAACGTCGACTTTGGCTACACGCCCGACCACGAGGTGTTGCACGGCGTGTCCGTGTTTGCCAAGCCGGGCCAGAAGGTCGCGTTTGTCGGCGCCACCGGTGCCGGTAAGACGACCATCACCAACCTCATCAACCGCTTCTACGACATCGCCGACGGCAAGATCCGCTACGACGGCATCAACGTCAACAAGATCCGCAAGGCCGACCTGCGCCGCTCGCTGGGCGTCGTGCTACAGGACGTGAACCTGTTCACCGGCACTGTGATGGATAACATCCGCTACGGCAACCTGGACGCTACCGACGAGGAGTGCATCGCGGCGGCCAAGCTCGCGGGCGCGGACGACTTTATCACCCGCCTGCCCGACGGCTACGACACCATGCTCACCGGCAACGGCGCACAGCTGTCGCAGGGCCAGCGCCAGCTGATCTCGATCGCACGCGCCGCCGTCGCCGATCCGCCGGCGATGATTCTGGACGAGGCCACGTCGAGCATTGACACCCGCACCGAGGCCATCGTGCAGGCGGGCATGGACAAGCTCATGGAGGGCCGCACGACGTTTGTCATCGCGCACCGCCTGTCCACCGTGCGCAACTCCGACGCAATCATCTGTCTGGACCACGGCCGCATCATCGAGCGCGGCAACCACGACGAGCTGATTGCCAAGCGCGGGTATTACTATCAGCTCTATACCGGAGCGTTTGAGCTGGAGTAGTTCGGCTCGCCGAGATGGCCGATTTGCCGCTCATTCGTCGGGCATGACCCTAAGGTCAATGCCCTCCTCTTTCGGGGCAAATCGACTCATCTCAACGACCCAAACACAATGCGCCGCAACGAATAAAGCCTCTGCAGCACACACGGGCTGCGGAGGCTTTTCTATGCCCTTTGTTACAAGCTTACCGTTCCTCGCGTTGCAGCCCGGCTGCCTCAGCTGTCTTTACGCGGTTCTTGTCGATGTACATGTTTTTGTCGGCCTGGGAAAAGAGCTCGCGCATCGTAGGCGGTTCATCAAAATCACTGGAAAGCGCGTAGCCCACCGCATAGCTGATAGGCATGTCGGGGTGAGCCTCGGAATACTCGTTCACGTTCGCACGAACCCGAGCGAGACAGAACTCCACGGCAGCTCGATCGGCATCCCGCAGCACCGCGATAAACTCATCGCCGCCGTCGCGGCCCACAAAGCAGGTCTCGGACGACACGCACCCCAGCTGCTGAGCAAAAGAACGGATGTATTCGTCGCCCTTCTCGTGACCAAAGCTGTTATTGACCATATGCAGATTGTTAAGGTCGAAAACGCACACCGCAACGGACGCCTCCGCGGAGACAGGCTGCTCCTGTCCTAAGATCTCCTCGCACTTGTTCTTGTTGGGCAGTCCCGTGGCTTCGTCGAGATAGACTTTGCTCTGCAGTTCGCGATTGAGCGCGGCAGTGCGCACCGCGCGAACAAGTTCAACCGCAAAGGTCGCCACCAAGCCCACGATGTCGATGATCACCAAGCCCTCGAGATAGTTGAGCGCCGACGCCTTCTCCTGAGAGTAGTCCTCTGCAAGTCGCGTAGCATCGTCGCAAATGCCAAAGAACTCCTCGCTCATGGCGATGATATCGGTGTTCTCGTAGCCGACTTCGCGCACACGGGCAATCTCGGCGCAAAGCTCATCAAAATAATTTGCAAGCTCGGTCATCTTTGCCTGATACCCATCGTCGTCGAGACGGACGAGGTTGAGGTCGCCACTTCCGTAACGCAAGCCGTTGATGTATGAATCCACGGCTTTGAGCAGATCGTCTTGAGGCTGGCCCGCGTCCTCGAGCTTAACGATTCGCTGCGTGGTACCGCGCACCAGACCGGCGTAGTTGACCACGCGCGCCGTGCCCTGGATATCGGAGACGAGCAGCATAACATTAATGAAGAAGAAGATGAGAACTGCCGTGAGCACCATCATGAGCAGGCGCACCGCCCGGCTGGCTTTCTTGGCGACAGAAGTATTCACAAGTTCACTCCCCAAATGACAAAAGCACAGGTAGTACGCAGTGTGCTGAAATTCACGTGAGGTCAACTCTACCAGATGATTTTTCTAGGACGGGAATTAAAGAATCATCGACACGATAGCTATTTGAGAAGTTGTGCCATGGCGTTGACGAATTTTTGTACTTGGAGGGTGGGCTCGAGCGGGTAGTGCAGAAAGACCGGCACCTCGCGTCCGCACAGGAACGGCACGCCCACAAAGGCTGGGTGCACCCCCGACCATGCGCCGCAGGTGAGCACCGCGTCGCCCTTTTCCTCCGCCTCGTTAAAGAGCGCAAAGTCAAAGCTATCCACGTCGATCACGTCCACGCCGCCGTCGGCCAACAGGTCGATGCGCAAGCTGTCCATGGCGTCGTTGCCGTGGCGCAGTACGCGCAGGCGCATGCCCTCCAAGTCGGCAACCGTGATGCGCGTCTTGCGCGCCAGCGGGCTCGTGCGCGGCAGGTCGATATAAAACGGCACGTTGACAATGCGGAGCTTTTGGCAGGTGTCGCCCCAGCGCGGAGTCGAAAAACTCGACTGCACCACATCGACCTCGCGGCCCAAGCTGCGCATGACAGATTCGCGCTCGTCATAGAGGTCGCTTACCGGCACGATCTCAAATCGCAACGATGGCTCCAGCTCGTGCACACCCGTCCACATCGACAGCGTCTGGCGCCCCGGGCACATCATCGACACGCCCAGGCGCACGGCACCGCCATCGCCCGCCGCGCGTCGGGCGCGGCGCAACGCATCCTCGGACTGGCGCATGATCGAGCGCGCATCGTCCACCAGCAGAGCGCCCGCCGGCGTCACCTTAACGCCCGAATGCGAGCGCTCGAACAACGTGATGCCAAACTCGGCCTCAAATCCCGACACCTGCTTGACGAGCGCCGGAGTCGACACGCGCAATTTTGCCGCCGCACGCGAGAAGCTTCCCAGCTCCGCGGCGGCCGATATGGCCTCGAGTCGTCGATCGTACACGTCAATCTCCTGTTTTCGCGCCCGTGGCCACATGGTGCCGCAGGGGGTTGTTTTCGCAGGTCACGCGCTCAATTGAGAATAAACTGCATCGCACAGTGTAAACCTACGGTTAACGCCATTCTAACAAATATGCAATTCACCTGCGCAAATGCAAAGCATACGATAACCAGCGAAAACCACGTGGGTCGATTAATGGGAGCGACCCACCGGGAGGCACAAGAAGGGAAGTTCCTATGAGCAACTGGCTTAAGCTCGAGGGCGATGTCTGCGCCGTGACCGGCGCACTCGGCGGTATGGGCGTCGAGATTTGCCGCGAGTTCGCCCGCAACGGCGCCAACGTCGTCCTGCTCGATCTGGACGAGGAGAAGGTCAAGGCCGCGGCCGCCGACCTCGCCGCCGAGTTTGGCATCCACGCCGAGGGCTACAAGATGAACGCCACCGACGAGGCCGAGGTTCAGGCCGCCGTCGATGCCACCATCGCCGACTTCGGTCGCGTCGACGTTCTCGTCAACACCGCCGGCATCCTGCGCTTCGCAGCCATGGAAGACCTGCCGCTGAGCGACTGGGAGCAGGTGCTCAACGTCAACCTCACCGGCTGCTTCATCACCTCGCAGCGCTTTGGTCGCGAGATGATCAAGGCCGGCCAGGGCCGCCTGGTGCACATCTCGACCGTCGCCAGCCACTCCCCCGAGACGTTCTCGGGCGTGTACAGCTCCACCAAGGCCGGCGTCAACATGATGTCCAAGATGCTCGCCGCCGAGTGGGGCCCCTACGGCGTCCGTTCCAACTGCGTCGAGCCCTGCTTCGTTAAGACCCCGATGTCGGCCAACTTCTACGCCGACCCCGAGGTCGAAAAGAGCCGCAGCCGCCTGATTGCCACGCGCCGCATCGGCGAGGTCAGCGATATCGCCAACGCCGTCATGTTCCTGGCGTCCACGCGCTCGGACTTTACCACCGGCGACGCCATCAAGGTCGACGGCGGCTTCTCCAACATGATGGGCGACCTCACCGCCAAGCCCGGCGGCCGTCGCGCCTATGCCGACAACTACCTCAAGAACAAGGGTGTCGAGCTTTGGTCCGATGAGTCCGGCGTCGCCAAGCCGACTGACCAGTAAACCAACCTAACAGGGAGACCCGCGGATACGACCGCTCCTCCCCCGTACCGATTAGAAAGAGTCCAATGGCTTCCACCAACTCCAACAAGGGTCGCGCCGTCGTGCTTTCCGCCGCATGCGTCACCATGTTCTTCATCAGCTCCATCGCGCTGTATTCCGTCGTGAGCAAGAACCTGCTCGCCGTCTACCCCGAGTGGTCCAGCGCTCTTACCTGGGCCTTCCCCGTCTTCCAGACCATCATGGCCGTGACGGGCATCTTCGCCGGCCGCATCTCCGATAAAATCGGCCCCCGCAACGTCGTGATCGCCGCCGCCGTGTGCTACGGCCTGGGCTGGTTCATGTCCGGCACCGTCACCGAGCCGTGGCAGTTCTACCTGTGGTTCTCGCTCGTCGCCGCCGTCGGCAACGGTCTGGGCTACAACCCGGCGCTCACCACCGGCCAAAAGTGGTTCATCGACAAGAAGGGGCTCGCCTCCGGCATCACCCTCGCTGCTTCGACCGCCGGCCCCGCCGTGCTGTCCCCGGTGCTCGCCTCGCTGCTCATCCCGAGCCTGGGCATCTTCGGTGCCCTTAAGGCACTCGGCGTCATCTTCTTTGTGACGATCGCCGCCTCCGCCCTGTTCCTGAAGGCCCCCGAGGCCGGTTGGCTACCCGAGGGCTTCGAGGCCCCCAAGGGCGGCGCGCACGCCGGTACCTTCGGCGACCTCACCCCGGGCGAGATGGTCAAGACCCCGCGCTTCTGGGTCCTCATCGTCACCTTTGCCTTTGCCGCCACCGCGGGCACCCTGCTCGTGGGCAAGGTTGCCTCCATCGCCGCCGTCCAGCTCTTCGCCGATCCCACGAGCGCCGCTGCCGTCGCCCTCGGCGGTGTGGTGGTCTCCGTCAACACCTGCGCCAACCTGGTCGGCCGCCTGTCCTTTGGCCAGATCATCGACAAGCTCGGCGCCTACAAGTCGCTGCTCATCAGCCTTGTCGTCACCATCGTCGCGCTTGTCATCATGTCGATGAGCTTTACGCAGAGCATGTTCTTTGTGGCGCTCGCCCTGCTCGGCTTTAGCTTTGGCGCCCTGCTCGTCATCTACCCGCCGCTCACCGGTGGCGCCTTTGGTACCAGCAACATCGGCGTCAACTACGGCATCATGTTTTTGGGTTATGCCGCTTCCACCTGGATCAGCCAGCCCATCACCGCCGTGCTGTATCACGCCGAGGCCGGCAGCGCCGCCTACCAGCAGTCCTTCTACGGCGCCATTGTAATCGCCGCCATCGCCGTCGTGCTCACCGTCTACATGATGGTCTCCGACAGCAAGAAGAAGTCCGCCTAGTTTTACCGATGCGACAAAGGGACAGCCCCTTTGTCACATTCCATCGCCACCACTATTAAGGAGTCGAAATGTCTGAGCTCAACCCCGTCCGCATTGCCGTTATCGGCGCCGGCGCCATGGGCCGCAACCACATCCGCTTTGTCACCGAGGAGCCCGAGGCCGAGCTCGTCGCCATCGCTGACGCCTTTGAGGGCGCCCGCGCCACGGCCGAGGCCGCCGGCGTGCCGTTTTACACCGATCCCGCCCAGATGATGGACGAGGTCAAGCCCGAGGCCGTCATTATCGCCACCCCCAACGACCTGCACCTGGGCGTTGCCCGCGAGGCCGTAAAGCGCAACATCGTGCCGCTGGTCGAAAAGCCGATCTCCAACGATCTCGAGGATGCCCAGGCCTTCGCCGCCGAGGCCGAGACCGCCGGCGTGCCCGTGCTCGTGGGCCAGCACCGTCGCCACAACCCCTTCGTCAACAAGGCCAAGGAGATCATCGAGTCTGGCGAGCTGGGCAAGCTCACCGTGTCGAGCTTCCACTACATGATCTATAAGAATGACGAGTATTTCGATGTCGAGTGGCGCCGCAAGAAGGGTGCCGGCCCGATCCTGGTCAACCTGGTGCACGACGTCGACCTGCTCCGCTACCTGCTGGGCGAGCCCGTTGCCGTCCAGGGCATGCAGTCCAGCGCTGCCCGCGGTTTTGAGACCGAGGACTCCGCTGTGGTCAACGTGCGTTTTGCCGATGGCGCGCTCGCGAGCATGACCATCTCTGACGCCACCGCCAGCCCCTGGAACTGGGAGGCAACCGCTCGTGAGGATCCGCAGTATCGCCCCTTCGACGCCGACGCCTACTTTATCGGCGGTACCTTGGGCGCCTTGTCGCTGCCCCGCCTGCACCAGTTCTCCTACGACGGCGCCTCCAACTGGCACAAGCCGCTGCAGATGGAGATTCCGGCTGTCGACCCGGCGTTGCCGCACAAGATGCAGCTCAAGCACTTTGTGAAGGTTGTCCGCCGCGAGGTCGAGCCCGTCGTGACCCCCGCCGACAACGTCAAGACGCTCACGCTGCTTAACGCCATCAAGGAGGCCGCCGAGACCGGCCAGCTCGTCGAGCTGTAATGCCTTAAGAGCGGGTCGCGGCAAACTCCCCGCCGAGCGCCTTGGCCCGCCGCTAACAAGCCCCTCTTCTTTGCCCCGCGAGCATCCTCCTGCCCGCGGGGCATTTTGCTACCTTGCCGACGATTATTCTGGAGCGAGGCTATTTTGCGCCTCAGCTTGGTTCGTTCGTCACGAAATGGGCCTATCTACTACGTTTAACCGATCACCCTCAAGCATGCCGAATTTCGCGAAATAAAAACCGACGCTCCTATAAGTTGTCAAGAGGCAGTTTGCGGGAGCGCTCCCTTCAATTCGCACAGGAGCTCGTAATA